>JAIEQK010000087.1 GCA_019747795.1 Gammaproteobacteria bacterium | reverse complement strand
TTTGCTGCGCGGCGCGGGGCTCGACGCGGTCGCCACGGCGCGCGACCTGGCCGGGCACGAGCGGGTCACCACGGCGCGCCGCGCGGCTGATTGAACGCGCTCCCGCGCTCGGCGACACTCAGTCCCGACTCACCGCGGAGAACGACGATGGACGACCAGATGCTGCTGCGCTACAGCCGGCAGATCCTGCTGCCCGAGATCGACATCGAAGGTCAGAACAAGCTCATCGAGAGTTCAGTGCTGCTGATAGGCCTCGGCGGTCTCGGTTCCCCCATCGCCATGTACCTCGCCTCGGCCGGCGTCGGCCGACTGGTGCTGGTCGACCACGACCACGTGGAACTCTCCAACCTGCAGCGTCAGATCGTGCACGGCACGGCGGATCTTAAGCGCCCCAAGGTGGAGTCGGCGCGGGATCGCATCGCGGCCCTGAATCCCCACACGCGCGTCGAGCCGATCGCGCGCCGGCTCGAACAGTCCGATTTCGACCAGCTCCTGCCGGGCGTCGACGTGGTGGTCGACGCGACCGACAACTTCGAAACCCGCTTCCTCATCAACCGCGCCTGCGCGCGGCACGGCAAGCCGCTGGTGTCGGGCGCCGCCATCCGCTTCGAGGGCCAGGTGACGGTATTCCACCCCGGCACCGAGGGCAGCCCCTGCTATCGCTGCCTGTTCAACGACGACCAGGCGGGCGGCCAGACCTGCGCCCAGACCGGCGTGGTCGCGCCGCTGCTCGGCATCATCGGCAGCGTGCAGGCGATGGAGACCTTGAAGGTGCTGATGGGGCTCGGCACCGACCTGACCGGCCGGCTGCTGCTGCTCGACGCGCTCGAGATGGAGTGGCACACGATGAAGTTCCGGCGCGACCCGCGCTGCCCGGTGTGCGGCCCGCTGGTGGCGGCGGCGCCGGCGGCCGTCGCCGGCTGAGCGCCGCCCGAGAGAAGGTCAGGAAGCGAGGGCGAGCGTCGGCTCCTCGCGCTCGAGGCTGCCCAGCGCCTCGCGCAGGACATCGTCGGCGAAGCAGCGGCACTGGCCGCAGCAGGTGGACACCGCGAGGCGTCGCTCCAGGCATTCCAGCGAGCGGGCGCCGCTACGGACGGCGTCTTCTATGTCTCTCTCGGTGACGTTGTTGCAGATGCAGACATACATGGCGGGCAACCACTGAGTGTGCGTTGCCGGTAACAGTAGTAAAAACGAGAAACATTCGCAACTATGTAGTTCCCACTACCCCTTCCAGGGAGGGGGCGGGCGCCGCACCGGCGCCCGCGGGCCTCAGACCTGCGACTGCTGGTAGTTCTGCAGGCCCAGCCGGTCGACCAGGCCGAGTTGGGTCTCCAGCCAGTCCACGTGCTCTTCCTCGGCTTCGAGAATCTCGGTGAAGAGCTCGCGGCTCACGAAGTCCGACACCGTCTCGCAGTGGGCGATCGCTTCGCGCAGCACCGGCAGCGCTTCGTACTCGAGCGCGAGGTCGGCCTTCAGCACTTCGACCGTGTTCTCGCCGATGCGCAGGCGACCCAAGTCCTGCAGGTTGGGCAGGCCGTCCAGGAACAGGATGCGCTCGACCAACTTGTCGGCGTGGCGCATCTCGTCGATGGACTCGTGGTACTCCTTCTCGTTCAGCTTGTTCAAGCCCCAGTTCTTGAACATGCGGGCATGCAGGAAGTACTGGTTGATCGCGGTCAGCTCGAGCTTGAGCACGCGGTTCAGGTATTCGATGACTTTGGCGTCCCCTTGCATGGCGACTTCTCCTGGGCTGGGCGGGCGGCGGTCAAGTCCGCGCGCGGACGGGCCGATGATGAGTCGCCATGATAGCCTTTCTCGCGGCTCCCCTAGGAGGTTTCCGATGCCGGTCCAGACCATCGTGCTGACGGTATTGCTCGGCGTGCTGCTCGCCTACGGCGTATTGCTGTACAACGGGCTGGTCAGCCTCAAGCACAACGTGCGCCGCGCCTGGGCCAACATCGACGTGCTGCTGAAGCAGCGCCACGACGAACTGCCCAAACTGGTCGAGGTCTGCCGGCAGTACATGCGCCACGAGCAGGACACGCTCGCGCGCGTCACGGAAGCACGCGCCTCGGTGTTCGCCGCCAACCAGCGCAACGACGTGGCCGGCGTGGGCGCGGGCGAGAGCGCGCTGCGCGCGGGTCTCGGCCAGCTCTACGCGGTGGCGGAGAACTATCCCGAGTTGAAGGCCGACGACCAGTTCCGTCACCTGCGCGACCGCGTCACCACGCTCGAGAACTCCATCGCCGACCGGCGCGAGTACTACAACGAGGCGGTCACGCTGAACAACATCCGCATCGAGACCTTTCCCGACGTGCTGGTCGCGCGCTGGTTCGGCTTCGGGCCGCATACGCTGCTCGAGTTCGGCGCCGAGGAAAAGCGCGACGTCGACCTGGGCGCGCTGTTCAGCTGAGCGCGCCCGGATGGCGGAGCTCGCGCGGTTCATCGCCGATCTGCGCTACGTCGAGCCCGCGCCCTTCTGGGGCGGCTGGCTGCTGGCGCTCGCACTCGCCGGCTTCCTGTTGCGCGCGGCTTTCCGCAGCCTGGCGCACGGGCGGCTCATCGAGAACACCCCGACCGCGCTCATCCGCTCGGCCGCCCAGGGCTACACGGAGCTGCGCGGCATGGCCGACCTCATGGACGGCGAGCCGATTCATGCGCCCCTCTCGCGGCGCCGCTGCGCCTGGTATCACTACCGCATCGAACACCTGGAACAGAGCGGCCAGAAGCGCAATGAACGGCGCTGGGTGACGGTCGAACGTGACACCAGCGACAACCTTTTCCAACTGGAAGACACCAGCGGTATGTGCGCGGTCGACCCGGAAGGCGCGACGGTCTACCCGGGCCAGGTGGACGTCTGGTACAGCCATCATCGCGCGCCGGCCGGCCTGCCGCCCGCGAAGGGCCACCCCTGGCTGCGCTGGACCGACGGACTCGGCAAGTCCTGGCGCTTCACCGAACATCTCATCCGCCCCGGCGACCCGCTCTACGTCATCGGCCAGTTCACGACCCACGCCAGCCATACCGCGCCGCTACGGCTCGATGAAGACGTGGCGGCGCGGCTGCGCGACTGGAAGCGCGATCGCGCCACGCTGCTCGCGCGCTTCGATGCCGACGGTGACGGCCACATCGGTGCCGGGGAATGGTCGGCCGCGCGCGAGGCGGCGACGCGCGAGGTCCATGCCGCGCGCGCCGAGGGCGAAGGCGCGCCGCCGCCGGTGGACCTGATGGGCCCGCCCGCGTCGCGTGACCTGCCCTACATCATTTCCGCGCTGGGCGACGAACACGTGGTGGCGGCCAGCCGTCGCGCGGCCCTGGTCGAGGGCGCGTTGGGCACGGCGCTCAGCACGCTGGCGCTGTGGGCGGCGGCGGTTCGTCTGGGCTGAAGCGCCGCCGTTCCGCCCGCGCCGCACTCCTGCATAATGCGCGGCATGAACGCCCATGCCGCCCACACCCTCGCGCGGGTGCCGCGCTATGCCGAACTCGACGCCGCGGGCGCGGTGGCCCGCATCGATGCGCTGCTCGCGGCGCAGCGCGCACGCATCGCTGCACTTACCAGCCAGACCGAGCCCGACTGGGACAGCATCGTCGCGCCCATGGAGGAGATGGCCGACGAACTGCACCGCCTGTTCGGTCCGCTGTCCCACCTGCACAACGTCGCCGACAACGAGGCGCTGCGCGCCGCCTACACCGAGTGCGTCGCGCGCGTCTCGGCCTTCGGCGCCGAGCTGGAACAGAACGCCGCGCTCTGCGCCGCCTACCAGAAGCTCCGCGCGAGCCCGGCCTTTGCCGGCTATGACCGCGCGCAGCGCCGCCTGATCGACAACGCGCTCAGGGACTTCCGCCTGGGTGGCGTGGACCTGCCGGACGCGACCAAGGCGCGGGTGACGACGTTGCGCGTGGAACTCGCCCAGCTCGCCAACCGCTTCGAGGAACAGGTGCTGGATGCGACCCAGGGCTATGCGCTGGACGTCGACGACGAGGCGCGCCTCGCGGGCCTGCCGGCCTCGACGCTCGCCATGGCCCGCGCGCGGGCCGAGCAGCAGGGACTCGGCGGCTGGCGCCTGACCCTCGACCTGCCGTGCTACGTGCCGGCGATGAGCAATCTCGCCGATCGCGACCTGCGCCGCGCGCTGTACGAGGCCTACACCACGCGCGCCTCGGAGCAGGGTCCGCAGGCCGGCAAGCACGACAACGGCCCGGTCATGCACGAGCTGCTGGCGCGCCGCCAGGAACTCGCGCGCCTGCTCGGCTTCGGCAACTACGCCGAGCTATCGCTCGCGACCAAGATGGCGCCCTCGACCGACGCCGTCATCGCCTTCCTCGAAGACCTCGCGCGCCAGGCCCGTCCGGCGGCGGCTCGGGAATTCGCCGAACTCGAAGCCTTCGCCCGCGCGGAGCTGGGACTGGAGGCGCTCGCCGCCTGGGACGTGGCCTACGCCGCGGAGCAGCTGCGCCGGCATCGCTACCAGCTGAACCAGGAAGAGCTGCGTCCCTATTTCCCGCTGCCGCGGGTGCGCGCCGGGCTGTTCGACATCGCCGGCCGCGTGTTCGGGCTGGCCTTCGAGCCGGTCTCCGGCGTCGACACCTGGCATCCCGACGTCGAGTTTCACGCCGTGAAGGACGCCGACGGCGAGCCACTCGGCTTCTTCTACCTCGATCTCTACGCCCGCGCCGGCAAGCGCTCGGGCGCGTGGATGGACGACTGCCTGCCGCGCTGGCAGCAGGGGCCCGCGACCCAGCTGCCGGTCGCCTACCTGAACTGCAATTTCACGCCGCCGCAGAATGGCCGGCCGAGCCTCCTCACCCACGACGAGATGACCACGCTCTTCCACGAGTTCGGTCATGGCCTGCATCACCTGCTCACCACCATAGGCCGGCCGGCGGTCGCCGGCATCAACGGCGTGCCGTGGGACGCGGTGGAACTGCCCAGCCAGTTCCTCGAGAACTGGTGCTGGTCGCGGGAATCGCTGGACCTGCTTTCAGCCCACGTCGACACGGGCGAGCCGCTGCCGCGGGCCTTGTTCGACCGTCTGAACGCCGCGCGTCACTTCCAGGCCGGCATGCAGACCGTGCGTCAGCTCGAGTTCGCGCTGTTCGATTTCAAGCTGCATCGCGACTACGCGCCGGGCCTCGACATCCAGGCGCTGCTGGACGACGTCCGGCGCGCGGTGGCGGTGGTGACGCCACCGGCCTGGAACCGCTTCCAGCACAGCTTCACCCACATTTTCGCCGGCGGTTACGCGGCGGGTTACTACAGCTACAAGTGGGCCGAGGTGCTGTCCGCCGACGCCTTCGAGCGCTTCACCGAGGAAGGCATCTTCAATGCCGCCACCGGCCGCGCGTTCCGCGAGACCGTGCTGGCCAACGGCGGCGCCGAGGATGCGCTGGAATTGTTCCGACGCTTTCGCGGCCGCGACCCCGAGGTCGCGCCGCTGCTGCGCCAGGCTGGCCTCCTCGGCTGACCGGCGCGCAGTACGATGTTCGCCCGCGTCCTGCACGGCCTTCTGCTGTTCGCGCTCAGCGTGGGCGCGGCGGCCGAAACCGCCTATGTCATCGATCGCCTGCTGATGGGTATCCACGCGAGCCAGGACACCGGTAGCGCGATCCTCAAGGTGGTGCCGACCGGCACGGCGGTGGAGGTGCTGAAGCGCGACGGCGACGTCGCCCAGGTGACCGAACCGGGCGGCACCCAGGGCTGGGTCGACGCGGCCTACCTGAGCGCCGAGATGCCCGCCCGCCAGCGCGTGACCGAACTCGAAAAGGACAAGGCCGCGCTCGAGGCGCGCATGCAGCAGCTCGAGCAGGCCGCGCGCGGCGGCGGGGGGGCCGTGACCCCGGCCAACGCCGAGACCGCGGCGGCCGAGATCGATCTGCTGACCAAGGAGAACACCGAGCTCAAGGGTCGCTTGTCCGAGGAAAAGCTCAGGGCCGGCACGCTGCAGACCGAGGTGACGGCGCTGCGCACCCAGGTCAAGACCACCCACCAGCCACCCGACGCGCGCCTGGTCGAGCTGGAACGCTCGCGGGACGACCTCGAGAAGTCATTGGAGGAGGCGCAGCGCAAGCTCGCCGAGTACGCCGCGCGCGCCGAGCTCGACGACACCGCCGCGCTCGTGCCGGTGGTGCTGCGCGAGTATGCCGGCACCCTGACCACGCTGCTGCTCGTGCTGGCGGCTCTCGCCTTCGGCGCCGGCGTCTACGTGGTGGATCTCATGAACCGCCGCCGCCACGGCGGCTTTCGAGTCTGAGACATGGTTTCCATCGCCACCTGGAACGTCAATTCGATCCGCGCGCGTCTCGCCCATCTCTCCACCTGGCTCGGCGAAGCCGCGCCGGACGTGGTCGCGATCCAGGAGACCAAGGTCCAGGACGCCGACTTTCCCAAGGACGAGCTCGCGGCGCTCGGCTACCACGTGCTGTTCAGCGGCCAGAAGAGCTACAACGGCGTGGCGCTCCTGTCGAAGCGGCCCGCGACGCTGGTGGCGACCGACATTCCCGGTTTCGACGACCCCCAGCGACGCGTGCTCGCGGCGCGGGTCGACGACTGCCTGGTGGTCGATCTCTACGTGCCGAACGGCTCGGAGGTCGGGTCGGAGAAGTACGCGTACAAGCTCTCCTGGCTGGACGCGCTCACCGCCTGGGTGGCGACCCTCATGGCAAGCGAGCCCAGGATCGTGCTGCTCGGTGACTTCAACATCGCGCCGGACGATCGCGACGTACACGATCCGGAGGCGTGGCGCGGCAAGATCCTGTGCAGCGAGGCCGAGCGCGAGCGCCTGCGGGCATTGACCGCGCTCGGGCTGGTCGACGTGTTTCGCAGCTTCGAGCAGGCGCCCCAGAGCTTTTCCTGGTGGGACTACCGCGGCGGCGGATTTCGCCGCAACGAGGGCCTGCGTATCGACCTGATCCTGGCCAGCGCCGCGCTCGGTATCGGCTGCGCGGGCTGCGCCATCGACCTCGCGCCGCGTCGCTGGGAGAAGCCCTCGGACCATGCGCCGGTGATCGCGCACTGGACGGCTTGAGGGACACAATGCTTTACCGCAGTGCGCAGTGAAATGTGGAACAGGTCGCGTCCGCACGCACCCGGCCTTCAGTAGTCTCTTCGCCATGGACAAGCACAACGACGAATTCGAATTCGAGCGCTGGGCCGACCTCGCCCGCGACGATCCCCAGGGCTTCGAGAGCGCGCGCCGCAAGGTGCTGGAGAGCCTCATCGAGTCCGCGCCGCCCGAGCGCAAGCAGCGACTCAGCGGTCTGCAGTGGCAGATCGATCGCGAGCGCGAACGGGCCGGCACACCCATGGCCGCCTGCCTCAAGCTGTCCTCGATGATGTGGGACAAGGTGCTCGGCGCCGGTGGCCTGGTCGAGGGTCTCGAGCAACTGAGCGGCGACCGGCCGGTGCCCCTCGCACCGCGCGAGGCTGCCGCGGTGCTGCCCTTCAAGCGCCCGCCCGCCGAACACTGAGCGCAACCGCGGCTTGCAATCGACGGTGTACCGGTCTTAGACTTCGTCCCCTTTTCGCGAGCCACCGAGCGCAGCCCCATGAAAGCGGACATCCACCCGAAGTATCACCAGGTCACCGTCAAGTGCAGCTGCGGTAACACCTTCGAGACCGGCTCCACCCTGTCGGGTGACCAGCTGATGCTCGACGTCTGCTCCTCCTGCCACCCGTTCTACACGGGCCAGCAGAAGATCGTGGACACCGCCGGCCGCGTCGACAAGTTCCGCCGCAAGTACGGCATGAACTGAGCCGGGTCCTCGACCCGGCCGGGCGCGGAGCGCGCCCGCCGCTTCTCCCCCGCCCATCGATCACGGCCCCCACGCGGGGCCGTTCGTGCTGCCGTCGCAGCCACTCCCCTCGAAGAGCTCAGCAGAATTTTTCCGTGATGGTCGGAACCATCGCGCGCGAGCGCCGGTCACAGCCTCACGTTCGCCAGAACGAGCCGGCTCACCCCCTCCCAGAGCCGGCGTCGCCCGACCCCCCAATCGGGCAAACGTGAAGGGGCCCCGGTCGGCGTAGTCCCCCTAACTGCCCAGACCGGGGCCCTTTTTTTTTTATTCCAGTTCGAGCCACTCGGCGATCACTCGCCAGGCCTCCTGCGTGCCGTCGCCCTTCAGCGCCGAGAACAGCTGGGCATGGCCATTCGCGCCGGCCCGCTTGAGTTCGGCGTTCACGCTGTGCAGGGTGGCGCTCGCTTGGCCCCGACCAAGCTTGTCAGCCTTGCTGAGCAACACGTGCAGCGGCACGCCGGCCGCCAGGCACCAGGCGATCAAGGCCTGGTCCTGAGGCTTGAAGGGATGGCGGATGTCCATCAGGAGCATCACGCCGGCCAGCGAGGCGCGCGTCTCCAGGTATTCCGGCAGAGCGTCCTCCCAATGGGCGCGCATGCTCTTGGCGACCTTCGCGTAGCCGAAGCCCGGCAGATCGATGAGCCGCCGTTCGGCGTCCAGTTCGAACACCACGATGTGCTGGGTGCGACCCGGGGTGCGGCTCGTGCGCGCCAGACCACGCTGGGCGCAGAGCAGGTTGAGCGCGCTGGACTTGCCGGCATTCGAGCGACCGGCGAAGGCGATCTCGCGGCCGCCATCGGCCGGCAGAAGACGCGGCTCGGGCACGCTGATCGTGAAGCGCGCCTTGGCCAGCAGCTTGCGCGCCGCTTCGGTTGCATCGTTCATCGAGCGCCGTCCAATCCTGCGTGAGCAGAGTTTCTTGGCCGGTATGGTGGTGCAGATCGCGGCCCTGCAACGTATATAATCACGGCGTCTTTCCGCAAGCGAGATCAAGAAATGCATAACAGGAACGCGTTCCTGGTGGTGGCCGCGCTGTGCGTGGCGTTCGTCGCTGCCACGGCACAGGCCGACGGCAAAGCCAAGGCGCAAGTGTGTGCTGCCTGCCATGGCGCGGACGGCAACAGCAGCAATCCGATCTGGCCGAATCTCGCTGCCCAGAACCCGAGCTACATCGTCGCCCAGCTGAAGGCCTTCAAGTCCGGCGCGCGTCAGAACCCGATGATGTCGCCGATGGCGGCCCCGCTGTCGGAGACCGACATGCAGGAGATCGCCGACTACTTCGGCGCCCAGACCCTGAACATCAAGCCGCTCGCCGCCGATGCGGCTGATGCGGCCGCCGCTGGCCAGAAGCTCTACCGGGGTGGCGACGCCGAACGCGGCATCCCTGCCTGCATGGCCTGCCATGGCCCCGACGGCGCGGGCAACCCGGCCTCGGGCTACCCGGCACTGCGCGGCCAGCACGTCGACTACACCGTCGCCCAGTTGCAGAACTATCGCAGCGGCGCGCGTCAAACCGACCAGGCGCAGATGATGCGTACCATCGCCAAGCGCCTGAGCGACGAGGACGCCAAGCATCTCGCCACCTTCATCTCCGCCCTGCACTGAGCGTGTCCACGGTCCGCGGCCCCTGCGCCGCGGGCCGCGGTGCTTCGCGCACGGCAACGCTTCGGGATAACACCATCATGAAGATTCATCGCCTGCTGTGTTCCGCGCTGCTGCTGCTGGCAGTCGTGCTCCCGACCCATGCCGAGGACCTCGTCGCGGGCAAGCACTACCAGGAGGTCAAGCCACCGGTGCCCACCAGCGTCGCCGAGGGCAAGGTCGAGGTGGTCGAGCTGTTCTGGTACGGCTGCCCGCACTGCTACGCCTTCGAGCCGCAGCTCAAGGAATGGCTGGCGAACAAGCCCGAGTACATCGAGTTCGTGCGCGTGCCGGCGGTCTTCGCCCACAACTGGGAGATCCACGCGCGGGCCTATTACGCCGCGCAGCAGCTCGGCGTGCTGGACAAGATCCACCCGCTCCTGTTCGAAGCCATCCACCGCGAGGGTCGCAAGGTGTTCTCCGTGGAGGAAGTGCAGGGCTTCTTCACCGACCAGGGCGTGCCGGAAGCGGAATTCAAGAAGGCCTACGAGTCCTTCGACGTGGACACCAAGGCGCGCCACGCCATCTCCCTCACCCGCCAGTACGGCATCACCGGCGTGCCGGCGGTGATCGTCAACGGCAAGTACCGCACCAGCGGCCAGGAAGCCGGCGACTACGCGACCCTCCTAAAGGTCGTCGAAACCCTGGCCGATAAGGAGCACAAGCGGTAGGAAGCGCGCTGCCCGGCGCGCTTCCCACACCCGCGGCGCATGCGGCCGCGGGCTGGCCAGCCTCTTCACCTCGAGTGAGAGCGGACCGCCCTGGTGCGCTGTCCTCGCATCGTGCACGCAACTCGGCGTGCGCCCTTTGACGAACGGCGTGATCAGCAGACAAGACGTCGAAAGAACAATGTCGGTCGCGCCCTTGAACGGTTCACTCAAATCGCCGAAATCGCCTCCGCCGAAGCGCGACAACAGTTTCGAGCGCGCCTCGGCCGAGACCATTTCCCGCCTGCAGCGGGGCATTCTGCGACTGGCGCTGGCCTATCACGGCCGCAATGCCGACCTCGACAGCAAGCTGAAGGACCTGGGCGGCCTGCTGCGCGCGGGTCGACGCGACGCGATGCTGCAGCGGCTGATCGACGAAATCGTCAATACCATCGTGTCCCTGGACCTGGACGTCGCGCCGCCCGCCGTGGCGGTGGCCGAGGTCGCGGCCCTGCCGGCGCAGGCGCCGGACCAACCCAACCTGCTGGATCACTTCCTCGAGCACCTGGAGACGCCCGCCGCGCTGGTCGCGGAGGTTGAGAGAGTTCGGCGTCGCATCGCCGCACGCAATGCCACCGCCGAGGTGCTCGAGGACGTCGAGCGCTCGGCCGCGCTCCTGTCCGAGAAGCTCGCCCACGCCACCGCCGGCGAGCGCTACCCCGAATTCGTCCGCCAGGCGCTGCTGGACCTGGTCGATCGCCTGCCGGTGTCCCGCAACCTTGCCGCCGACGCCGGGCAACTGCGCCGCACCGTCGAAGCGCTCGCTCGCCCCGAGGATCTCAGGCCCTGCGCGGCCGGGCTGTCGGCCCTGGTCATGCGCATGCGCGACGAACTGCAGGCCGAGCTGAACCGCCTCGGCGAGTTCCTGCGCGCCACGGCGCGTCGCCTGCAGGAGTTCGAGCAGGCCATGCTGCGTTCGCGCGAGAGCTATGCCGACAGCGCGGCCGACGCCCTGCAGCTGTCCGACGCCGTGGGCGGCGATCTCGAAGAACTGCGGGTGAACGCGCGCGAGGCGCAGAGCCTCGACGACCTCAAGGCCATGATCGAGGACCGGCTGGAAGTCGTCGACCATGGCTTGAAGCAGTTCGTCGCCACGCAGACGCGGCGCGCGAACGAGGCCGGCGAGGCTCTCGAGCGCATGACCGGCCGCCTGAAGGACCTAGAACAGCAGGCCATGCACCTGCGCGAGGACCTCGAGGTCCAGCACGCGCGCGTGCTGATTGACCCCCTGACCGGCATCCTGAACCGCACCGGTTACACCGAGATGGTGACCAAGCACTTCGCCCGCTGGAAGCGCTACGGGGGCGCGCTGAGCCTGGCCGTCATCGACCTCGACCTGTTCAAGGAAATCAACGACCGCTACGGCCACGCGGCCGGCGACAAGGTGCTGGCGACGGTGGCCTCCAAGTTGAAGGAGGTCATTCGCGAGTCTGACGTCCTGTGCCGCTACGGCGGCGAGGAGTTCGTGCTGTTGCTGCCGGAGACCTCGGTCGACGACGCGCGCACGATGCTGGAAAAGCTCCGTCGGCACATCGAGGACTGCCCGTTCCGGCACAAGGAGACGCCGGTGCGTGTGACCATGTCCTGCGGCGTCGGCCAGTTCCGCGCCAACGACAACATCGACAGCGTGTTCGAGCGCGCCGACCGCGCCATGTACACCGCCAAGCAGGGCGGTCGCAACCAGGTCAAGACCGAGGCCGACCTCGACGGCAACGCGCCGACCGAGCTCTGACCCCCGGCGCCGCGTCGCGCGCGATGGGCCGCCGAAGGCCGGGCGGGCCGTCACCAAATTGTCACAAAATGATCACATACTCCGCGCCAGTTCACCGCCAGCGGAGTCAGCCCGTGTCGAAACCCTCTCTCGTTGCCCTCGCCCTGCTCGTCACCAGCGCGCTGGCGGGCCCCGCCCATGCCGAAGACGCCGCGCTCAAGCCCTACCAGACCGAGTCCGGCATCTCGGGCAACGTGACCAGCGTCGGCTCCGACACGCTGGCCAACCTCATGACCCTGTGGGCCGAGCAGTTCAAGCGCTTCTACCCCAGCGTCAACATCCAGATCCAGGCCGCCGGCTCGGCCACCGCGCCCCCGGCGCTGACCGAGGGCACCTCCAACCTCGGGCCCATGAGCCGCCTGATGAAGTCGAACGAGATCGACGCCTTCGAGGCCAAGTACGGCTACAAGCCCACCGCGGTGCCGGTGGCGGTGGACGCGCTCGCCATCTACGTGCACAAGGACAATCCGATCAAGGGCATGAAGATCGAGGAAGTGGACGCGATCTTCTCCGCCACGCGCATGTGCGGCCATCCGAGCGACATCACCAAGTGGGGCGACCTGGGCCTGCCTGGCGAATGGGCGAGCCGCACCATCCAGCTCTACGGCCGCAACTCGGTGTCCGGCACCTACGGGTACTTCAAGGAGCACGCGCTCTGCAAGGGCGACTTCAAGAACAACGTCAACGAGCAGCCGGGCTCCGCCTCGGTCGTGCAGGGCGTGACCAAGTCGCTGAACGGCATCGGTTATTCCGGCATCGGCTACCGCACCTCCGGGGTTCGGGGGGTGCCGCTGGCGGGCAAGGGCGACGTCTTCATCGAACCGACCGAGGAGAACGCCCTGTCCGGCAAGTACCCGCTCAGCCGCTACCTCTACATCTACGTGAACAAGGCGCCCAACAAGCCCGTGGCGCCGTTGGAGCGCGCGTTCCTGCGCATGGTGCTGTCGGCCGAGGGCCAGGCCATCGTGGTCAAGGACGGCTACATCCGCGTGCCAGCCAAGGCCGCCGAGAAGCAGCTGACCAGCGTGCTCGGCGACTGAGCCGCCGCCTCCCCGCTCAACGTCTGGATCGCGCGCCGCCGCCCGGGCGGCGCGTCTGGTCGATGTGATCGAGCGGCAGCTCGGTCTTCGCAATCACCCGCCGCAGCACGAAGCTCGAATGCACGCCGGTCACCCCTTCGATGCGGGTCAGGCGGCCGAGCAGGAATTCCTCGTAGTAGGTCATGTCGGGCAGCACCGCCTTCAGCAGGTAGTCGGCCGCCTGGCCGGTCACGATCGAACACTCGATCACCTCGGGAAAATCCCGCACCTGGCGCTCGAAGGCGGCGAAGCGCTCCGGCGTGTGGCGGTCCATGGTGATGCTGATCATGGCGGTGATGGTGAGTCCCAGCTTGGCCTGGTTGAGCAGCGTGACATGGCGCTCGATGACCCCCGCCTCTTCCAGCTGCCGCACGCGGCGCGAGCAGGGGGTGGGCGAGAGGCCGACTTTCTCCGCGAGTTCGAGGTTGCTGATGCGACCGTTGGCCTGCATCTCGGTCAGGATGCGCTTGTCGATACGGTCGAGCTTCATGGCGGCCTCCGTGAGCGGGCGGGCAAAGGGCAAACCGGCAATCATGGCCGCTTTCCCTAAAGAACCATGCCCTTGTTAGCCGATCATTGCAAATTCTGGCCTCTCGGCTGGCGAATTCGCAATCTTTCGCTAACCGTCCCTGGCTATACTGCGCTCCGCACGCGGTGCCTCGCCTACCCGGCCGGGACCGTCGCACTCCAAACCAGCCCGCCGCCACGAACGGCGCTCGAGGACAGTCCCATGAGCAGCTTCGATTACACCAAGTACCGCCCCTATCCCACCATCGGTCTCAAGGATCGCACCTGGCCCGACCAGGTCCTGACCGCCGCGCCCCGCTGGTGCAGCGTGGATCTGCGCGACGGCAACCAGGCGCTGATCGAGCCGATGAACGTGGCGCAGAAGCTGCAGCTGTTCCAGTTGCTGGTGAAGGTCGGCTTCAAGGAGATCGAGATCGGCTTTCCGGCCGCGTCCAAGCCCGACTTCGACTTCGTCCGGCACCTCATCGACAACCGCATGATCCCGGACGACGTCACCGTGCAGGTGCTCACCCAGTCGCGCGAGGAGCTGATCGCGAAGTCCTTCGAGGCGCTCGCGGGCGCCAAGCGCGCCATCGTGCACCTCTACAACTCGACCTCCACCACTCAGCGCAACGACGTGTTCGAACTGGACCGCGAGGGCGTGAAAGCCATCGCGACCCAGGGCGCCGAGTGGGTCAAGGCCTATGCCGCGCGCTACCCGGCGACCGACTGGACCTTCCAGTATTCGCCGGAGAGCTTCACCGGCACCGAGCTCGACTACGCGGTCGAGGTGTGCAACGCCGTCACCGCCATCTGGCAGCCGACGCCGGAGAAGCCCTGCATCATCAACCTGCCGTCGACCGTCGAGATGGCGACGCCCAACATCTATGCCGACCAGATCGAATGGATGTGCCGTCATATCGCCCGCCGCGACGCGGTGATCATCAGCCTGCACACGCACAACGATCGCGGCTGCGCGGTCGCCGCCGCGGAGCTCGCCACCATGGCCGGCGCGCAGCGCGTCGAGGGCACCTTGCTCGGCAACGGTGAGCGCACCGGCAACATGGACATCGTGACCATGGGCATGAACCTCTACACCCAGGGCATCGATCCCAGGCTCGATTTCTCGCGCATGGAGGAGATCATCCGCACGGTGAAGGAATGCACCCAGCTGCCGGTGCATCCGCGTCATCCCTGGGCGGGCGAACTCGTGTTCACCGCGTTCTCCGGCAGCCACCAGGACGCGATCAAGAAGTGTCTCGCCAAGCGTCCGGGCCGCGACGCCTGGGACGTGGCCTACCTGCCGGTGGACCCGACCGATCTCGGCCGCAGCTACCAGGAGGTCATCCGCATCAACAGCCAGTCGGGCAAGGGCGGCGTGGCCTACGTGCTCGAACAGGCGCAGGGCTACCAGCTCCCGCGCTGGCTGCAGATCGACTTCAGCACCGTGGTGCAGAAGTACGCGGAGGACAGCGAGAGCGAAGTGGCGCCCGAGAAGATCGTCGAACTGTTCGAGAATCACTACGTGCGCAACGCCGAACCCTACGAGCTGCAGGGCTACCAGGCGACCCGTGACCAGGGCGCCGACCGTCTCACCGCGACGCTGCGCGACGCGCATCGCACGGTCAAGCTCGAAGGCCATGCGAGCGGCGTGGTCGGCGCCTTCGTCGACGCGCTCGAGCGCCACACCGGCAAGAAGCTGGTGCTGGTCGAGTACAACGAGCACACGCTGTCCAGCGCCGGCGGCGCGCACGCCGAGGCCGTGGCCTACGTGCAGCTGAACCTGGACGGCAACCGCTACTGCGGCGTCGGCCGCAGCAGCGACATCGTCGAGGCCTCGCTGCGGGCGATTCTCGGCGCGGTGAACCAGCGCGCGCGGCTCGCGCCGGGTGTCGCCGCCTGAGGTTCTTGCGACCAGCCCCGCCCTGGCGGGCGGGGCTGGCAACTCCCTGGAATGTCGCGCACTTCACGCCAGTCGGCGTTCACCGGCTGACCGCCCTCCTTTGAAACTACTCGAAACAAAGGAGCAGCCCATTGGCTGTCGGGAGTGGATCGTGCTCAAGAACAAGAAACTCAAGGCCCTCGGACTCACCGCCCTGCTCACCCTGGTCGGCGCCCCGGCCATGGCCGACAACGTCGCCCTGCTCGGCACGGCGACCCAGTCCTCGGACCTCGTCGGCTTCGGCATCAACGGCAATGCCGCCTTCGCCATCGACGGCAATCGCAACGGCAACTTCTTCCAGGGCAGCGTCACCATCACCAACAACACCGATCCGAGCCCCTCGGATGACGGGCTGTTCGACTGGTGGCAGCTGCAGCTCGACCAGGTCTACAGCATCACGAGCCTCAACCTCTTCGGTCGCACCGACTGCTGCCAGGACCGCATCGATCCCTTCCGGCTCGAACTCTTCAACGGCGATACCCTGGTCTCGACCCAGGACATCACGACCTTCGTCGCGGATTTCGTGACCTTGGCGCCGCCGGTCACCCGCGGCATGGCGTTCACCTTCGACAACGTGCTCGCCGACCGCGTGAAGATCACGCTGCTGTCGCGCAACTACCTCGAGATCGCGGAAGTGGAGATCAACGGCACGAACCCGGTGCCGGTGCCGCCCGCTCTGCCGCTGCTCGGCACGGCGCTCGCGGGGCTCGGACTGCTGCGGCGTCGACGCACCCAGGGCTGATCCTGCCAGACCGCACCCACGAAGCCGGCCTCGCGCCGGCTTCGTCGTTTCTGGGCCCCTGCGCGACGACGATTGGCAAGGCTCTCCCGCCCCGCCAGAATGCCGGGCCCGCCGCGAGTGGCCTCTGCGATGTCCGCCGATCCCCTGCCCATCGATGCCGTCCTGCCAGATCTGCTGGCGAGTCTCGGCCGGCATCCGCGCCTGGTGCTCGAAGCGCCACCCGGCGCGGGCAAGACCACCCGCGTGCCGCTCGCGCTCATCGGAGAGCCCTGGTGTACAGGCCGCGTGCTGATGCTCGAACCGCGGCGCATCGCCGCGCGCGCCGCGGCCGGCTTCATGGCGGCGGCGCTGGGTGAAGCCGTCGGCGAGACGGTCGGCTACCGCATCCGCTTCGAGCGCAAGGTCTCGGCGCGCACGCGCATCGAAATCGTCACAGAGGGCATCCTCACGCGCATGCTGCAGGACGACCCACTGCTGGATGGCGTGTCGGCCGTGCTGTTCGACGAGTTCCACGAGCGCAATCTCGCCAGCGACCTCGGGCTCGCCATGTGTCTCGAGGTACAGGCCGGCGTGCGACCCGAACTGCGCCTGGTGGTGATGTCCGCGACCCTGGACGGCGAACGGCTCGCGGCCTATCTCGATGCGCCACGCGTGACCTCCGAAGGGCGCAGCTATCCGGTCGAGGTGTCGTATCGCCCCTTGGGCCCGCGCGAGACGCCGGAGCTGCAGTTCAAGCGCGCGGTCGAGACCGCGCTCGCCGAGACCGAGGGCGACGTGCTGTGCTTCCTGCCAGGCAAGGCGGAGATCGAGCGCAGCGCGCGACTCGTCGCCGAGTTCGGCGTGGCCGTCGAGACGCTGCACGGCGAACTGGACGTCGACGCCCAGGCGCGCGTGCTGAAGTCCGCCGGCATGCGCCGCATCGTGCTGGCGACCAACGTCGCCGAATCGAGCGTCACGCTGCCCGGCGTGCGCGCGGTGGTCGACACGGGCCTCGCGCGCGAGCCGCGCTTCGACCCCGTGAGCGGCATGAGCCGGCTCGAGACCGTCACCATCGCGCAGTCCTCGGCGCGCCAGCGCGCGGGACGCGCGGGACGCGTCGCCGCAGGGCGATGCTACCGGCTGTGGCCGCAGTCGCAGCTGCTCGATGCGGCGACGCGTCCCGAAATCCAGCAAGTCGAGCTCACCAGCCTGCTGCTCGAGATCAAGGCCTGGGGTTCGACAGATCTGCGCTTTCTCGATCCACCGCCGCCCGGCAGCCTGGCCCAGGCCGAGGATCTGCTGCGCGCGCTGGACGCGCTCGATGACGACGGCCAGCTGACCGCCCACGGCAAGGCGATGCTCGCGCTCGGCGCGCATCCGCGGCTCGCCAACGCCATGCTGCGCGCGCCTGCGCCCTGGCGCGGTCTCGCCTGCGACATCGCCGCGCTGCTCGAAGGCCGCGACCCACTGTTCGGCGATGCGCGGCGCAACGACGACCTGCGCGTGCGCCTCGCGGCGCTGCACGCGCAGCGCACCGGTGGCGGCGCGGGAGTCGAGGTACACCGCGGCGCGCTCGCAGCGGTCGCCCAGGCCGCGCGCCAGTGGCGCGGTCGTCTCGGCGTGAAGGACGAGCGCGAGGCGCCGGCGCTGCACGCGGTGGGCGATGTGCTGGCGCTGGCCTATCCGGATCGCATCGCGCACCAGGCGCCGGACAATCCGCGCCGCTACGTGCTCGCCAACGGCCGCGGCGCGCAGCTCGGGCCGGCGTCTACCCTGGTCGGAGAACCCTGGCTCGCCATCGCCGAACTGCGCCAGGACGCACGCGACGCGCTGGTGCAGCGCGCCGCGCCCTGCGACCAGGTCTTTCTCGAACAGCAGTTTCCGCGGCGCTTCGAACGCCGGCGCAGCCGCGGCTTCAATCCGCAGAGCCGGGCGGTGGAGGACTTCGAGGAGCAGCGCTTCGCCGCCATCGTGCTCGAACGGCGCGCCCACGGCGTGGCGCGCGACGACGAGACCGCGGCGCTGCTCGCGGCGGGCATCGCCGCGCTCGGCGTGGATGCGTTGCCGTGGACCGACGCATCGCGCGAATGGCAGGCACGCGTCACCAACCTGCGCGCCTGGTGTCCCGAACTCGGCCTGCCGGATGTGAGCGACAGCGCGCTCGCGGCCAGCCAGGCGGAGTGGCTCGCGCCGCTCTGCGCCGGCAAGGCGCGGCTCGCCGACATCGGCGCGGAGGCGTTTACGCAGGCGCTCGAACAGCGCCTCGACTACGCGCAGCGACGCGCGCTCGACGAACATGCGCCCGAGGCGCTCACCGTGCCGAGCGGCATGCGTCGACGTCTCGCCTACGCGCCCGGCGAACCGCCGGTCCTGGCGGTCAAGCTGCAGGAGATGTTTGGCCTCGCCGAGACGCCGCGCATCGCGCGCGGCCGCGTGCCGGTACTGCTGCACTTGCTGTCACCGCGGCAGACGCCGATACAGGTGACGCAGGATCTGAAGGGCTTCTGGGAACGCACCTATCCGGAGGTGAAGAAGGAGCTGAAGGGGCGCTATCCCAAGCACCCCTGGCCCGACGATCCTTGGACCGCGCAGGCCACGCACCGCGCGAAGCCGCGGGGGACGTGACGGCCGCTACCGGCGCCGACAGGCCGTGCACGGCCGATTGAAATTGGCTCTACAACGCAGCCTGTAGGTCGGACTTCAGTCCGACATTCCCGGTAGGGCGGGTTTCAGCCCGCCATGCACGGCGCCGCGAATTCTTGCCTCACGCGCGCAGCAGCCGCCCCGGCATCGCCCCGGTGTGCTCGCCGTTCTCGTAGGTCACTTCACCCTTGCACACCGTCGCGACATAACCGCGTGCCTTCTGGATGAGGCGCTTACCGCCCGCAGGCAGGTCGTAGACCATCTCCGGATCGAACAGCGCGAGCTGATCGAAATCGACGACGTTCAGATCCGCGCGATAGCCGGGCGCCAGCAGGCCGCGGTCGGTGAGCCCGTACACCAGCGCGGTGTCGCGGGTCATCTTGTGCACGGTGTATTCCAACGCCAGCGTCGGGCCGCGCTTACGGTCGCGGCTCATGTAGGCCAGCATGTAGGTCGGCATGCTCGCGTCGCACAGCACGCCGCAGTGCGCGCCACCGTCCGAGAGTCCGAATACCGAGTGCGGATTGGCGATGGTCTCGTACTGCATGTCGAGGCTGCCGCGATAGTCGCCGATCAGATGCAGCAGCGGACGACCGGCGCCCATCACGTCCATCAGCGCCTCGCGCACGTGGATGCCGCGCTTCCGTGCGATGCCGGCGA
>JAIEQK010000050.1 GCA_019747795.1 Gammaproteobacteria bacterium | reverse complement strand
GCGCGTATCGCGCCGCCACCGCCCGTGGCGGCGCCGGTGCGTCCGGCCACCACGCCCGCGCCCGCGCCGGTGACCGGCACCTGGCTGCAGGTGGGCGCCTACGCCGACAGACGCAATGCCGAAAGCTTGTCCGAGCGCCTCGCGGCACGCGTCACCGCGACCGTCGAGATACGTGAAATCGTCAGCAACAACAAGGTATTTTATCGCGTGCAGATCGGACCCCTGCCCTCCACCGAGGTCGCCGACCAGGCTGTCGCCGCCGTCGAGAAGCTCGGCATCACCCAACATCACTTCATCGCGAATTGAATCATGCAGTACGGAACCGACCTTCTCTCACGCGCGCGCCGGCTCGTCATGGGCGTCGCCCTTTTCGCCGTCACCCTGTCGGCCGACGCCGGGCCGCTCGCGGCGACCGTGCCGGCGCCGTCCATCGACGCGAAGTCCTACATCCTGACCGACTTCCAGACCGGCGCCGTGCTGGCGGAGAAGAACGCCGACGAGCGCGTCGAGCCGGCCAGCCTGACCAAGATCATGACGGTCTACGCCGCCTCCCACGCGCTCAAGGAAGGTCTCATCCATCTCGACGACCAGGTCACGGTGAGCAAGAAGGCCTGGAAGATGGAAGGCTCGCGCATGTTTCTCGAGGTCGGCAAGCAGGTGTCGGTCGACATGCTGCTGAACGGCATCGTCATCCAGTCGGGCAATGACGCGAGCGTGGCGCTGGCCGAGCACGTGTCCGGTAGCGAAGAGGTGTTCGTGGGGCTCATGAACAAGCATGCCAAGGCGCTCGGCATGACCAACACCAGTTTCTCCGACGCCACCGGCCTGCCCGATCCGAACAACTACACCACCGCGCGCGACATGGCCAAGCTCTCGGCCGCGCTGATCCGCGAGTTCCCGGAGGAGTACAAGCGCTCGGCGGTGAAGGAGTTCACCTTCAACGGCATTCGCCAGCACAACCGCAACCGCATGCTGACCCGCGACCCGACGGTCGACGGCATCAAGACCGGGCACACCGAGTCGGCCGGCTTCTGCCTGATCAGCTCGGCGCAGCGCGAGGGCATGCGCGTGATCTCGGCGGTCATGGGCACGGCCTCCGACGATGCCCGCACCGAGGCGAGCTATGCGTTGATCAACTACGGCTACCGCTTCTTCGAGACCAAGCAGCTCTACGAGGCGAAGCAGGTGGTGGCCTCGCCCGAGGTCTGGGGCGGCGCCACCGAGACCGTGGCGGTCGGTTCTCTGAAGCCGGTGTGGGCGACGCTGCCGCGCGGTCGCTTCAAGGATGTGAAGGCGGTGGCCAAGCTCGAAGAGCCAATCAAGGCGCCGCTCACCATGGGGCAGCCCCTCGGCCACATGACGCTCAATCTCGACGAGCAGGAAGTCGCCGAGATCCCGCTGGTCGCGCTGGCCGAGGTCCCCGAGGGTTCTTTGTTCTCGCGCCTCTACGACGACCTGCGGTTGATGCTGAAGTGAGCGACGGCGCGCCGCGCATCTGCTACCTCGACGGCGAGTTCCTGCCGCTGGCGGAGGCGCGGGTCTCGGTGCTGGACCGCGGCTTCATCTTCGGCGACGCGGTCTACGAGGTGCTGGTGGCGCTCAAGGGGCGCCTGTTCGCGCTGGAGGAACACCTCGAGCGTTTCGAGCGCAGCCTGGCGGCGGTACACATAGCGGCGCCGCTGGACGCCGCCGCGTGGCGCTCAGTGCTCGAGCGGCTGGTGACAGAGAACGGCGGCGGCGATCACTCGGTCTACCTGCAGGTGACCCGCGGCGTGGCGGAGCGCGACCACGCCTTCCCGGTGAACGTCGCGCCGACGGTGTTCGCCATGTGTCGGCCGCTCACGCCTCGCGAAGGGCTCGACCGGGTCGACGCCGTGACGCTCACCGACAATCGCTGGCTGCGCTGCGACATCAAGGCCACCGCGCTGCTCGCCAACCTCTTGCTGCGGAACCTCGCGCTCGCCGCGGGCGCCTACGAGGCGGTGCTGCTGCGGGACGGCGAAGTGACCGAGGGGTCTTCGTCCAACGTCTTCGTGGTGAAGGACGGCCGCGTGTGGACGCCGCCGCTTTCGCACCTGATCCTGCCGGGCGTGACGCGCGCGCTGCTGCTCGATGTGCTCGAGGGCTGCGGCATCGAAGTGGCGGAGGCGACGGTCGACGAGGCGCTGCTGCGCGCGGCGGACGAGGTGTGGTTCACCAGTACCACCCGCGACCTGGTCGCGGTGGCGCGGCTCGACGGGCGCGTGGTCGGCGACGGCACCCAACCGTTGGCCGAGCGTGCCTGGCGGGAATTCCAGCGCTACAAGGAGTTCCGCCTGCGCTGAGCCACGCAGGCGGCAAGTTGCGGGCGCCGTCGCGAACAGGCGACGACGCCCAGCGGGGACTAAAGCCTCAGTTCGCCGCTTCGCGCAGGCGACCGTCCAGCGGACCGCCCTCGTAGACGAACACGGGGTCGTCCAGATCGATGGCCGGCACCGCGTCCTTCTCCATCCAGTAGTCCTGGGTGTGCTGCCACTCCGGCTTCTCGCCGCGCTTCGGCAGCAGCTCCAGGCCGCGCAGCATGTAGCCGGGATTGAAGTCCTCGGTGTCGATCCACGGCAGCAGCTTCATGTCCCTGTCCTCGGGCCGCAGCGCCACCGAGACCTTGGTGGAACCGCGTGCCTTCATGTGCTTCAGCAGACGGCACAGGAAGTCGGACAGCAGGTCCACGCGCAGCGTCCAGCTCGCGCGGAAGTAGCCGAAGATCCACAGCAGGTTTGGCAGGCCGGTGAACATCATGCCGCGGTAGGTCACGCTGTCGGCGAAGTCGACCGCCTGGCCGTCGACGGTGAACGCGATGTCGCCGAGCACGCTCAGGTTGAAACCGGTGGCGGTGATGATGATGTCGGCCTCGAGTTCCTGTCCGGACTTGGTCAGCACGCCATTGGCGGTGAAGCGCTCGATCTCGTCCGTCACCACGCTGGCCTTGCCGGCCGCCACGCCCTTGAAGATGTCGCCGTCGGGCACGAAGGCGATGCGCTGGCGCCAGGGGCGGTAGCGCGGCGTGAAATGCGCCTCGACCGTTTCCTCGGGCAGGTAGGCGCGCACGCCGGCCAGCAGTTCCTGCTTGACGACGTCCGGCTCTTCGCGCGAGCGACGCGTGAATTCACGCTGGTCGGAGAGGATCTGGCGACGCACGATTTCGTGGATCCACTCCTCCTTGATCTCGAGCTTGCGCAGCCGATCGGCGAGATCGTTCTGGTTCATGCCGGGAATGAAATAGGTCGGCGAGCGCTGCAGCACGGTGACGTGCTCGCAGTCCGCGGCGATGGCCGGCACGACCGTGGCGGTGGTCGCGCCGGAGCCGATCACCAGCACGCGCTTGCCCTTGTAATCGAGATCCTTCGGCCAGTTCTGCGGATGGACCAGCGTGCCCTGGTAGTCCTGCATGCCCGGCCAGTCGGGGGTGTAACCCTTCTCGTGGCGGTAGTAGCCCTGGCACATCCACAGGAAGTTGGTGGTGAAGGTGAGCTGCTGGTTGGTGTCGGTGCGCACCGCTTCGACGGTCCACAGACTGTCCTTGCTGGACCAGCTGGCGGAGACGATCTTGTGCTGGTAGCGGATGTGCTGGCCGAGGTCGTTCTCCTCGATCACCTCGCCCATGTATTTCAGGATCTCGTCCGCGGTCGCGATGGGCGGCCCGATCCAGGGCTTGAAGCGGTAGCCGAAGGTGTAGAGATCGCTGTCCGAGCGCACGCCGGGATAGCGATGCATCCACCAGGTGCCGCCGAAGCTGTCCAGCGCTTCCAGCACGACGAAGCTGGTGCCGGGGCACTGGGTGGAGAGGTGATAGGCGCCGCCGATGCCGGAGATCCCGGCGCCGACGATCAGCACGTCGAAGTGCTCGGCCTTGGACTTGGCGCGGCTCGCGATAGATGAAACGCTCATGGGCGTGAGTCCCCTCGCTTATGGTTTGGTGTCTGAAGTCTCGGTGGCGTAGACGCGCGCCTGGCTGATCTGGATCAACGGTCCGACGGGCTGGGCGCCCGCCGGCCGTCGCGGCAGGCCTAGCCCAGGGTCGGGCGCGGCAGCGGCTGCAGGGTTTCGAACGCGCGCGCCGCGCGCAGCACCAGCGCGTCGCCGAACATCGGACCCACGATTTGCAGCCCGATGGGCAGCCCGTCGGCAGTCAGGCCGCAGGGGATGGTGCAGGCCGGCTGCTGGGTCAGGTTGAAGGGATAGCTGAAGGGCGTCCAGCCGAGCATGGACTCCGGCGTCATCGGCACGCTGGCCGGTTCGCGCGCCGCGAAGGCCGGCACCGCGATGGTCGGCGTCACCAGCAGGTCGTAGCGTTCCATGAAGCCACGCATGTGCGAGCCGAGCTGACCGCGACGCACGTTCAGCCGCGAGACGTCGAGCGCGCTGTAGGCGCGGCCGAGCTCTGCCTGCGCGGCGAAATCGGGATCGGACAACGCCTGCTGTTCCGGGCTCAGCGTGCTCCACAGGGTCAGCGAGCCCAGGAACCACAGGCCGATGGTGATTTCGAGCGGATCGTCGAAGCCGGGGTCCACGGCCTCGACCCTGGCGCCCAGGTCCTCGAGCAGGCGCACCGCCCGCGCGCAGGCCGCGGCCACCTCGGGATGCACGTTGCGCGCATAGCCGAGCGTCGGTGACCACGCGACGCGCAGGCCCGCGATGCCGTCCTCGAGGCCGACGGTGTAGTCGCGGTCGTCGTAGGGCAGGGAGGTCCAGTCACGCGCGTCCGGTCGCTTGATCACGTTCATGGCGAGCGCGGCGTCGCGCACCGACATGGTGTGCGGGCCCAGGTGCGCGACCGTGCCGAAGGGTGAGAGCGGAAAGGCCGGCACGCGGCCGAAGCTCGGCTTCAAGCCGAAATTGCCGCAGAAGCTCGCGGGGATGCGCACGCTGCCGGCGCCGTCGGTGCCGATCGCGATGGGCCCCATACCGGCAGCCACCGCCGCGGCCGCGCCACCGGATGAGCCACCCGACGTGCGCGTCGTGTTCCACGGGTTGCGGGTGATGCCGGTGGCCGGTGAATTGGTCTCGCCCTTGCAGCCGTATTCGGGCGTGGTGGTCTTGCCGAGCAGCACCGCGCCCGCTTCGCGCAGCCGCGCCGTGACGGGCGCGTCCACGTCCCAGGGCTGGTCCGCGCGAATGCCGCGACTGCCGCGCAGGGTCGGCCAGCCGCGGGTGAGGATGAGGTCCTTGATGGACACCGGCACGCCGTCCAGCGGTCCGCAGGGCTGGCCCGCGCGCCAGCGCTCTTCGCTGGCCCGCGCCATGGCCAGCGTCTCGTCGGGCGACAGGTGACAGAACGCGCGCAGGCTGCCGTTCAGTGCGGCGATGCGCTCGAGCACCGCCTGCGCGGCTTCCACGGGCGAGGCCTCACCGCGGGCATACAGCGCAGTGAGCTCGCTCGCGGTGCAATCGGGTAGCTGGCTGACATTGGCAGGCATCGCGGTCGTTCTCCAGAACGCAAAGCCTGATTCTGGCATCGCGCTCCCTGGCCGTCGACGGCGCTCAGCCCTGCTCGCGTTTCAGCACGCTGATCGCGCCGTTGTTCTCCAGCACCGCGAGACGCACCTCGGCGAGCGTTGCGCAGCCTCCCTGGCGCAGCGCGGCGTTCAGTTCATGACGGCTGAGCTGTGCGTTGGCCATGACATCCTCGAACAGCACGCCGTTGTGCACCAGGATCTGGGGCCGTCCTTCGACCCAGGTCTCCGCCGTCCTGCTGCGCGCGGTGACGAAGCCCACGCACCAGTTGACCAGCACCAGCGCGAGCGCGGAGACCAGGCCGCCGGTCAGCGAGTCGTCGCCGCCGTTCATGGAGTTCTGCACCGCGTTGGACAGCAGCAGGAGCAGCACGAGATCGAAAGGCGAGAGCTGGCCGACCTGGCGCTTGCCGGTCAGCCGCAGCAAGGCCAGCAGGAAGAAGTACACCACCACGCCGCGCAGGGCGAACTCCCAGTAGGGCAGGTCGGGATGCCACATGGGCGCCGGGTCTCTTGTCGTGCGTGTGCCGGGAACTATGCGGCACGGCGCGGGGTGTGCGCCATACGCGACAGTCCTACAGGGCGACACTCAGGTGCGCAGGCCGACGCCGCGCTTCAGCAGGTACAGGCTCCACACGGTCAGGACCACCACCAGGCTGGCGATCACCACGAAGGCGCGGGCGAGCGGAATGTCGCTTACACCCAGGATGCCGAAGCGGAAGGCATTGACCATGTAGAGGATGGGATTCAACAGCGACATGTGCCGCCAGAAGTCCGGCAGCAGGTCGATGGAATAGAACACCCCGCCGAGATAGGTGAGCGGGGTCAGCACGAAGGTGGGAACGATCGAGATGTCGTCGAACTTGCGCGCGAAGATCGCGTTGATGAAGCCGCCGAGCGAGAACAACGTGGAGGTCAGCACCACCACCGTGAACGTCACCAGGTAGGAGTGTACGGCGAGATCGGTGAAGAACGACGCCACCAGCGTCACCAGCGCGCCGACGCACACGCCGCGGCAGACGCCGCCGGTGACGTAGCCGGCCAGGATCAGCTCGTCCGGCATGGGCGCCACCAGGATCTCCTCGATGTGGCGCTGGAACTTGGCGCCGAAGAACGAGGAGGTGACGTTCGAATAGGCGTTGGTGATCACCGCCATCATGATGATGCCGGGGGCGATGTACTGCATGTAGTCGAAGCCGCCCATGGTGCCGATGCGCGGCCCGATGAGGTGGCCGAAGATCACGAAGTACAGTCCCATGCTGATGCCGGGCGGCAGCACGGTCTGCAGCCATATACGCAGGAAGCGGTTGCACTCCTTGATGACCAGCGTGCTGAAGGCCACCAGGTAGAAGCGCTGGTCCAGGCCGCGGGCCTCGCGCGGGTCACTCATGGTCGACGTTCTCCCGCACGAGACGCAGGAAGAGCTCTTCCAGGCGATTGCTCTTGTTGCGCATGCTGGTGACCTCGATGCCGGCGGCGGACAGTTCGGCGAACACGTCGTTCAGCTTGCGCCCGCGCGCAAGCGTCACTTCCAGCCCATGGTCGTCGATGCGCTTGCAGGCGAAGTCGCTGGCCGGCAGCACCGCCGGCAGGGGCGCCGCGACGTCGAGCACGAAGGTCTCCTGGTTCAGCTTCGCCAGCAGCTCACGAATGGACGAATGCTCGACTATCTGGCCGCCGTCGATGATCGCGATGTTGCGACACAGCTGCTCGGCCTCCTCCAGGTAATGGGTGGTGAGGATGATGGTGGTGCCCTCGCGATTGATACGCGCGAGGAACTCCCACATCGAGCGGCGAATCTCGATGTCGACGCCGGCGGTCGGCTCGTCGAGGATCAGGAGGCGCGGCTCGTGCACCAGCGCACGGGCGATCATGAGCCGCCGCTTCATGCCGCCCGACAGGGTCCGCGACACGTCCCCGCGTCGGTCCCACAGCGACAGCTGGGTGAGATACTTCTCGGCGCGGGCCAGCGCCGCGCGACGCGGAATGCCGTAGTACCCAGCCTGGTTCAGCAGGATCTCCTGCACGGTCTCGAACTGCGAGAAGTTGATCTCCTGCGGCACCAGGCCGAGCTGCGCCTTGGCGAGCGAGAAGTTCAGATCGATGTCGATGCCGAACACCTTCACCGTGCCGGCCGACTTGCGCACCAGCGAGCTGACGATGCCGATGGTGGTGGACTTGCCCGCGCCGTTCGGCCCGAGCAGGGCGAAGAAGTCGCCCGCGGCGACTTCGAGATCGATGCCGCGCAGCGCCTCCTTGCCGTTGCCGTAGACCTTGCGCAGACCGGCGAGCGACAGCGCGACTTCCGAGGCGGCGGGGTGCATCGCAGACAGGCATCCGACGTTGTTCGAGGGCGCGGGACTGTAGCACGAGCGCGGCGGCGGGCGGCGGGCGGCGACGGCGCGGCGTTCGACGCATGAGCCCTCGCTCGGCATCGAGCGCCGGTCACTTGTGCTATAAAAAGTCCCGCGCGCCTGGGAGGTCGATTGCGCGCGACGTACTCGCGAGGGGAGCGCGACACGCAGTTACATGGCCACCACCACCCGCCTGGTGCTCATGCGCCACGCCAAGTCCGACTGGTTCGCTGGCGCCGGCGACGACTTCACGCGACCGCTCTCCGAGCGCGGGCTGCGCGACGCGCGGCACATGGGGCGCTGGCTGAAGGACTCGGGCTACCTGCCCGCCGTCATCCTCTGTTCGCCCGCGCGGCGCACCCGCCAGACCCTGGAACGCATGGGCGAGGACCTCGAGCTGGACCTCGCGGCGCGCGCCACCTACCCCGAAGAGCTCTACCACGCCGGCCTGCCGACGCTGAAGGCCGTGCTGAAGCGCCAGGGCGAGCAGCGCGAAGTGATGCTGGTCGGGCACAACCCGGGGCTCGAGGAACTGGTGGCGTGGCTGCTGGATGCGCGGCGGCCGCTGCCACAGCACGCCAAGAGCTTTCCCACGGCGGCGGTCTACGTGCTCGACCTGCCGGATGGCTGGGCCGATCCGCGGGCAGGCAGCGCGCGCCTGGTGGCGCACCAGCGGCCGAAATCGCTGTCGCGCGAGGCTTGAGAGGGTAGGGCGCGCGACGCGGCGCGCGGACGATCAGGGCAGGTAGGCGAAATACAGCATGGGGAACAGCAGCACCGCGATGACGTAGACCACCCACTCGAGGCCGCGGTCGGCGAGCCAGCCCATGTAGTGCAGCGCGATCACGACGATCGCCGCCACGTAATAGAGCGCGATGAGTACGTTTTCCATGCCGTGATTCCCCCCACAGAATCACAGAGCGCAGCTGTCGGCCCGAGCGCGGGCTAAGCCGGCATAGTAGCACCCGGCCTCGCTACCACTGCGGCGCGAGCCGCCGCCGTCTTCAGAAATTTTACAATTGCTCACCCAGGTTAGCGGCCGAAGTCGCACGCGGCGCAGCCCGGCGACTTCGTTCGTTCCGCGTGCCACCGCGCTAGAATCGCGGCGAAGCGCCCGGCGGCCCGCGCCGCCTCACACGTCGGACCCGCCCACCATGCGTTCCAGCGACAGCCTGCTCGAGTTCCCCTGCGATTTCCCGCTCAAGGTCATGGGCCTCGCCGCGGCGGATTTCGATGCGCTGGTGCGGGGCATCGTCGGCCGTCACGTCGCGGGGCTCGCGCCGGACGCGGTGCGCGTCACGCCGAGCCGCCAGGGCAAGTACGTGTCACTGACGGTGACGGTGCGGGCGGAGAGCCAGGCGCAACTCGACGCGCTCTACACCGAGCTCTCTGCCCACGAGCGCGTGCTGATGGTGCTATGAGGCTCCGTGTCCGGCGCCTGGGCCGGGTCGATTACCACCGCTGCTGGGCGGCGATGCGCGAGTTCAGCGCCGAGCGCGGCGTCGCCACCGACGATGAACTGTGGGTGGTCGAGCATGACCCGGTGTTCACCCAGGGCCGCGGCGGCAAGCCCGAGCACGTGCTGGCACCCGGCGACATTCCCGTCGTCCCCACCGACCGCGGCGGCCAGGTCACCTACCACGGGCCGGGCCAGGTGGTGGTCTACCTGCTGCTCGATCTGAATCGCCTGGGCCTCGGGCCGCGCGAACTCGTGCGGCGCGTGGAACAGGGCGTGCTCGACTGCCTGGCCACCTTGGGCATCGGCGCCGAGCGGCGCGCCGGCGCACCGGGGGTCTACGTGGGCGCTGCCAAGGTCGCATCGCTCGGCCTGCGCATCCGCAACGGCATGAGCTACCACGGCGTGGCCCTGAACGTCGACCTGGAACTCGAGCCCTTCTCGCGCATCAACCCCTGCGGCTACGCTGGACTCGCGGTGACCCGCCTCGCTGACCTGGGCGTAGCCGTCAGCTGCGACGCGGCCGCCGAGGCGCTGGTCGCGGCGCTGGCGCGCGCGCTCCACGGGGGAATCGCGCCGGAGGTGCTCCAGGGCGAGCCATGTCTGCCGCCGATCGCGGCGGAGACATGACAGCGGCCGCCGGCCTGCGTCACGCTGTAGGTCGGACTGTAGGTCGGACTTCAGTCCGACATTCATCGGCGGGCTCGACCATCGCTTTGGGGCGCTCCGAGGGGTAGTGTCGGACTGAAGTCCGACCTACAGTCCTGCCTGAATTCCGCCGACAGCGGGGTGAACCCGCCACGGGAACCAAGATGAACCACGACACCGCCGACAAACCCACCCGCGCCCAGCGCGGCGCCGACAAGGTGGCGCGCATCCCGGTCAAGGTCGAACCGACCGTCGGCGCGCTGCCACGCAAGCCGCCATGGCTGCGCGCCAAGGCGCCCACCGATCCCAAGGTGCAGGCGCTGAAGGCGCTGCTGCGCGCGGAGAAGCTGCACACGGTGTGCGAGGAGGCGTCCTGCCCCAATCTCGGCGAGTGCTTCGCGCACGGCACCGCGACCTTCATGATCATGGGCGCGCTGTGCACGCGGCGCTGCCCATTCTGCGATGTGGCCCACGGCCGGCCGCTGCCGCTCGATCCCGAGGAGCCCGCCCACCTTGCCAACGCCGTGGCGACCATGGCGCTCAAGTACGTGGTCATCACCTCGGTCGACCGCGACGACCTGCGGGACGGCGGCGCCGGGCATTTCGTCGCCTGCATCCAGGCGGTGCGCGCGCGCATGCCTTCCACCCGCATCGAGATCCTGGTGCCGGATTTCCGCGGCCGCATGGACGTGGCGCTGGAACTGATGCAGAGCGCGCCGCCCGATGTCTTCAACCACAACCTGGAGACCGTGCCGCGGCTCTACCTCAAGGTGCGCCCCGGCTCTGACTATGCCTGGTCGCTGGAGCTCATTCGGCGCTTCAAGGCGGCGCAGCCCGCCGTGCCGACCAAGTCCGGACTGATGCTCGGCCTGGGCGAGACCCTGGAGGAAGTGCGCGCGGTGATGCGTGACCTGCGCGCCCACGACTGCGACATGCTGACCTTGGGTCAGTACCTGCAGCCGAGCCGCGCCCACCTGCCGGTCGAGCGCTTCGTGACACCCGACGAGTTCGCCGAGCTTGCCGAGTACGGGCAGTCCCTCGGTTTCAAGAACGTCGCGAGCGCGCCCCTGGTGCGCTCGTCCTACCACGCCGATCTGCAGGCCGCCGCCCAGTCGAAGCCTTGAGCGGCGCGCCGCGATGGACTTCCGCCCGCTGTACCTGCTGGTCAAGAACATGGCCCTGCCGCCGGGGCTGCTGGTGGTAGTGGGGGTGCTTGGGCTCGTGCTGCTTCTGCGACGGCCGCGCGTGGGCGCTGGCCTGCTCGGGTTGACGGTGGCGCTGCTATGGGTGCTGTCGGCCCCGCTCACCTCCGAGATCGCGGCCCGCGCACTCGAGAGTCCGAGGCCGGTGGAGGCAGCGACGCTCGCGACCAGCGGCGCCGAGGCCATCGTCGTGCTGGGCGGCGGCGCGCGCGCCGCGGCGCCCGAGTACGGCGGCGCCGACTATCCCATGCCCCTGACGCTCGAGCGGCTGCGCTACGCGGCCTACCTGCAGCGTGTCAGTGGCCTGCCGCTGGTGACCAGCGGCGGGCGGCCCTCGGGTCTCGCCGACAGCGAGGCCGAGATCATGCGCCGTGTGCTGGAAGATGAGTTCCATGCCAAGGTGGCCGGCACCGAGGAGGGCAGCCTCGACACCGCGGAGAACGCGACCGAGAGCCGCGCGCGCCTGCCTTACCGGCGCATCGCCATCGTCACCCACGCGCTGCACATGCCGCGCGCGGTACATGAGTTCGAGCGCGCCGGGTTCAGCGTGGTGCCGGCACCGATGGGCTTCGTCGCGCATCACGACCGCCCGATACGCGGCTTCGGACTCATTGACGTCATGCCGACGCTGCAGGGCCTGGTGGAGACCCACTACGTGGTCTACGAGGCGCTCGGCACGCTGTGGTATCGCTGGCGCTACGACTGAGGCGTATCCGCATCCAGGTCGGCGGGGGGCGCTTCGCTGCTGAGCACGCTGCTCTCGACCCGGCCGCGCGCGAGGCGCGTGGTGAGCACATCGCCCGGCGCGAGCGTGGCGGCGTCCCGCACCAGGCGACCCTCCACGTCCGTCACCAAGGCATAGCCGCGCTCCAGCGTCGCGCCCGGCCCGAGGGCGCGCAGCACGCGCTCGCAGCGCGTGAGCCGCGCCTCGCGCAGATCGAGCTGGCGGCGCATCGCCGTCAACAGACGATGGCGCGCGTGCTGCACCTGGCGATCGTGGGCGGCCAGTCGGCTGCGCGGCGACAGCGCGCCGATGCGCGCGGCGAGCGCGCGCAGCTGGCTGCGCTTCAGGCTCAACTGCGTGGTGAGCGCGGTCGGCAGCCGCGCGAGCAGTTCGTCCAGGCGCTGGAAATGCTGCTCCAGGCGGCGGCGCGGTGAGATCAGCCTGCGTTCGAGCAGGGCGAGTTCGCGGGTCTCGCGCTTGAGTCTCAGGGCCATCGCCTGGACGAGCCGCTGACGGCCCTGGGCGATGCGCGCGGCGACCTCCTGCAAGTCGGGGGACACCAGCTCCGCGGCCGCCGAGGGCGTCGCGGCGCGCAGGTCCGCGACCAGGTCGGCGATGGTGAAGTCGATCTCGTGACCCACCGCGCTCACCACCGGAATGGCGGACGCATGGATGGCGCGGGCCACCACTTCCTCGTTGAACGACCACAGATCCTCGAGCGAGCCGCCGCCGCGTCCGACGATGAGGACATCGCACTCCGCGCGGCGGTTGGCGGTGGCGATGGCGGCGGCGATCTCGGCGGCCGCGCCCTCGCCCTGCACGCTGGTGGGGTAGAGGATCACCGGCACCGCCGGGCAGCGCCGGCCGAGCACCGTGATGATGTCGCGCACCGCCGCGCCGCTCGCCGAGGTCACCACGCCCACCGCGCGCGGCCAGCGCGGCAGCGGGCGCTTGCGCGCCGGGTCGAACAGGCCTTCTTCGAACAGGCGCTTCTTCAGCTGCTCGAAGCGCAGCCGCAGCAGACCCTCGCCGGCCGGTTCCAACAGTTCGACGATGAGCTGGTAGTCGCCGCGTGGGGTGTACAGGCTGACCCGCCCGAAGGCCAGCACCTGCATGCCATCGCGCACGTCAAAGCCCTGCGCGCGGTTGCGCGTGCGGAACATCGCGCAGCGTACCTGCGCGGCGGCGTCCTTCAGCGAGAAGTACACGTGCCCCGAGGCGGGGCGCGCGAGGTTGGAGATCTCGCCCTCCACCCATACGTTGCCGAGCCCGGTCTCGAGCAGGGCGCGGGCGGTGTCGTTCAGGCGCGTGACACTGTAGACCGCGCGCTCGCCGGCCGCGCCCGGAGCGCCCGCCGAGGCGGGTGCGCGCACGCTGCGTCGTTTACCGTTAATGGCCCAGCCCCTATAATTTCCGCCTGCATTCTACGGGACTCCTCCCCCATGCGCGTGACCGGCGACGGCCTCACTTTCGACGACGTCCTCCTCCTGCCCGACTACTCTGACGTCCTGCCCCGCGAGGTCGAACTGAAGACCCGCCTGACCCGCGACATCGAACTCCAGGTCCCGCTGCTCGCGGCCGCGATGGACACCGTCACCGAGGCGCGTCTCGCCATCGCGCTGGCCCAGGAAGGCGGCATCGGCATCATCCACAAGAACATGCCGCCGCAGGACCAGGCCGCCCAGGTGCGCCGGGTGAAGAAGTTCGAGAGCGGCGTCATCCGCGACCCGATCACGGTCAGCCCGAACACCAGCATCGGCGAAGTTCTGGCCCTGACGCGCGCGCAGGGCATCTCCGGCGTACCGGTGGTCGACGGTGGGCGGCTCGCCGGCATCGTCACCAGCCGCGACCTGCGCTTCGAGAAGCGCTTCGACATTCCCGTCACCAACATCATGACGCCCCGCGAACGCCTGGTGACGGTGCGTGAGAACGCCGCCAAGGACGAGGTCATCGCGCTCCTGCATCAGCACCGCATCGAGAAGGTGCTGGTGGTGAACGACGAGTTCGAACTGCGCGGCATGATCACGGTGAAGGACATCCAGAAGGCCGAGCAATACCCCAACGCCTGCAAGGATTCCCAGGAACGCCTGCGGGTCGGCGCGGCGGTCGGCGTCGGCGCGGGCACCCACGAGCGCGTCGCCGCGCTGGTCGAGGCCGGCGTGGACGTGCTGGTGGTCGACACCGCCCACGGCCACTCGCGCGGCGTGCTCGACATGGTGCGCTGGATCAAGCAGCACTACCCGGCGGCCCAGGTGATCGGCGGCAACATCGCCACCGGCGACGCCGCCGACGCGCTGGTGGAAGCCGGCGCGGACGCTGTCAAGGTCGGCATCGGACCGGGCTCGATCTGCACCACGCGCATCGTGACCGGCATAGGCGTGCCGCAGATCACCGCCGTGGCGAGCGTCGCCGAGCGTCTCGCCAAGTCCGGCGTGCCGCTCATCTCCGACGGCGGCATCCGCTACTCGGGCGACATCGCCAAGGTCATCGCGACCGGCGCGCACGCGGTCATGATCGGTTCGCTGTTCGCCGGCGCCGAGGAAGCGCCGGGCGAAGTGGAGCTCTTCCAGGGTCGCTCCTACAAGTCCTACCGCGGCATGGGTTCGCTCGGCGCCATGACCCAGAAGCACGGCTCGGCCGATCGCTACTTCCAGGAAGCGGGCGAGATCGAGAAACTCGTGCCGGAAGGCATCGAGGGCCGCGTGCCCTACAAGGGCCCGCTGTCGGCCATCGTGCACCAGATGCTCGGTGGCCTGCGGGCCGCCATGGGCTACACCGGCTGCCGCAACATCGCCGAACTGCGCACCAAGCCCAAATTCCTCAAGGTGACGCCGGCCGGCATGCGCGAGAGCCACGCCCACGACGTGCAGATCACCAAGGAAGCGCCGAACTACCGGCTCGACTGAGCGAGCGCCGTCGAACCCGCGCCATTGACGATACCGCCGCGCGCGCCGCGCGGCCCAGGATGAGACCCGCAGCATGTCCAGCACGTTCAGCGCGCGCGCCGATCTCCACGCCGATCGCATCCTGATCCTCGACTTCGGCGCGCAGTACACCCAGCTGATCGCGCGCCGCGTGCGCGAGGCGAACGTCTACTGCGAGATTCGCCCCTTCGATCAGACCGAGCAGCAGATCCGTGACTTTGCCCCGCGTGGGGTGATCCTCTCCGGCGGCCCGGAATCGGTCTACGAGAACGAGACCTTTCGCGCGCCGGCCTGCGTGTTCGAACTCGGCGTGCCGGTGCTCGGCATCTGTTATGGCATGCAGACCATGGCGGTGCAGATGGGCGGCACGGTGGAACGCGCGCCGGAGCGCGAGTTCGGCTACGCCCAGGTGCGCGCGCGCGGCCACTCGCAGCTCTTCCGCGACATCCAGGATCACGTCAACGAGCAGGGTCACGGCCTGCTCGACGTGTGGATGAGCCACGGCGACCACGTCACCGGGCTGCCGCCTGGCTTCAAGCTCATCGGCTCCAGCGAGAACGCGCCCATCGCCGCCATGGCGGACGAGGAACGCCGCTTCTACGCCGTGCAGTTCCATCCCGAGGTCACCCACACCCGCCAGGGCCAGGCGATCCTCGCGCGCTTCGTACACGACATCTGCGGCTGCGGCAGCCTGTGGACGCCGGCCAACATCATCGAGGACAGCATCGCCCGTGCGCGGGCCATGGTCGGTGATGATCGCGTGCTGCTGGGGCTCTCCGGCGGCGTCGATTCCTCGGTGGTCGCGGCGCTGCTCCATCGCGCCATCGGCGAGCGGCTCACCTGCGTGTTCGTCGACAACGGGCTGCTGCGCCTGAACGAGGCCGGGCAGGTGATGGCGACCTTTGCCGCCAACATGGGTGTCGATGTGCGCTGCGTCGACGCGAGCGAGCAGTTCCTCGGCGCGCTCGCCGACGTGGAAGACCCCGAAGCCAAGCGCAAGATCATCGGTCGCACCTTCATCGAGGTGTTCGACGCCGAGGCGGCGAAGCTGGACGGCGTCGCCTGGCTCGCGCAGGGCACCATCTATCCGGACGTCATCGAGTCGGCCGGTGCCGCCTCCGGCAAGGCCCACGTCATCAAGTCGCACCACAACGTCGGTGGCCTGCCCGAGACCATGAAGTTGAAGCTCATCGAGCCGCTGCGCGAACTCTTCAAGGACGAGGTGCGCGAAGTGGGCGTGGCGCTCGGCCTGCCGCGCGAAATGGTCTACCGCCATCCCTTCCCTGGGCCGGGCCTCGGGGTGCGCATCCTCGGCGCCATCCGCCGCGAATACGCCGAGACGCTGCGTCGCGCCGACGCCATCTTCATCGAGGAGCTCTACCGCCACGGCTTGTACGACAAGGTCAGCCAGGCCTTCGCCGTGTTCCTGCCGGTGAAGTCGGTCGGCGTGCAGGGCGACGCACGTCGCTACGAACACGTGATCGCGCTCCGCGCGGTCGAGACCGTCGACTTCATGACCGCCCACTGGGCGCACCTGCCCTACGACTTCCTCGATCTCTGCTCGCGCCGCATCATCAACGAGATCAAGGGCGTGTCGCGGGTGGTGTACGACATCTCGGGGAAGCCGCCGGCGACGATCGAGTGGGAGTGATGGCGCCCGCGTCGAATTCCGCCGACGAACCACCTCTCGATCGCTCGCGCGATCACCTGCTCGAAGCCCATGCCCTGGAGCGCGCGCTCGCTCTGGCCGACGACGATGCGCTGCGCGCGCGCCTCGCGGCCCTGGCAGCCCACCGCGAAGCCTTGATGCGCGAGCGCGCGGCGTTCGACGCGGAGGCGACGCGCCTGCGCCATGCGCGCGGCGAGATCTATTCCGCGGCGCGCATCGCGGCGCTGAATGCGATGGTGCCGAGCGCCGATGATCTCGCGGCGCAGGCGCGGACGCTCTATGGGCGCTCGGAGAGTGCGGTCGAGGTCATGAAGACCCACGCGCGTGTGCACTATGTCTACGTGCTGATGGGCGCGCGGCTGAATCTCGTGCACTTGCCCGCCGACGTCATTGATGCTGGCCGCGCCATGCAGCGCGCGGAGGAAGTCTTCGCCAATGCCTGGCTCGCGTGCATCGACGATCCGGCATTCCTCGTCGAACTGCGCCGCGATCAGCGTGAGGCGCTGAAGTCGCTCCGCACCGCCACGCGTCCCATGTACCTCGCCACGCAGCCGCACTGCGAGGGTCTCGACGACGATGACGCCGCGGTGCTGGGCCGGGCCTGGAACAAGCTCGATGATCTCGCCACGGCGCTCGGCGTGGAACCTCTGTCGACCTTCGTCGGCGTGCCCGGCGAGGACGCGCACGCGGCCGTGCCCGCCGCACGCGTGGCCGCCACGGTCGCTGCCCTGCGCGCGGCGCTGCCTCAGCCGCAGCACAAGCTGCCGGCCAAGAAGGCGACGCTCGCGAGTCTCGAGCGCCTCGCCGCCGTGCTCGAGGTCCAGGCCGCGCGCGACGGCGGCGCTTGGTTCGAGATCGACCTCTGAGCGATGCCGCAGAAAAAGGCGACGTTCCTGTTTCCGAAATCAGCGGATAGCAGGAATGCTCCCTGTTTCCAGGTGACGGCCTCGACAAGGATGCGACGCGAGGGCGCTCCGCCAGGCCCTCAGGAAAGCTTGTCGCTCAACAGCTTCAGAAGCTTGTCGACGGCCACGGGTTTGACCAGGTGGTGGTCGAAACCCGCGGCCCACGTGCGTTCAAGATCTTCCGGCCGGCCGTAGCCGGTCACGGCGATCAACAGTGCCCTGGCCGTGCCGGCGCGCGCGCGGAGATGGCGCGCCACCTCGTACCCGCTCATGCCGGGCAGTCCGATATCCAGCAAGACGGCGTCCGGCTCGAACGTCGCCGCTATCGCCAGCGCTTCGGTACCGTCTTTCGCGGTCCGCGCCTCGTGCCCGACTTGTTCGAGCAGCACCGCCAATGTCGTCGCGCTGTCCACGTTGTCGTCGACCACCAGGAGCCGGCGCGTACGCGACGGTCCGTGCGCTTGAGCCCCCGGCCCCGCGCTTTCCCGCCTCTCCTGCGAGAGCGCAGGGAGGCGCACGATGAACTCGCTGCCACCGCCGCGGCCCGGGCTGCGGGCCTCGACCGAGCCGCCGTGAGCCCGCACCAGGCGCTCCACGACGCTGAGGCCGATGCCGAGGCCGCCCTGCACGCGGTCGAGGGTGTTGTCCTCCTGGGCGAACAGGTCGAAGACGTGCGGCAGCATCTCGGGTGAGATGCCGGCGCCGTGGTCGGTCACGCTGAAGGCGACCTCGGTCGAGGAACTCGTGACCGTCAGGCAGATCTCGCCGCCTGCATCAGAGTACTTGGAGGCGTTGTTCAACAGGTTGCTCATGACCTGGGTGAGCCGCACCAGGTCTCCCTCGACGTACGCCTGCTTGGGCGGAAGCGCGAGCACGAGATGCTGGTTGCGGCTGTCGATCAGGACCTGGCTCATTTCCCGGGCCCGCTCGACGAGGACGGCGGCATCGATTGGCTCCCGGGTGAGCGGGATCTTGCCGTTCTTGATGCGGGCAATGTCCATGAGGTCGTCGACGAGACGGGTGAGCTGCTGAGTCTGTCGAGTTATGACGGCGCTGGCCCAGGCGATCTTGGGGTCATCTGAATGGCAGCGTTCTATCACCGCGACCGCGTTGACCACCGGCGACAGCGGGTTGCGCAGTTCGTGCGCCAACATTGCCAGGAACTCGTCCTTGCGCGCATCCTCGCGCGCGACCGCCTGTTCGGCACGCTTGCGGTCTTCGATGTCGACCGACACACTCACGTGTCCAGCGAAATGGCCGTCGGCATTCCGCTGGCTCACGGCTGTCGTTCTCATCCAGCGGTAGACGCCGTCGTGGCGACGCAACCGCAGGTCGCCTTCGAATCGGGTCCGATTCTTTCGCGCCTCGCTCATGCCCTTGACGTAGGCCGGAAGATCGTTGGGATGAACGTAGCGCAGCCAGCCTGTCGCGAGCAGGGCTTCCTCGGCGGTCTCGCCCGTGTAGACGAGCCAGGCGCGGTTCAAGAATTGGGCCCGCCCGTCCGCGTCCTCGATTCTCAGCAGGGTGGGAATGTCGTCCGCCATGGAACGGAAGCGCAGTTCGCTTTCGCGCTGCAGCCTCTCGGTGATGTCGCGTTCGGTGCTGAGCACCGCGTACGGGCTGCCGGCGTCGTCGCGCAGCGCCGATACCGCGACGGAAACGTTCAGCACCCGCCCGTCGGCAGTCAGGCGCTGAGTACTCGACGCGCGTTCCGAAGCGCCGCCGGTGACCCGTTCGGCGAGAGCCAGCGCTGTGGAACTCGCCCCCGCGGGCTCGAGGTCACGGATGTTCATCGCGAGCGCGGCCTGCTCGGTATAGCCGTAGGCCCATTGGGCGCCCGCGTTCCAGAAGACGATGCGGCCGGCGAAGTCGTACCCGATCACGGCGTCGTTGGCGTCGCGGAGCACAGTGGCGAGGCGGCGCCCCTCCTGCGCTGCCAGGCGGAGCGCCGTGATCTCGACATAGGTGATCACCACACCGTCGATGCGGTCGTCGCGCGT
>JAIEQK010000081.1 GCA_019747795.1 Gammaproteobacteria bacterium | reverse complement strand
AGGCCTCTGGCCGAAATTATCTCTACATTCGGCCGCACCTGGACGGCCGTGGCTGCGTTGCGATTCTTGGCAATAGCAGGCTATTACCTGCGAATCGCGCCTTGCCACGACCGCCCAGGCGCACCCTCGGTGTCGACGAGATAACTTCGACCAGAGGCCTTAGGCCTCTGGCCGAAATTACATCTACATTCGGCCGCACCTGGACGGCCGTGGCTGCGTTGCGATTCTTGGCAATAGCTGGCTATTACCTGCGAATCGCGCCTTGCCACCACCGCCCAGGCGCACCCTCGGTGTCGACGAGATAACTTCGACCAGAGGCCTGACAGCGGCGCGGCCCGCTGGCGCCCTACCGCAGGGTACGGAAGAAGGCGCGGATGTCGTCCACCAGCAGCGCCGGCTCCTCCAGTGCGGCGAAGTGTCCGCCTGAGGGCATCTCGGTCCAGCGCGCGATGTTGTAGAGCTTCTCCGCCCAGGCGCGCTTCGGCCGCGGAATGTCCTTGAACAGGGCCACCGCCGTCGGGGTCGAGACGTAGGCCTCCGGCGGGCCGAAGCGCCGGGTCAGCATCGACTCTTTATAGAGTCGCATGGCCGAGGGCATGGATTCGGTCAGCCAGTAGATCATGACGTTGGTGATGAGCTCGTCCTTGCTGAAGCGACTCTCCAGGTCGCCCCCGATGTCGCTCCAGGCATAGAAGCTCTGCACTATCCAGGCCGCGAGGCCGAGCGGCGAATCGTTCAGCGCGTAGGCGAGCTGGTCGGGCTTGAGGCTCTGGATCACCGCGTAGCCGCGGTGCTCGAAGTAGTACTCGCGGCTGATCGACGATCGCCCGGGCATCACGCCCTGGGCGCGCGCCTCCTCGGCGTCGTCGGTGGACGCGGTGGAACACATGTTCAGGTGCACGCCCAGCACCGCCGCCGGATCGATCAGCGCCATGTAGGGGCTCACCAGCCCGCCCCAGTCGCCGCCCTGCACGCCGTAGCGCGCGATGCCGAGCCCGCGAAGCAGTTTCACCTGGCGCTCGGCCACCATGCGGATGTCACAGCCGCGCGCCGGCCAGGGCTCGGACCAGCCATAGCCGGTCAACGATGGCACGATCACGTGAAACGCGTCGCGCGCATCGCCACCGTGCCGCTCGGGATGCGTCAGCGGCTCGATCACTTTGTGGAATTCGTAGACCGAGCCTGGCCAGCCGTGGGTCAGGACCAGCGTCAGCGCGTCCTCGCGCGCCGCGCGGGCGTGCAGGTAGTGCAGCTTGCAGCCGTCGATGTCGGCGAGGAACTGCGGCCAGCGATTGAGCTCGGCCTCGTGCACTCGCCAATCGTAGGCCTCCAGCCAGTAGTCGCGCAGCTCCCGCAGGTAGCCGAGATTGGCGCCGTAATCCCAGCCGGCGTCCGCCACCTGGCTCGGCAGGCGGCTCCGGGCGAGGCGCGCGCGCAGGTCTTCCAACTGCGCTTGCGGGACTTCGATGCGAAAGGGTTCGACGCGCATGGGCGATTCCTCGTGGCGATGGCGGCGGCCCACTGTGGCGCGGAGCGCGCGCCGCTGGCAAGGTGTCGCCTATGATTTTCAAACTAAGCGAAGGAGCCTAGAGCGATGCACGACGACCCCGGCCTGTTCGCCACCATGTATTCCATGCGCGCCATGCGCCGCCTGCGCCCCGACGCCGTGCCGCTGGCGCTGGTGGAACGCATCATCGAGGCGGGTACCCAGGCGCCGAGCGGCGCGAATACCCAACCCTGGGCCTTCGTTGTCGTGACCGAGCCAGCGGCCAAGCGCTTTTTCGGCGAACGCTACGAATACTGGCTGAAGGAGCGCTTCGGCGCGGCCTTCGCCAGCATGGACTGGTCGTCGCCCGCCGGCCGCACGGCGCGCGCGGCGATCGATCTGGCCGAGCACATGCACGAGGCGCCGGTGCTCGTCATGGTCTGCGGCCAACGCGACTGGCCCTTCGCGGTGCCGGCCGAGGCCCGCGTCGGACTCGCGCCGCCGTCCTACGGCTCGGTCTACCCCTGCGTGCAGAACATGCTGCTCGCGGCGCGCGCGCTCGGACTCGGCGCGAGTCTCACCACCATGCACCAGATGTTCGAGGCGGAATTGCACGATCATTTCGGCATCCCGCACACTCACGGCGTGGTGGCGGTGATACCGCTCGGCTGGCCGGCCGGCCGCTTCGGGCCGGTGCGGCGCGAACCGGCAGTCAGCAAGACGCACTACGAGCGCTGGGGCGGCAGCCGCCCCTAGCGCTCAGCACGGCGTCAGCGCTTCGCCAGCAGATCGCGAATCTCGGTCAGCAGCACTTCTTCGTTGGAGGGCGCTGGCGGCGCGGGCGGCGGCGCCGCCGCTTCTTCCTTCTCGCGCAGACGCTTCATGGTGTTCATGGCCTTGACCGCCATGAAGATCGCGAAGGCCACGATCAGGAAGTCGAACACGGTCTGCAGGAACGCACCGTACTTCAAGGCCACGGCCGGCGCCTCGCCCTGCGCTTCCTTCAGCACGATGGCGAGATCGGTGAAGTTCACGCCACCGAGCAGGAGACCGAGCGGCGGCGTGACCACGTCGGCCACGAAGGAGGACACTATCTTGCCGAAGGCGCCTCCGACGATGATGCCCACCGCCATGTCGACGACGTTGCCCTTGACAGCAAATTCCTTGAATTCATTCAACAGACTCATGTCCGTCCTCCCGGCTTGATGTGAGTGCCCGCGTCCCTGCGAATCGCTGACCATCCCCAGGCCGCGACGTGGTGGCGACACAGTCCCGCGTCGCCGCGGTCCTTATTCCATTCGCACCGCGGACTGTCAACCCTGGCGATCGCCATCATGCAATGACGCCCGGCGTCATTGTTCGTCCGCGCGCCCTGTGCTGTGATGCCGCGTGCACCTGTCGACGGGGAGCTTCGCCATGACCACCCTCATCAAGACCAATTGTCCGCGGGACTGCTACGACGGCTGCGGTATCGTGGTGGAACGTCGCGACGACGGCCGCCTGCGCGTGCTCGGCGACCCCACGCACCCGACGGCGCGCGGCAAGCTGTGCAGCAAGTGCGCAGTGGCCTACAACGGCGTGTGGCAGGACCCGCGCGCGCGCCTGCAGTTTCCCTTGCGGCGGGTCGGCCGGCGCGGTGGCGACGACTTCGTGCGCATCTCCTGGGACGAAGCGCTGACCACCATCGCCGCACGCATGCGGGACGCCATCGCCGAACGCGGCGCGGGTTCCATCCTGCACACCCACTACTCCGGCACGCTGTCGCTCATCGGTTACCTGTTTGCCAACCGGCTGTTCAACTTCCTCGGCGCCTCGGAGGTCGACCCGGACAGCGTGTGTAACGCCGCCGGTCACGTCGCGTGGACGCTGCAGTTCGGCACCTCCATCCAGGGCTTCGATCCACGCACCGTGCGGGACGCCGCCTGCGTGCTGGTGTGGGGCGCCAATCCTTCGCATTCCGCGCCGCACGCCCACGAGCACTGGCTCGGTGAAGCGCCGGGCAAGGTCGTGGTGGTCGACCCACTGCGCACCGAGACCGCCGCGGCCGCGGACCTGCACCTGCAGCCGCGCCCCGGCACCGACGCCGCGCTGGCCTTCAGCCTGCTGCACTGCCTGCGCGCAGATGGCCACTTCGACGACGCCTTCATCGCCGCCCACACCCTGGGCTTCGATGAGGTCCTGCCCGACATCGAGCGCGCCACCTCCGCCTGGGGCGAAGCGCAGACCGGCGTGCCGGCCGCCGACATTCGCGCCGCGGCGGCGCTGTACGACGCGGGCCCGTCACTGCTCTGGTGCGGCCAGGGCCTGCAGCGCCAGGCGACCGGTGGCAACGTGATGCGCGCCGTCGGCCTGCTGCCGGCGCTCACGGGCAATGTCGGCAAGCCCGGCACGGGCTTCTATTACCTGAACGTCACGCCGCTGTTCGCCGGCATCGATCTCGGCTGGCTGGGCGGCGCCGGACTCGCGCGCGAGGAAGTGCGCAAGGTCAGCCACATGGCGCTGGCCGAGGCGCTCGAGGACCCGGAAGACTTCCGGGTGTTCTTCGCCTGGAACACCAACCCGCTTGCCTCCGCGCCGGAACAGGCGCGCCTGCGCGCGGCGCTGAACCGTTCGAACCTCTTCACCGTGTGCTGCGATCTGTTCATGACCGATACCGCGCGTCATGCCGACATCGTGCTGCCGGCGGCGAGTTTCCTGGAATACGACGACATCACCTTCAGCTACTTCCACCTGCTGATGGGCGCCCAGTCCAAGGCCGCCGAGCCGCTTGGCGAGGCGCTGCCCAACGCCGAGATCTTCCGCCGGCTGGCGCGTGCGCTGGAACTCGACGAACCGGCGCTCCACGAGAGCGATGCCGCGCTCATCGAAACCATGATGGCGCAGATGAACCTCGGCTTCGACTTCGCCGAATTGCAGCGGCGCGGTCACGTGTTCCTCGACGAGGCGCCGGTGCAATGGTTCACCGAGCGGCACTTCGACACGCCGAGCGGCCGCATCGAGATTGCCTCCGAGCAGGCCGAGGCGATGGGCCTGCCGCGCACGCCTCAAGCCTGGAGCGATGCGCCGCCGGCCGCGGGGCGCTTCCGCTTCCTGACGCCGGCCTCCAAGTGGAGGATGAACGACTCCTACGCCAACGATGCGCACATCGGCGAGCGCAGCGGGCCCGCCGCGCTGCACCTGAACCCCGACGACGCATCGCGGCTCGGCGTGCGCGAAGGCGGCTCGGTGGAGGTGTTCAACGAGCGCGGCGAACTGCGCCTGGTGGCGCGCGTCGACGCCGCCGTGCCGGTCGGCACCGTGGTGGCGTACAAGGGACGCTGGCCGTCGCTCGAGGCCAACCATCGCAACGTCAACTTCCTGCACGTGGCACGCACGGCGGACATGGGCGGCAGCACCAGCGTGCATTCCACCGAGGTGGGCGTACGCCCGGTCTGAGCGCAGCACGCCTGATCGCCGACAGGGCGGCGTCACACGCCCCCGCTATGCTTGGGCTCGCCATCGCGCAGAGGGCGGGATCATGACGCTCGAAACCTGGGAACTGCTGAGCTACGTGGTGACCGTCATCGGTCTGCCGCTCGCCATCGCGGTGTTCGTCTACGAACAGCGCAGGGAGCGCGACAACGAGGAGGACGCGGTCTACCAGCTGCTGTCCGACAACTACCAGGACTTCCTGCGCATCGCGCTCGAACACTCGGAACTGCGCCTGTTCGCGCCCGAGCAGACTCCCGCCCTCACCGCCGAGCAGCGCGAGCGCATGCTGATCATCTTCAGCATGCTGGTGTCGCTGTTCGAACGCGCCTACCTGCTGCTGCGCGAGGACCACATGGACCCACGCCAGCAGCGCCTGTGGCAATCCTGGGAAGACTACATGCTGGAGTGGTGCCGACGCGCGGACTTCCATGCCGCGCTGCCGACGCTGCTGCGCGGCGAGGACCCGGAGTTCGCCGCCTATCTCTCCGCGCTGGCGGACCACGCACCCGTCTGAACGCTTGCCCAGCCGCCCCGCCACCCGCTACAAGGGAAGCAAGGTGGACCAACCTGAGCGAGGCTCGCGGCATGCTGGACGACACACTCTTCTCCCATCACCACGCGGCGCTCGGTGAAGTCACGCTGCACTACGTGACCTGCGGCGAGGGTCCGCCCCTGGTGCTGCTGCACGGTTGGCCACAGAGCTGGTTCGAATGGCGCGAAGTGATGGCTCGGCTCGCCGGCAGCTACACGCTCATCGCGCCCGATCTGCGCGGCCTCGGCGATTCCTCGCGCCCCGCGCAGGGCTATGACACGCTGACCGTCGCCGATGACGTGTGGCGCCTGGTCCACGACACGCTCAAGATTGAGCACTTCTTTCTCGCCGGTCACGACTGGGGCGGACCGGTCGCCTTCGCGCTGGCGGCGAGCCATCAGGCCGCGGTGCGACGTCTCGCCATCCTCGACGTCGCCATCCCCGGCGACGGCGCGCAGAACATCAGCCAGGGCGGCCGTCGCTGGCATCACGCCTTTCATCAGACCGCCGAACTGCCCGAAGCGTTGATCGCGGGTCGCGAAGCGCTCTACTACGGCTGGTTCTATCGCAGCTATGGCGCGCGGCCCGATGCGCTGTCGGCGGACGCCATCGCCGAGTACCTGCGCACCTACGCGACACCTGAAGCGACACGCGCCGGCCTCGCCTACTACCGCAACATTCCGCGCGACGTCGAAGCGCACGCGGCACTGCTCGCGCAAGGCAAGCTCCGCATGCCGGTGCTCGCGCTCGGCGGTGACAGCGGCTGGGGACGCGGACTCGAGACGCTCGAATCCTGTCGTCGCGTCGCGGACGACGTGGAGGGCGGCGTGGTGATGCATGCGGGTCACTGGTTGCCGGAGGAACAGCCGGCGGAGATCGCGCGTCGCTTCACCGACTTCTTTCGCGCGTGAGCGACGCGCGGGCATACACATTCGCGCGCGTCTCAAGTATGCTGGCCTCGCGCGCGAACAGGCGGAAGACTCACAGCTGCGACGCATGAACACGAGCACACGATGATGCCGCGGCAATCGTCACCGCGCAGTTCTCACACCACGTGCAGTGATGGTCGCCGCTTCGTTTCTCACCCTGCCGTCTCATCCTCGCCAGGATTTCGTTCGACAAGGATTGCGAACTCTAGCCACCTCCCCTCGAGTCGCCGCACGCATCGCGCAGGCAGGCTGGAGTTCGCTGGTTTCCCTCGCTCACCCGGCTGCTGTGCTTGACTCAAGCAACACCACCAGCGGCCGGGTGGCGATTTACCTCACGCGCCACGGCGCACACGCCTGAAGCACAGACTGGAGGCCTTGCCATGTCCGATGATCGCGCAGCGAAGGGCCGTGCCCTGCTGGAAAAGCTGACCAACAACCCGGGCGCCATCGATCGCTTTCCCGAGCGCTTTCGCGACTACACGCTGGAACACCTGTTCGGCGACGTGTGGCAGGGCGAAGCCCTGGCGTTGACCGAGCGCTCACTCATCACCTGCACCATACTGACCGCGCTGGCGCGCGAGCCGGAGCAGCGCTTCCACTTCGCCGCCGCGCGACGCTTAGGGATCCCGCGCGACAAGCTGGTGGAAATGATCACCCACGCCGCACACTACGCCGGCTGGCCGAACGCGGTGGGTGCGCTGCGCAGTCTCGAGGATGTGTGGCCGAGCGGGGAGTGACGTCCGCGGACTGACCGCTCGCGGTGCTCGATCTCTACTGCGAGCGGCTCGGCCCCGGCCTGCTGGCCGAGCCGCGGAACGCCTTCTCCAACCTGGCCTTCCTGCTCGCCGCGCTGCATGCCTGGCGCAGCGCGGACGGCCGTCCAGACGTGCGCATGCTGGCCGCGCTCATCGCCGTCATCGGCCTCGGCAGCGGCCTGTTCCACACCCTGGCGACGCCCATCGCGCAGTGGTGCGACGTCGTTCCCATCGGCCTCTTCCAGATGAGTTTCCTGTGGCTCTACCTGCGCCGCGTGCGCGATCTCACGGCCGCGGCATGCGCGGCGTGGCTGGCCGTCTTCGTCATCGCGCTCGGTGCGGCGGCGCCGCTGACCGCGCCCCTGAACGGCTCGCTGGCCTATGCGCCCGCGCTCATCGCGCTCGCCGCGCTCGGCGTCTCACACCTGCGCCGGCTGCGCGATCCCGGCCTGCTGCTGGCGGCGGCGCTGTTCCTGGCGTCGCTCACCGCCCGTAGTCTCGACCTCGCGCTCTGCCCACGCTGGCCGGCGGGCACGCACTTCCTGTGGCACCTGCTGAACGCGCTGCTGCTCGGGCGCCTGGCGCAGGTCTACGCGCGGGCGAGCGCGTCGCTCACTCGTCGCTGACCTGCTGCTTGCCGCGCGCCAGGATGGCGCCGCGTCGCGCTTCGATGCTGTCCGCGCTGACGCGCGCGTTCCAAGTGCGCGACTCGGCCTTCTCGTAGCGCAGCGCCGCTTCCAGCGGCATGCCGAAACCGTCGTCGATCACGCGCTTGTAGGTCGGCAGGAAATCCGGCGCGAGCCCGAGCATGGCGCTCGCGAGTTCGCGACAGGCAGGCAGCAGGGCCTCCGGTTCCACCACGCGATTCAGCAGGCCCCAGCGTTCGGCTGTCGCGGCGTCGATGAAGTTGCCGCTCAGGGACAGTTCCTTGGCGCGCGCGAGCCCGATGACCCGCGACAATCGCTGGCTCAGGCCCCAGCCCGCCAGCAGGCCCACGCGGCCGTGGGTGTCGGCGAAACGGGCCGCGGTGGAACCGATCAAGAGATCGCAGTTCAACGCGAGTTCGAAACCACCGGTCACCGCCACGCCGTTCACCGCGCCGATGACCGGCCCGCTGAACGATCGAATCGCCGCGCCGGTGTCGGCCCAGGGCTCGCTGCGACCGTGGATGGCCGCGCCGCTGCCGAGTTCACCGAGATCGAGGCCGGCGCTGAACGCGCGTCCAGCGCCGGTCAGGATCACGACCCGCACGTCCGGATCGGCTTCCAGCGCGGCGAAGCCGTCGTGAAGCGCGCGCCGCAGTTCGAGCGACAGCGCGTTCAGACGCTCGGGGCGATTCATGGTGACGACCGCGAGGCCATCGGTCTTGTCGATCAGCAGCACCGGTTCGGACATGGGGTATCCCGTCGGGTCGAAGTGGCCAGGGTCTCAATCGCGCGGCGCGGACCAGCGCGGCGCGCGCTTCTCGATGAAGGCCGCGAGGCCCTCGCGACCGTCGGCGGTGGAGAACACGTTGCACAGGGTCTCGATCTGGTTCTCGACGTTGCGCCGGTAGTCAAGATCGTTGGCGCGCATGAAGGACGCGCGGCCGAGCGCCATGATGGTCGGCGACTTGGCCGCCAGCATGCCCGCGAGCGACAGGGCCTTGGTCTCGAGCTCGGCGCGCGGCACCGCGTGGTTGATGATGCCGAGCCCCGCCGCCTCCGCCGCCGGAATGGGCGTGCCACAGAACAGGAGCTCGAAGGCCTTGGCGCGGCTGATCTGCCGCGGCAGGTGGGCGTAGTGGATGGCGGGGATCACGCCGACGTCGATCTCGGGATAGCCGAGGTCGACGTCGTCGGCCGCGACGGTCAGGTCGCAGTTGATCGCGAGCGTCATGCCGGCGCCGCGCGCCGGGCCGTTCACCACCGCGATGCTCGGCTTGCGCATGCGGTACTGGATGTCCATCGTCTCCATGTAGAACTTGTAGACGAAGGCGCGGAGATCGAGCGCGTCGCCGCGCGCGACCATCTTGAGATCCATGCCGCCGCAGAACATGCCCGGAAGCGCGCTCTCGATCAGCACCACGCGCACCGCCGGATCGGCGTCGGCGCGACGCAGGCCGGCGTGGATGGCGTCGATCATGGGGTGGTCGATGGCGTTCACCGGCGCGCGCCGCATGGCGATGCGCGCGATGCCGTCGGTGACTGAGTAGTCGACCCGCTCCGCCTCGCTCAAGACAGGGTCCTCCCGCGCGGGGCGATCACGGCTCGGCCCCGAGCTTGAGCGGCAGCGCCGGATCGCGCACCCACTCCGACATTGAGCCGTCGTAGATGGCCACGGCCTTCTGGCCGCAGAGCTCCATCGCCAGCGCATCCATGGTCGCGGAGATGCCGCCGCCGCAGTAACAGATGACGCGGTCGGTGGCGAGCGCGCCGCTGCGCTCGAACAGGGGCACGAGCTTGTCGGGCGGCAGGAACTCGCCGGTGGCCGGATCGAGCAGGTCGCCGTAATAGACGTTGTGCGTGCCGGGCAGGTGGCCGGGCCGGCCGTACTGGTTCTTCTCGCCAGAGAAGACCGCGGGCGCCAGCGCGTTCAGCGTGACCGGGCCCTTGCCCGCGACCACCTCCAGCATCGCCTGCTTGTCCACCCACATGTCCGCCCGCGGACTCGCGGTCAGACGGCCCGGCGCATGGCGCGGCGGTTCGGCGCTCAGGGGCCGTCCCTCCTTCACCCACTTCTCGTAGCCGCCGTTCAGCACCGCCACGTTGTCGAAGCCGATGGAGCGCAGCATCCACCACACCCGCGTGGCCCACATCGGGAAGCCCTTGTTGTACAGCACCACCGCGCTGTCATCGCCGACGCCATGGGCGGCGAGCGCGGCCGCGAACGCGTCGGCCGGCGGCATCATGAAGGCCACCGACTGGCTGCGATCGGACAGTTCCTCGATCACGTCGAGAAAGCCCGCGCCCGGAATGTGCTCGGCCTGCCACTCCTCGCGACCGCTCTGCGGCAGGTAGCCACCCTCGGGCTTGTGCTTGAGATACACGGTGCAGTCGAACAGGCGCAGGGCGGGGTCCTTGAGATGCGTCGCCAGCCACTCGGTGCTGACCAGGGGACCTTGCAGTTTCATGGGATTTCTCTCCAGCTTGAAGCGCGCGACCCGGTTCAGGCGCGGGTCGCGCGGGCGAAGGCCGCGAGCTCTCGGTTGAAGCGCTCGGGGTCTTCGATGAAGGGACCGTGGCCGACGTCGTCATACCACGACAATTGGGCATGGGGCACCTGCGACTTGATGAGTTCCGCCATCGCGGGCAGCACCATGTTGTCTTCGCGCCCCTGCGTGATCAGCACCGGCAGGGTGAGCTTCGCCAGCAGGTCGATGTTGTCCAACTGCCGCGCGGCGAGACTCGCGCGCACGTCGGCGCGCGCGGTCATGTTGAAGCACAGCGCGCGTTCATAGTCGGTGCGGCTCAGCTTGCGATGAAAGCAACGCAGGACGAAGTCGCGGATGCCGTCGATGCTCTCGGCCAGATCGTCCGACGTGGCGTGCGGAAAGGGTTCGATGAAGCCGTTGCCGATCAGCGTGCCGAAGGCGATTTCACCGAGCCGCACCGCCGCGCCGACGAAGTTCACGCCACCCAGGCCCTGTTCGCCGTGGTGGCGCAGGTAGTCACAGATCACGAGGCCGCCGTAGGACCAGCCGGCGAGCACCGGGCGCCGCAGATCGAGCGCGTCGATCACGGCCTTGACGTCGGCGGCCCACAGGCGCCCGTCGGTGTAGGCTGCCTGCGCGGCGGGCGCTTCGGAATTGCCGTGGCCGCGCAGATCCATCGCGACCACGCGGAACTCGTCGGCGAGCGCGCTCGCGTACTGCTTCTCCCAGCAGGCATAGGCCTGTGACCAGCCGTGGATCAGGAACAGCGGTACGCCGTCGGCGGGGCCCCACTCCAAGACGTTGAGGGCGAGTCCGTCCCCGCCTTCGATGCGATGTCGTCGCTGCATGCTGCTCGCGCCTCCCGCGCAGTAAGCTGCCTTAAGAGCTCGCACGGATGCTAGGATCCTTGCCAGTCAACGCATTGTAGGTGCGAATGCGCCGGCCTCAAGCGCCGGCCGCGAAGCGCGCCGTCCGGAGTCACCATGGCCTACCACGCCAGCGCCTGCCCCCATGATTGTCCGTCCACCTGCGCGCTCGAGGTGGAGAAACTCGACGAACACACCATCGGCCGCGTGCGCGGTGCCGCCGACAACACCTACACCGCGGGCGTGATCTGCAGCAAGGTGACGCGATACGCCGAGCGCATCCACCATCCCGAGCGCCTGCTCACGCCGCTGAAGCGCCGCGGCGCCAAGGGCAGCGGCGAGTTCACGCCGATCGCCTGGGACGACGCGCTGGACGAGGTGGCCGAAGCCTTCCTGCGCGCCGAGCAGCGGCATGGGCCGGAGGCGGTGTGGCCGTACTTCTATGCCGGCACCATGGGGCTCGTGATGCGCGACGGCATCAATCGCCTGCGGCACGCCAAGCGCTACTCGGGCCAGCACTCGACCATCTGTACCACGCTCGCCTGGAACGGCTGGATGGCGGGCGCGGGGCGACTGTCCGGCGCCGATCCGCGCGAGATGGCGCAGGCCGACGTGGTGGTGATCTGGGGCACCAACGCCGCCGCGACGCAGATCAACGTCATGCACCACGCGCTCGCCGCGCGCCGCACGCGCGGCGCGAAGCTGGTGGTGGTCGACACCTATCGCAACGCCACCGCCAAGCAGGCCGACCTGTTCCTCTGCGTGCGCCCCGGCACCGACGGCGCGCTGGCCTGCGGCGTGATGCACGTGCTGTTTCGCGAGGGCCTGGCCGACCGCGACTACCTCGCCCGCTACACCGACTGCCCGGACGCCCTCGAGGCGCATCTTGCCAGTCGCGGACCGGCCTGGGCCGAGGCCATCTGCGGCGTGCCTGCAGCCGACATCGAGGCCTTCGCGCGCCTGGTGGGCACCCATCGCAGGAGCTTCTTCCGCCTCGGCTACGGTTTCGCGCGGCAGCGCAATGGCGCGGTCAACATGCACGCCGCCTCGTGCATTCCCGCCGTCACCGGCGCGTGGCTCGAAGCGGGCGGCGGCGCGTTCTTCAACAACGGCGCGATCTATCACTGGGATCGCACGCTGATCGACGGGCTCGACGTACGCGACCCGAGCGTGCGCCTGCTCGATCAGTCGCGCATCGGCGCGGTACTGACCCACGACGCGCAGGCGCTGGGCGGTGGTCCGCCGGTGACCGCGATGCTGATCCAGAACACCAACCCGATGTCGGTCGCGCCCGATCTGAACACCGTGCACCGCGGCTTCGCCCGCGAGGATCTCTTCGTGTGCGTGCACGAGCAGTTCATGACCGAGACTGCACGGGTCGCGGACATCGTGCTGCCGGCCACCATGTTCCTGGAGCACGACGACCTCTACCAGGGCGGCGGGCAGCAGCACATCCAGTTCGGGCCGCGCATTGTCGCGCCGCCCGGCGAGTGCCACTCGAACCACGAGGTCATCTGCGCGCTGGCGAAGCGCGTGGGCGCGAGCCACCGCGGCTTCGACATGAGCGCGCGCGAGATCGTCGACTGGACGCTGGCGGCGTCGGGGTGGGGCGACGTAGCGAGCCTCGAGCGCGCGCGTTGGATCGACGCCCAGCCGAGCTTCGAGGAAGCCCATTTCATCGACGGCTTCGGCCACGCCGACAAGCGCTTCCATTTCGCGCCGGACTGGACCGCACCCGCGCCCCAGGGCTTCGGCCCCGCCGGCGGCGGCGCGGACATGCCGCGCCTGCCCGATCACTGGGCGGTGATCGAGCACGCCACCGACAGCGAGCCCTTTCGCCTGGTGACCGCGCCGGCGCGCCAGTTCCTGAATTCGACCTTCACCGAGACGCCGACCTCGCGGCGCCGCGAACAGCGTCCGACGGTGATGGTGCACTCGCAGGACGCCGCCCGCCTTTGTGTCGCCGACGGCGCGCTGGTCGAGCTCAGCAACACGCGCGGCCGTGTGCGGCTGCACGCCGAGCTGTTCGACGGCCTGTGCCCGGGCGTGCTGGTGGTCGAGAGCATCTGGCCCAATGCCTGCTTCGTCGACGGCCTCGGCATCAACGCCCTGACCGGGGCCGATCCCGGCGCGCCCACGGGCGGCGCGGCCTTTCACGACAATCGCGTCGCGCTGCGCGCGCTGTGAGGGCCGAACGCGGCGCTTGACCGCGATCAGCGCAGCACACCGTCGCCCGCCGCTAACGTGTGCCCAATCAGCGGGAGGTCGCGCGATGTTCGAAGCCGCGGAACTGGGACTCAAGCTCTCCAAGGAAGAATTCGCGCGGCGCGATCCTGAGCTGCAGAGCCAGCTGCTCGCGCTGCAGCGTCGGCTCCGCGAGGCCGACTTCCCGGTGATCGTCATCGTCTCGGGGGTCGAGGGCGCGGGCAAGGGTGACGTGGTCAGCCTGCTGCACCGCTGGATGGACGCCCGGGGCCTGGAGACCCACGCCTTCTGGGACGAGAGCGACGAAGAACGCCAGCGCCCGCACTACTGGCGCTTCTGGCGCGCCATGCCGGCCAAGGGGCGCATGAGCATCCTGTTCGGCTCCTGGTACACGCGGCCCATCGTCGACCTCGCCCTGAAGCACACCAAGCGCGACCATTTCGATCGTGAACTCGAACGCATCCGGCATTTCGAGGACATGCTGGTCGACGACGGCGCGCTGATCGTGAAGCTCTGGTTCCACCTCTCGAAGAAAGCGCAGATGAAGCGCCTGGAAGAGGACGCCAAGGGTCGCGACGTCAAGCTCGAGCCGCTGACACGGACCTACTCGAAATCCTACGACCGCTTCGCCAAGGTCTCGGAACGCGCGCTGCGCAAGACCGACGTGTCCCACGCGCCGTGGCACATCATCGAAGCGAGCAACGCCCGCCACCGCGATGCGCGCGTCGGCGAAGTCCTCATCGAGCGGCTCGCCGCGCGCCTCGATGAGCCACCGCCCAGCAGTGGCCGCGTGACGGTGAGTTCGCCCGCCATGCACCGCGCCGGCGACCCCGGCGTGCTGTCCGCGGTACCGCTGGACGCGCGCATGGAGGACAAGGCCTACCGCAAGGCGCTGGAGGAGTACGGTGCCGAGCTGTGGGACCTGGCCTGGAAGGCCTGGCGCCAGCGGATCACCACCGTGGCGGTGTTCGAGGGCTGGGACGCGGCTGGCAAGGGTGGCGCCATTCGCCGCGTCACCCAGGCCATGGATGCACGCCTCTACCGCGTGATCTCGGTGGCCGCGCCCACCGACGAGGAAAAGGCCCATCACTACCTGTGGCGCTTCTGGCGCCACTTGCCGCGCGACGGCTATCACACGCTCTACGACCGCTCCTGGTACGGGCGCGTGCTGGTGGAACGGGTCGAAGGCTTCGCCAGCGCGCTCGACTGGCAGCGCGCCTACAACGAGATCAATTCCTTCGAGGAGCAGCTCGTCGACCACGGCACAGTGCTGCTCAAGTTCTGGGTGCACATCGACCAGGAAGAACAGCTGCGGCGCTTTCGCGAGCGCGAGCAGAGCCCCTTGAAGCAGCACAAGATCACCGCCGAGGACTGGCGCAACCGTGAGCGCTGGCCGGACTACGAGCGCGCCGTGACCGACATGGTGGTGCATACCAGCACCGACATCGCGCCCTGGACCCTGGTGCCGGGCAACGACAAGCGCGTGGCCCGCATCGAGATCCTGAAGACCTACTGCGAGCGGCTCGCGAAGGCGCTCTGAGATCGCGACCCGCCCTACAGCGCTGAGCGCCGCGTGTGAACCAAGTCCGCGCAATCAGGTCACCCAGGCAGGTGAAAGGCACAGGGGCGGCACAATGCTTTACGATTCGCGTCTACAGTGCACGGCGCCGCGCACGCTCGCCCGCCCTAGAATCGCGCCGGACAACCATAAAGGCACGCCGGCCAGGAAGGCCGCAGGGACATGAAATCGCTACTCGACCTGTTCCCCCTGGTGGTGTTCTTCGGCGGCTACTACGGCGCCAAGGCCTGGCCTGACGCCGCTGCGAGCTTCATCGGCGTGATGCTCGGCCTGCTCGGGCAGAGCACGCCGCTGCCGACCGATCAGCTGGCCATGGCCACCGCCACGCAGCTCGCCATGTTCGCCACCATCGCCCAGGTGGCGATCCTGCTGGCTGCGCGGCACAAGGTCGACAAGGTGCTGTGGATCACGCTGGTCATCGTGGTCGCCATGAGCATCGCGACCTTGGTGTTCCACGACCCGGCGATCATCAAGTGGCGCTCCACCCTGCTCGACTGGCTGTTCGGGCTGATCCTGCTTGCAGGCGAGTTCCTGTTCGGCAAGAACCTCATTCGCGCCATGCTCGGCGGCCAGCTCAGCCTGCCGGACGACATCTGGCGCCAGGTGAACCTGAGCTGGGTGGGTTATTTCGCCCTGTCCGGCGTGCTGAACCTGTTCGTCGCCGCGCGCTTCGCCGAGGAGACCTGGGTCAACTTCAACATGTTCGGCGGCCCCGCCATCATGGTGCTGTTCATGCTCGCCCAGGGCGTCTACATCTCGAAGCACATGCAGGAAGAGCCGGTGCGGGAGCGGATTAGAGATCGGTCGGACGACCTGTAGGTCGGACCTGCACCCGACATTCTCTGTAGGTCGGACTTCAGTCCGACATTCCCTGTAGGTCGGGTTTCAACCCGACATTCCATTCCAGAGCGCTCAGGGAGGCTCTGGAACGAATGTCGGACTGAAGTCCGACCTACAGGCCCTGCCCCCTCACCCCGCCAGTTCGAACGCCTCCAGCCGCGGCTTCTGCATCTCTTCGAAGAAGCGCGTCGGCGTCCATGGCCAGCTGGCGGGCACGCCGTTCTTGTCGAGATACCAGCTCTTGCAGCCGGTTGCCCAGATGGACTTCTTCGCCGCCGCGCAGCGCGCGGCCTCGAAGGTCACGGAGGCATCCGGGGTGACAGAGATCTCGCGGCATCGCCCGCTGCGGATCTGCTCCATCAGCTGCAGTATGTAGGCGACCTGCGACTCCGCGATGCGGATCAGCGAGAAGTTGCCCACCGGACCGTTGGGGCCGTTCAGCATGAAGAAGTTCGGGAACTGCGGGACCGAGATCGAGAGATAGGCAACCGGGTGGTCTTCCCACACCTGGTCCAGGCTCACGCCGCCGCGACCGAGCACGGTGGACGGACGGATGAAGCTGTCGGCGCGGAAGCCGGTGGCGATGACCAGCACGTCGAGTTCATGCAGCTTGCCGTCGCGGGTGCGCACGCCGGTCGGCTCGATGCACTCGATGCCCTCGGTGACGAGATTGGCATTCGGCTGCTGGATGGCATCGTAGAAGTCGGTCGAGAAGATCAGGCGCTTGCAGCCGGCGCGGTAGTTGGGACGCAGCTTCTCGCGCAGCACCGGGTCTTTCACGTTGTGCTCGAGGTTGTCGAGACAGGCCTGCTCGATCATCTTCATCGGCTCGGATTCCGAATCGATGACCGCGTTGGCGAAGTCCTCGAACAGCATCTTGGTGATGCTGTCGCGCTCGGCGGCGAGCGCGGCCGGATCGCTGCGGAAACGCGCCTTCTCTTCTTCCGTGTACAGACGGTTCTCGATCGGCATGATCCACTGCGCGGTACGCTGGAACAGGTCGAAGCGCGCGACCTTCTTCACCAGCGCCGAGGTGATCTGGATGGCGGTCGAGCCGGTGCCGATCACACCCACCCGCTTGCCCTCCAGCGGCACGCTGTGATCCCAGCGCGCGGTGTGGAAGCAGGTGCCCTGGAAGCTCGCGAGACCGGGAATGTCCGCCACGTGCGGGTGATGCAGCACGCCGGTCGCGGCGATCAGCACGTCGGCGGTGTCGCTGCGGCCGGTCGAGGTTCGCAGATGCCACTGACCGTCGCGGAACTCGCAGTGCGGCACCGACTCGTTGAAACGGATCGACGGCAGCACCTCGTACTTCTTCGCCACCCCTTCGAAATAGGCCTGGATCTCCGGCCCGGGCGCGAAGGTCTGGCTCCAGTTCGGGTTCGGCTCGAAGGAATAGGTGTAGCCGTGGGCCGGCACGTCGCAGGCGACGCCGGGATAGGTGTTCTCGCGCCAGGTGCCGCCGACCCGGTCGGTCTTCTCGTAGATGACGTAGTTCTTGTAGCCCGCCTCGCGCAGCTTGATGGCGGTCAGCATGCCGGCCATGCCGGCGCCGAGGATCACGACGCGCGGATCGCGTGCGGTGGATTGCGCATTACTCATCGAGAGGTCTCCCGCGCTCTCACCCACGCGGAGTGACGCGCGCTTTTGTCTTCATGTGAACGAAGGGGCCGGCCGACCCTCGCGGGCCGTCGGCGCGGTAGCAGTCAGGACCTACCTTAACAAATCGACCGCCCAGCGGCAGCCGGGTGCCCCCCGTGGGATCCACTACCCCCATCGGTGTAGCGGCGGGGCGAAAGCGCTATGCTCCGGGCGCTGATGCGCATTCACACCGGAGGTCGACATGGCGCAGGAAGTGGCAACGGTCGAGCAGGTCTCCCGGCTGGTCATCGATTTCCTGGTGACCTACGCCTTTCAGATCGCAGGCGCGCTGGTCATCCTCGCGGCCGGCTTCGTGCTCGGCAACTGGGTCGCCCGGGCGCTGCTGCGCGTCCAGGAGCGGCGCCAGGTCGACGTCACCCTGCGCCAGTTCCTGGCGGGCCTCGCGCGCGTCGCCGTCATCGGGCTGTTCGTGATCATCGCGCTCGGCAAGCTCGGCATCAGCATGACGCCCTTGATTGCCGCAATCGGCGGTCTCGCGGTCGGCACCAGCTTCGCCATCCAGGGACCGGTGTCCAACTACGGCGCCGGCCTCGTCATCATCCTGACCCGCATGTTCAAGGTCGGCGACACCATCAGCGTGCAGGGCTGCGCCGGCGTGGTGGCTGACATCAGTCTCTCGACCACGCGGCTGGTGGCCGAGGACGGCGAAGACATCATCATTCCCAACAAGCACATCGTCGGCGAGATCCACCGCAACTCCTACGGACGGCGGCTGGTTGAAGGGCGCATCGGCATCGATCCCGAAGGCGACATCCCGCGCGCCTGCGCGATCATCACCGAGGTGGTGCAGGACCGCACGCGCGCGCTCGAGGCGCCCGCGCCGCTGGTCGGCATCGAAGCCTTCGAGGACGACATGATCGTGGTCGGCTACCGCTACTGGGCGGCCTCGGCGCGCTATTTCGAGACGCTGTACGCGGTCAACGACGCTATCCACACGGCGCTCGACGCGGCCGGCATCCACCTGGCCTCGCGCCGGCCGATAGCGAGCCGCTGACGCGACTTAAGGAAGGCGCTCGATCCAGGGCTGCGCGGTCCCCGCCGGTCGCTGCCGCGCCAGCGTCTGCGCGTCCGCCTCTTCGAGCAGTCCGCCGACGGTGACCCGCCAGCCGCTGCCATGACCGGTGGCTTCGCTGGCCAGGCCCGCGGTCGCGAGCGCGTCGCGCAGGCCTCGCGCGGCACTTTCCTCGCGCAGGCTCCACACCAGGCGGTAGCGGCCGTCCGCGGCGCGCCGACCTGCGCCCGGCGCGGGCTCGGTCTCGGCCGCCCAGCGCGTGAGATCCCCCGGATCGACCGGCGCCACCGGCAACGCTGGCGCGCCCCGCGGCGCCATGTACAGGCTGTTGGGCTCGCTCAACTCCACCGTCGCGCCCTCGCGCGTGATGCTCACCACGCCCTCCAGCAGCACGGCGAAGTCGCGCCCCTCCTCGCGCTTGCCCCACACGTCGGTCCCGCGAATGCCGATGGTCGCGCTGCCGATGCGCGCCTGCACCTGGCGCCGCTGGCCGACCACGGTGGTAGTGAAGCGGAAGGCGCCCTTCACCACGTCCAGGAAGCCACGGAATACGCCGCCCGCGTCACGCGCCGGCTGGAGATCGGCCAGGTGCAGTTCGGCGTTTTCGCCGAGCTTGACCACGCTGCCTTCCGCCAGCGACAGAAGTACGCGTGCGCCCTCGCCTGTGAGGACGGTGTC
>JAIEQK010000005.1 GCA_019747795.1 Gammaproteobacteria bacterium | reverse complement strand
AAGCCCGGCACCGACAGCGACAGGTAGGCGTAGGGCCGGTCCGCCCACACGTCGTCGAGATCCACGCCGTTGCGTCCGACGACCGTGGTGGGCCGAATGAAGCGGTCGGCGCGGAAGCCGGTCGCGAGCACCAGCACGTCGAGCTCGTGCAGGCGACCGTCGCGGGTGCGGATGCCGCCCGCCTCGATGCGCTCGATGCCCTCGGTCACCAGTTCGGCGTTCGGCTGCTGGATGGCGCGGTAGAAGTCTTCGGAGAAGATGAGGCGCTTGCACGCCGCGCGGTAGTTGGGCCGCAGCTTCTCGCGCAACACCGGGTCCTTGACGCTGTTCTCGAGATTGTCGAGGCAGGCCTTCTCGATGCTCGCCATCTCCGGCGAGTCGGCGTTGACCACCGCCTTGGAGATGAAGTCGATCATCATGCGGTTCATCTCCTCGCGCAGCGCGAGGATCTTGCCCCGGTCAGCGGCGAATTCGGCGCGCTGCGCCTCGTTGTAGGCCGGGTTCTCGATCGGCATCACCCACTGCGCGGTGCGCTGGAAGAGCGAGTAGTGACTCACCTTGTCGACCAGGGCCGAGGTGATCTGGATGGCGGTGGAACCAGTGCCGATCACCCCCACGCGGCGCCCCTCGAGCGGCACCGAATGATCCCAGCGCGCGCTGTGGAAGCAGGCGCCCTGGAAGTCTCCAAGACCCTCGATCTCCGGCAGGTTGGGATAGTGCAGCACGCCGGTGGCGGCAATCACCACGTCGGCGCTGTCGCTGCGGCCGTCGGCCAGGGTCAGCTGCCAGCGGCCGCCCTCGAACACGCTCTTCACCACTTCGCTGTCGAAGCGCACGTGGGGCAGCACGCCGTACTTGGCGGCCACGCCTTCGAAATAGGCCTGGATCTCGTCGCCCGGCGCGAACACGTGGCTCCAGTCCGGGTTGGGCTCGAAGGTATAGGTGTAGAGATGCGCCGGCACGTCGCAGGCGATGCCAGGATAGGTGTTCTCGCGCCAGGTGCCGCCCAGGCGGCTCGCCTTCTCGTAGATCACGTAGTCGGTGTAGCCCGCCTCGCGCAGCCGGATGCCCGCCAGGATGCCGGCCATGCCGGCGCCAATCACCACCACCCGCAGGCCACCTGCGCTCGTTCGTTCCGCTGCCATTCGAAGAGTCCTCGATTGTGATGAAGCGCAGGCTGCCGCGCCGTGGTCGAGTACAGCGACTCCCTCGAAGGGAAACAAGCGCACGCGAGCGGCAAGGCTGATCCCGATCAAGCGGGATGCCGTCGGTGCGGCCCTGCCTCGTGAGCAGAATGCTGTCTAGAATCGCGGGAGGCAAGTTCCGCGCAGGGAGACCCCGGGTTGCCGAAGGTGAGCAGCAGGCGCCGCGGGTGGCCGTTCCGCCGCGGACGCATCGCATGAACGGCCCATCAGACGGGTACGCGAGCGCCGCGGGCGTGCGCATGCCGCGCATGATCTACGGCACGGCCTGGAAGGCCGCGCGCACCGCCGACCTGGTCGCAGCGGCGCTGAACGCGGGCTTTCGCGGCATCGACACCGCCTGCCAGCCGCGTCACTACCACGAGGCGGGGGTCGGCGCGGGCATCGCCGCGAGCGGCATCGCGCGCGACGCGCTCTACCTGCAGAGCAAGTTCACCCCGCCCGGCGGCCATGACCCGGGCACCGAGCCCTACGATCGCCGCGCGCCGGTCGCGACCCAGGTGGCGCAATCCTTCGCGCGCTCGCTGGACAACCTGCGCACCGACCGCCTGGATGCCCTGGTGCTGCACTCGCCGCTCGCGACCCGCGCGCTGACCCAGGAGGCCTGGCGCGCGATGGAAGGCCTCGTGGCGGACGGTCGGGTGGGCCTGCTCGGCCTCTCCAACTGCTATGCGCTCGCGGAGTTCGATGCGCTGTACCGCGCGGCGGAGGTGAAACCCGCGGTGCTGCAGAACCGCTTTCACGCCCGCACCCGCCACGACCGCGAACTGCGCGCCTTCTGTCGTGATCACGGCATCGTCTACCAGAGCTTCTGGACCCTGACCGCCAACGGCGACGCGCTCGCAAGCGCGACGGTGCGCACGCTTGCCGAGCGTCACCAGCGCACGCCGGCGCAGATCCTGTTCCGCTACCTGGTGCAGCAGGACGTCGTGCCGCTCACCGGCACCACCTCGCTCGCGCACATGCGCGAAGACCTCGCGGTGTTCGACTTCGAACTCAGGCCGCGCGAGTGCGATGCCATGGGGCTCTTGTTCTAGCCACGCGCCGCCGCCTGCACGGCGCGGCGCTTTCCGTTATCGTCGCGCCATGTCCGTTCCCGCCTCTCCCCGCCCGTGGCGCATGCTCGGGCTCGCCCTGCTCGCGCAGGTCGCCGCCTCCGTCGTCGCCCAGGGCGTACCGACCCTCGCGCCCTTCCTGCAGGCCGACCTGGGCCTCACCCGTGCCGAGGTCGGCATGTTCAACTCGGCGCTGGTGGCGGGCTCGCTCGTCGCCATGTTCGGTGCCGGCTGGGTCGTGGACATGAAGGGCGAGCGTGCGGCGCTGGTATGGGGCACGACGCTGATGGGACTCGCCTGCTTCGCGGTGCTCGCGACCCACGGCTTCCTGCCCGCGCTCGCCGTGCTGTTCGCGGTCGGCATCGGCAGTGCCTTTCCCACGCCGGCCGGCAGCAAGGCGGTGACCAGCTGGTTTCCCATCGAGCGCCGCGGGCTCGCCATGGGCGTGCGCCAGACCGGCATTCCGCTCGGCGGCGCGCTCGCGGCCGCCACCCTTCCCCACCTCGCGGCGCGCTTCGGCTGGCGCGTGGCCGTGGTGGTCGGTGGGCTCGCCTGCCTCGCCGCGGCGCTCGCCTGCCAGGCGGCCTATCGCGAACCCACGCCGACGCCGCGCGTGGTGACGACCCATCATCGGCTGCCGCGGCTTGCCGACTTCCTGACCCGCGACATCCTGCTGCTCGGTGCATGCGGCGCGCTCGCGACCATGGGCCAGTTCGTGCTGATCACCTATCTCGCCATCTTCCTGAAGGAGACCCAGGGCATCGCGGTCACCACCTCGGCCACGCTGCTGGTCTTCGCGCAGCTGGCCGGCGCCGCCGGCCGCATCCTGTGGGGCGTGGCCAGCGACCGCGTGTTCCAGCACCGCCGCCGGCCGGCCTTCATGCTGCCCATCGCGCTGTCCGCGCTGGGCGCGCTGGCGCTCGGCTGGCTGCCGGCCGGCACCCCGCTCACGCTGATCGCGGCGCTGGTCATGGCGCAGGCGTTCTGCACGCTCGGCTGGCACGGCAACTGGATCGCACTGGTCGCGGAGATCGCCGGGCCCGAGAAGCAGGGCCGCACCATCGGCATCGCGATGTCGCTCATGTACCCGGGTATCATCCTGCTGCCGCCGCTGTTCGGCTGGGTGGTCGATCGCACCCACTCCTGGCCGGGGGCCTGGAGCGCGCTCGCGCTGGTGCTGCTGGTCTCGGTGCTGCTGATCCTGCCGGTCACCGAGGGCACGCTGCACGAACGCCGCGCTCGAACCTGATTCCACGCACGAGAGAGGAAACGCACACCATGTGGTCATTCGCCACCGAACCCGAATTCCAAGACCAGCTCGACTGGATTGATGTCTTCGTGAAGCAGAAGGTCGAGCCGCTCGATCACATTCTCGGCAGCCAGTGGAACATCCACGATCCGCGCTTCGTGAAGCTGGTGCGGCCGCTGCAGGCCGAGGTCAAGGCGCGCGGCCTGTGGGCCTGCCATCTCGGCCCTGAACTCGGCGGCAAGGGCTACGGCCAACTCAAGCTCGCGCTGATGAACGAGCTGTTCGGCCGCTCGCGCTTCGGACCCATCGTGTTCGGCGCGCAGGCGCCGGACACCGGCAACGCGGAGATCCTCGCGCACTACGGCACCCCCGAGCAGAAGAAGCGCTTCCTCGAGCCGCTGCTGAACAACGACATCGTGTCCTGCTTCTCCATGACCGAGCCGCAGGGCGGCGCCGACCCGCTGGTGTTCACCACCCGCGCCTGGCAGGAGGGCGACGAGTGGGTGATCGACGGCGAGAAGTGGTTCTCGTCCAACGCGCGCTACGCGGCCTTCTTCATCGTCATGGCGGTGACCGATCCGGACGCGCCGCCCTACAAGCGCATGTCGATGTTCATCGTGCCGGCCGACACCCCCGGCATCGACATCAAGCGCAACCTGACCTTCTACGGCGAGCCCGAGGCGACCCACGCCTACATGCGCTACAACCAGGTGCGCGTGCCGAAGGACGCGATGCTCGGCGGACGAGGCGACGCCTTCGTGGTGGCCCAGGTGCGGCTCGGCGGCGGTCGACTGCACCACGCCATGCGCACCGTCGCGCAGGCGCGCCGCGCGCTCGAGATGATGTGCGAACGCGCGCTGTCCCGCACCACCAAGGGCGAGCTCCTGGCGCGCAAGCAGATGGTGCAGGAGAAAATTGCCGACTCCTGGGTGCAGCTGCGCCAGTTCCGCCTACTGGTGCTGGAGACCGCCTGGCTCTGCGACCAGAACAAGAAGGATTACAAGGCGGTGCGCAAGAACATCGCGGCGGTGAAGGCGGTGATGCCGCAGGTGCTGCACGACATCTCGGCGCGCGCGCTCCACCTGCACGGCTCGCTCGGCATCTCGACCGAGATGCCGTTCGCCGACTGGCTGGTGAACTCCTTTCACGTCGGGCTCGCCGATGGTCCGACCGAAGTGCACAAGATCACCGTCGCACGCGAAGTGCTGAAGGACTTCGAGGGTACCGACAAGCTGTTCCCGGATTACCACGGGCTGGCGGAGGCGGATCGCGCCCACGACCTCTACGACGAGTTGCTCGGCGACTGAGCGTCGCGCGCGCGGGCAGGGAGCAAAGACATGTGGCGCATCCTGAAACTGCTGCACACCCTGTCCGCCATGGGCATGGGCGGCGCGCTCGCCGCGAGCATCGCGCTGCTCGCCCGCGCGCCCGCCATGGACGAAGTCGCGGCCTACCTGGAGCTGCGCGCCAACCTGGCCACCATCGCGCGCTTCGTGCTGATGCCGTCAGCCGCGCTGTGCCTGGTGAGCGGGCTGCTGTCCATCGCCGTGCACCAACCCTTCCACAACGCCGGCTGGGCGTGGTTCAAGGCGCTGACCGGCGTGCTGGTGTTCGAGGGTACGCTCGGCGGCATCGATTCACCGGCGCGACGCGCGCTGGAACTCCTTCACGGCCCGGCACCGGTCGATCGCGCCACGCTCGACGCGCTGCTGCGTCACGAGTGGGGCGCGCTGTGGATCATCCTGTTCCTGTCGGTGCTGAACGTGGTGTTCGGCATCTGGCGCCCGAAGTTCCGCCGGCGGCCGGAACGCGCCCTGTAGGTCGGACTTCAGTCCGACATTCGTGCTGAGGTTCGCGGGACGAATGTCGGCCTTGTAGGTCGGACGTCAGTCCGACATTGGCTCAGCGACACGGAACATGAATGTCGGACTGAAGTCCGACCTACAGGGCGCCACGCCTCATTACGACGCGTGCTGCGCCCACCAGCGCCGCACCGAGGCGTTGACCTCCGCGGCGCGGAAGCGCGCGACCTTGTTGCTGGGCGGCAGCGCGTCTTCGTAGAAGAAGTCCGGCAGTTCGTCGTCGGCTTCGGTGAAGCCCGCCTGGCGATTGAATTCCGCTTCCAGCCGCAAGGTCTCGCGGCCGAGGGCGCGGAACCAGTCCGGCGTGAAGTCGGTGCCGCACGCGCCGTTGATCGCGTCGACCACCATGTCGATGTGCACATTGGTGACGGAGCGGCCGAACACGCACAGCCCGAGCGAGTCCGCGGTGGCGCACAGGGTCTGCATTTCCATGCTGACGTCCACCAGTTCGTCCACGCCCTTGCCGCTGCATTCGTACTTGGGCGCGTTGCCGGTGGTGTGGTCCGCGCCCTGGGCGGTGACCATCATGGAGATGCCGGTGACCTCGATGACGCGCGGATCGTAGGCGCTGATGCCCTGCTTCTTGATCACCGGCGTGCGGCGTACGCCGTAATGCTGGCCGACCACCGCCGTGCCCTGCGCCCACAGCCGTCCCGCCTCGCTGCCGGCGCGGATCTCGTCCAGCACCCGCTGCAGGAAGGCCACGTCGCCGAAGGGCGCGAGGCCCGCGTCGAGCAGCACGCCCATCATCGCGCCGGTCTCGATGGTGTCGATACCGAGATCATTCGCGCCCCAGTTGAGCCGCGCGAGATCGTCCGGATCGGTCAGCCCGCAGTTGGTGCCCATCAGCCCCAGGGTCTCGTATTCCACCGGCGAGACGATTTCCTTGCCGTCGGCGTCGGCGTAGACATTGCTGCACTCGATCAGGCAGCCCGGCATGCAGGCGTGGGAGGTCTCGCCGCCGCGCGCGCTGTTGCGCTCGCGGATGTGCTCGCCGCCCATCTTAAAGATGCCGTCGTGGGCCTGGCTGCCGGCGGAGAAGTTGTTCACCGGCAGGCCGCCGACGTGGTTGGTGTAGTCGGCCATCATCGCCGTGCCGTAGTCCTTCAGCACGTTGACCGCCTCGTCGGCGCGCAGCCACGCGCCGTACTGCTTGACCCCGGCCAGCACCTTCTTGCGATCGTGGAAGGCCGGCATGCGGTCGAGCTCGATGACGATGGCCTTCAGTTTCTTCACACCCATCACCGCGCCCACTCCGCCGCGCGCGGCGATGCGCGCCGGGCGCTGATCGGTGTCGCTCATGGCGATGCCGGCCAAGAGCCCGCCGTACTCGCCCACCGGGCCGCAGATCGCGAGGCTCACCTTGGAGCCATAGACCTGGTGCAGCATCTCGGCGCACTCGAAATTACCGCGTCCCAGATAGGGCAGCGCCGATTCGAATTCCACGCGGCCGTCCTTGCGCAGGATCATCAGCTGCCAGTCGGGGCAGGCGCCGTACAGCGTGAAGCCCGCGATGCCGAGCTGCCCCATGGCGAGGCCGAAGGAGCCGCCTGCGTTGGATTCCTTGATGCCGCCGGTCAGCGGGCTGCGGCACCCGACGCTGGTGCGGTTGGCGTTGGACCAGTTGCTGCCGGCGAAGGGGCCGGCCGAGAAGATCAGCGGGTTGTCAGGCGACAGCGGCGGCACGCTCGCGGCGCCGAGTTCGAGCAGGGTGCGCGCGATGAAGTGCCGCCCCGCCTCGGCCACCTGCCGGCCGTCGAAGCTCTCTTCGCGCACGGCGGCGTCGGGAAGAGAGATGTGCAGGTACTTGCGCATGGCGAGGCTCCGGGACTTGCAGGGAGCTGCCAGTATAGCCGCGCGCTGCCCGCGCGGTTCAGTCGTCGTCCAGGCGCTTGCGCAACTCGAGCGGCCGGGCCGAGCGCCGGCGAATCTTGAGATTCAGCAACTCCACCGACACCGAGAACGCCATCGCGAAATAGATGTAGCCCTTGGGGATGTGGAAGTCGAAGCCCTCGCCGATCAGCGCCACGCCGATCAGCACGAGGAAGCTCAGCGCCAGCATCTTGATGGTGGGATGGGAGTCGACGAACTCGGAAATCGACTGCGCGGCGAACATCATCACGCCGACCGCGATCATGATGGCGGCGATCATGATCTCGACCTGGTCGACCATGCCGACCGCGGTGATGACCGAGTCCAGGGAAAACACCACGTCCAGCATGGCTATCTGCACCAGGACGGACAGGAAGGTCACGCCCGCCGCGCCGCCCTGCTCGCCATCTTCCGGTCCTTCAAGGGAGTGGTGGATCTCGAGCGTCGACTTCGCGAGCAGGAACAGGCCGCCGCCAATCAGGATGAAGTCGCGCCCGGAGAGATCGAGCCCGGCGAAACTCACCAGGGTGGTCTTCAGACGCATGATCCAGGCGAGCAGCAGCAGCAGCATGATGCGCGTCGCCATGGCGAGCCCCAGACCGATCAACCGCGCGCGCTGGCGCTGTGCCTCGGGCAGACGCCCGACCAGGATGGCGATGAAGATGATGTTGTCGATGCCGAGCACGATCTCGAGCAGGGTCAGGGTCGCGAGCGCGACCCAGGCTTCGGGAGAGGCCAACCATTCCATCGTCGTCAGAGTGCCTCAAGCGTAGGAGGTTCGAATCAGATCGCACACTTCGCGCACCGCGCCGGCGCCGCCGCGCTGGGCGCAGACATAGGCGGCCACCGCCCGCACCTCGGGCACCGCGTCGGCCGGGCAGCAGGACAGCCCGGCCATGCGCAGGCCCTCGAGGTCATTCAAATCGTCGCCGATGTAGGCGACCTCGTCCTGCGTCAGCCCGCGCGTCGCGCAGGCGGCGCGCAGCCAGGCCGGCTTGTCCTTCACGCCCGGGTGGTAATCCGTCAGGCCGAGCTTGCGCATGCGCGCGGTGACCACCGCGCTGGTCTCGGCGGTGACGATGGCCACTTCCACCCCCGCCTCGCGCAGCATCAGCATGCCCTTGGCGTCCCGCGTGTCGAACTTCTTGAGCGCCTCGCCGCGGCCATCGTAGTACATGCCGCCGTCGGTCAGAGTGCCATCGACGTCCACCACCAGGAGTCGAATGCGGCGCGCGGCGATGACCCGCGGGCGCAGCAGCGCCTCGATCACCGGCCAGTCGGCCGGCTCGTCCAGTTCGGCCGCGCATTCCTCGTGCATGACGTGCACCCCGACCCGGCCGCCGAGGCGCACGCCGCTCGCGTGGAGCAGCGCCGTGCGGGTGAAGTAGAACGCGCCGTTCTCCATCACCGTGCCGGCGAAGTCCTGGCGGCGTGGGCGATGCGCCGGGTCGTAGTTGAGGGGCGTGCCGTCGTGGCGCCAGAAGAAGCGCTTGAGTTCGACGCCCGTCAGCAACGAATCCAGGTGCTCGGCGTCGAAACGCGCGCGCGCGGCGCGGAAGTCCGCCGCCCGGGTCAGGGGCGAGGTGGCCTGGATGAGACAGAACACATCGCTGTCGAAGCGCGCGGCGACCTCCAGCATCACCGATTCGCTGCTCGCCGTGTCGCTGGCGTTGGCCGGGTCGCGGTCGATCACGGTGACGCGCGCGCCGAAGCGCGCGGCGACGTCGGCGCGGATGGCCGCGTCGTCGGACGCCACCACGACGGTGTCGAAGCAACCCGACTCGAGCGCCGCGCCGAGGCTCCAGGCGTACAGTGGGCGCCCCGCGATGGGCTTCAGGTTCTTGCCCGGGATGGACTTGGAACCACCACGCAGCGGCAGCAGCGCGAGCCAGGCCATCAGGCCAGGTGCACGCCGCGCAGTCGCTTGAGCTTGGCGCGCTGCGGCGCCTCAATGTCGAGTATCGGGCGGTCCTTGTAGGTCAGCGCGGTCGCCACCGCGCGCAGGTCGCGCACCAGCTTGCGCAGGCCGTCGGGTTCCAGCGAGGCCGGGTGATCGGTGCCCTTCCAGGTGCGATCAAGCGTGAAGTGACGTTCCACCCAGTTGGCGCCGAGGGTCACCGCCGCGACGTCGACGGCGATGCCGAGGTGATGACCGGAGAAGCCGATGTCCTTGACCCGCGCGCCGTAGGCGTCCTTCAGTCGCGCGACTTCGAGCAGGCAGACCTGGTCGAAGGGCACGGGATAGCCCGAGGTGCAGGCGTACAGCACGGTGCGATCCTGCACCCGCAGGCGCTCCATGAGAGAGACTATTTCGTCCTGCTCCTCGGGCGTGGTCATGCCGAGCGAGATGTGAATCTCGCCGTCGTAGTCGCGGGCGAGGAACTCCAGCATCTCGAAGTGCAGGTTGCAGGCCGAGGGTATCTTGAGCATCGCAGGCCCGAGCGCCGCCATCTCGCGCGCCGAGGTCAGGTCCCACACCGAAGTCGAGTAGCCGATGCCGAACTCCTCGCACCAGCGCATCAGCTGACGGTGCTGATCGGGATCGAACTCGAGGAATTCACGGTGCGCGCCGTAGGTCTCGCCGTAGCTGTTGGCGGGATTGGGATGCCGCGCGTCGTATTCCTCCGGCGTCAGGAGTTCGCGGTTGCAGCGCTTCTGGAACTTGACGTAGTCCGCCTTGGCGAAGCGCGCGGCGGTCTCGATCATCTCGCGCGCGATGTTCATGTCGCCCTTGTGATTGCAGCCGATCTCGGCCATCACGCGCGGTGCGGGTCGCTGGCTCATGGGCCTGCTCCTTCCTGTTCGATGCGCGGCGCGCCGGCGCCCCGCGGACTGATGCGGCCGGCGCGATGCGCGACGGCCTGCGGATCGTGGAGTTGAAACACGTAGGGTGAGCGCTGCTCCACCCGCACGCCGCCGAAACGCCCGAGCGCCGCGCCGAAGCGCGCGATGCGGCCATTGAGCTCGGTGACGCTCACGCCGGGGAAGCGGTGGGCATGGTAGGCGGCGCTGTTGCGATGATTGGGCCGCAGGCCGTTGAAGCGCTTGACGAGCGTGCGGATGTTACCGGTCAGCCACGCGCGCAGCCAGGGCAGCGCCGGCGGACGGGCCGGCGGGCGGTCCAGGTAGCCGCTCGCGGTGAGCACATCCATCACGCGATCGCAGGCCAGCGGACCGCGGGTCGCGGCGAGATGGCGCGCGAACAGCCGTTCGCGCTCGTCGGCATCGGACATGCCGCACGTGCCCGCCAGGATCTCGCCCAGGATCTCGCGCACCGCCTCCGGCGTCGCGGCCCGGTGGCTGAGCCCGTTCGGCAGGTGATAGTCATAGGTCTTCGAGGTCACCGGCATGTAGCTCACCGCCGGCGTGCCCAGCACGCTCGCCTCGACCGCCGTGGTGCAGCCGTTGTGCAGCAGCACGCGCGCCGCCATCAGCCAGGGCACGACGTTGCCGTGGTGCGCGACCTCCACCTCGGGACAGTCCGCGAGCAATCTGCGCCACAGGTCGTGATTCTCCGAGGGATGCGGGCGCAGCACGATGCGCGCACCCGGAAACCATGCGGCGAGGCGCGGCAAGAGGTCACGGAAGTGGTCGAAGATCGCCTGCTGGTGCGCGGCCATGCCGCGCGCGAAGTCGAGGCTCATGCCGCGACCGGTACGCGAAACCTCGTCCTGGCCATCGGCGCCGCGCAGCACCAGGTTCAAATCCGGCACGAAATTGTTCACGAAGGAAAAATTGGTGTTGACCAGCACGAACTCGCCGTAGCGGGCGCGGAGCGCCTGGACCTCGGGCGTGAAATAACCGCGCAGCTCCGGGCGCAGCAGATCGATGCGCGGATTGCCGGTGACGTGGACCGGCGCGCCGCCGTAGCCCGGGTAGCTGGCGAAGAAGGCCGCGTCGTCCTCGCCCCAGGCGAAGAGCTGGGAAATGACCCGGAAGGTGTCTTCCGAGTAGCGCCAGGCGTAGTACTCCGGCGACTCGTAGCGCACCAGGCTTTCCTCGTCCCAGGCGACGATGTCATGGCCGAGCCCGCGGATGATGTTCAACATGAGCCGCGACAGCGAGCGCATGCTCTTGGCCAGGAACAGGCCCCGCGGCAGGCTCGGCATGGCGAAGTTCACATAGGTCCGTGAACCGAGCACGACCGGCAGGCCGCGCTCCGCCGCCACGCAGGCGAACAGCAGCTTGGCATCCAACTCGCGGACCTGGTTCTCGACCGGAATGATGAGCGTAGACGGGCGGGCCGTCATGGACACGATGCGCTTCTCTGAGGGGAGCCGAACCGGCCGCGCGCCGCGCGACCGAAGCGCAGTTGACCCCAATACGCGGCGGATGGCAACCATCAGGGCGCTCGCCCGCGATCTCTACGCGTGGGATCATGCCCGCGGTATCGCGCAGGAGTCCGCATGAACAGCCACACCGACACCACCACCGCCAGCGAGCAGGCGACGTTCTGGAACGAGGACGGCGGCCGGCGCTGGGCCGCGCACAGCGACGCCACCGATGCGCGGCTCGCGCCCCTTTCGGACCACCTGCTGGCACGGATCGGCGCGCGGCCCGGCGAACGCCTCCTCGACATCGGCTGCGGCACGGGCGCCACCAGCGCCGCGCTTGCCGCGGCCGTCGCGCCCGGCGGGCGGGTCACGGCGCTGGACGTGTCGCGGGTGATCCTGGACGTGGCGATACAGCGCTACACCGGCACGCCCAATCTCGAGTTCCTGCTCGCGGATGCCGGCACGCACGCCTTCACCCCGGCCGGTTTCGACGTGCTGGCCTCGCGCCTCGGCGTGATGTTCTTCCACGACCCGCCCGCGGCCTTCACCAACCTGCGCCGCGCGCTCGCGCCCGGCGGCCGGCTGTGCTTCCTGTGCTGGCGAAGGCTGGACGAGAACCCGTGGATGGGCCTCGCGGCGCGCGCCGCCTTCACCGTGCTGCCCAAGCCTCCGCGGCCGGCACCCGGCACCCCCGGGCCCTTCGCGTTTGCTGACTCTGAGCGCGTCGCCGACATCCTGGCGCGCGCGGGCTTCGTCGAAGTGGATTTCGAAGCGGTCGACCGGCCGGTGGACCTCGGGACACTCGAGCAGGCGATGGGCTGGCTGACGAGCATGGGGCCGGCGGCCGGACCGCTGCGCGAAGCCGGCGACGCCGACCGTGCGCAGGCCGAGGCCGCGATGCGCGACGCGCTCGGCGCGGCGATGACCGACGGTCGCGTGATCCTGGCCGGCGCCGCCTGGGTGGTGACGGCCCAATGGCCCTTGGCGGGTTGAACCCCGGCCAGGGGCTCTTGTGCTGTCGGCGATGTATCCCTTGTAGGGCGGGTTTCAACCCGCCATGCAGGGCCCATCGTCTGGGCGCGGTGCATGGCCGATTGAAATCGGCCCTACAGGGCGGCCTCGGTTGCCGCCCCGGCATCCGGATGGGCGCCGCGCGGCGCCCGCCTCACCGCGCCAGCGGCCCGCGCACCAGCTTGCCCGGCAGGTCGCCGGTCGGCTCGTTGTTCTGCATCAGCACGCGACCGTTGACTATCGATGCGCTGATGCCACGCGCGGTCTGCTTCAGGCGCTGCGCGCCGGCCGGCAGATCGTTGACCAGCACCGGCATGTTCTGATCGATGGTGTCGGGATCGAAGATAAGTAGGTCCGCGTTCAGCCCTTCGCGCACCAGCCCGCGATCGTAGAGCCCCCAGGCGGTGGCGGTGTCGTGGGTGATGAGGCGCACGGCCTCTTCCAGCGTGAAGGCCTGCTTGTCGCGCACCCAGTGGCTCAACAGGTGGGTCTGCAGCGACGAGTCCATGATCTGCGCGACGTGCGCGCCCGAGTCGGAGAAAGTCACCACGCTGCGCGGATGCTTCATCATGGTCAGCACGTGATCCTGGTCCTCGTTGGCGAGCGGCTGACGGAAGAAGGCGTTGAAGTTGGTCTCGAGCGCGATGTCGATCATGGCCTCGGCCGGATGCACCCCGCGGCGCGCCGCTTCCTCGCTCATGACGAGCTCGTCGCCGATGCCGCGCATGTAGTACAGCCACTCCCATTCCGGCGGCCGCGCTTCGGCGCCGACCACCGCCGGGCCGTCGTAGGGACGGCTCGCGATCTCGACCAGCCTCCGCTTGACCGTGGGGTCCCGCATCAGCGCCATCTGTTCGTCGATGGACTTCGCGCGAATGTCCTTCCACATCTCCCAGCCGTCGAAGGGCGTGTGGGACTTGAACGACAGCAGGGTCGAGATCGAACGGCTGTGCGCCTGCACGAACATGCGCCCGCCGGCCGCGCACACGTCGTTGGCGAGCTGGTAGTAGTCGGGCCACACGTCGGGCGCGACACGGATGCTCGGCATGCCGAAGGTGATGGGCACACCCGATTCCACCGCGAGCGTGGTCAGGCGCTGGAAGTAATCGTTCTTGCGGTGATCGCTGCGGCCGGGCGCTTCGCCCGCGAGTTCGAAGATGCCGGCGCCCGTCTCGCCCATCGCATTGACGATGGCGCGCACCTCGCTCCAGTCGGCGATGCGACTCGCCACCGGGCGGTCGTCGGCGGTCATGTGGTTGTAGGTTCGCGACGTCGAGAAACCAATGGCGCCGGCGCGCACCGCATCCTGCACCTGGTCCTGCATGCGCTTGAGTTCGTCGGGAGTCGCCTGTTCGCTGAACGCGCGCTCGCCCATCACGTAGGTGCGCAGCGCCGAGTGACCGATGTAGCCGCCGTAGTTGATGCCCTTGGGCAGCGCGTCGAGCACGTCGAGATATTCGCGGAAGGTTTCCCAGCGCCAGTCGATGCCCGCACGCATCGCGTCCCGCGACAGGTCCTCGGCGCGCTCGAGATTGCGGAATACGAAATCCGCGTCCTTGGCCGCGCAGGGCGCGAGGGTGAAGCCGCAGTTGCCCATGATGACGGTGGTCACGCCGTGGTAGCAGGAGCAGGAGCCGAGCGGGTCCCAGAAGATCTGCGCGTCCATGTGGGTGTGGCCGTCGACGAAGCCTGGGCTCACCACCTGGCCGGCGGCGTCGAGGGTCTGCTTCGCGAGTTCGCGGATGCGCCCGATCTTGACGATGCGGCCGTCCTTCACACCCACGTCGGCGGGATAACGCGGACCGCCGGAGCCGTCCACCACGAAACCGTTCCTGATCACGAGGTCGTACATCTTCACCACCACTGTTGCCGGGACCTCCCGCGAGAGTAGCACAGCGCCCGGCGCGCACCGCCCACTCCAAAGGGGAAGGACGGCGCCCCGCTGGCGGCGTGCATAGCCCGGCCTACAATGGTCCCAGACCGGAAGCGCGAGGAGTCCGCCATGCCGTCCTACAGCATCATCGACGTCGACACCCACGTCACCGAATCGCCGGACCTGTGGACGGCGCGCGTGCCGGCCCGCATGCAGGACGCCGTGCCGCGACTCGCGCGGGACAAACGCGGACAACAGGTGTGGTATTTGAACGGCAAGCCGGTCGCGAAGCTGGGCCTCTCCGCCACCGCCGGCGCCGGTGATATGAAGAGCCCGCCCAACGACTATCCCGACATGCATCCCGGCGCCTACGACGCGCAGGCCCGCCTCGAATACATGGACAGCCTTGGTATCTGGGCGATGGTGATGTACCCCAACGTCGGCGGCTTCGGCAGCCAGGTGTTCCTGCAGATGAAGGACCCCGAGGTCATGCTGACCTGCGTGAAGGTCTACAACGACTGGCAGACCGAGTGGGCCTCGGCCGATCCGCGCCGCCTGCTACCGATCACCTCCACGCCGTTCTGGGACGTCGAGGCCGCCGCGGCCGAGGTGCGGCGCTGCGCGGCCATGGGGCATCGCGGCATTCTCTTCACCGGCGAGCCGCAGTCCTACGGTCAGCCGCTGATCGGCGACCGCTACTGGGACCCGCTGTGGGAGGCGGCGGTGGAGCTCGACCTGCCGGTCAGCTTCCACATCGGCTCCGGCAACATGGAGGCGGGGCTGACCCAGCAGAAGATGCAGGCCTACGGCCGCATGGCGGCGTTCACCGAGATCTCGGTCGCGCTGTTCATGCGCAACGGCGTGCAGTTGGCCGACCTGCTCATGTCCGGCGTGCTGGCGCGCTTTCCGACTATCAAGTTCGTGTCGGTGGAGAGCGGCATCGGCTGGATCCCGTTCATGCTGGAAGCGATGGACTACCCGTTCCAGGGCAACCGCGTGGCGGAGGAGCGCCCGGAGTTCGACCGCCTGCCGTCGGAATACTTCGCGCGCAACGTCTATGGCTGCTACTGGTTCGAGCAGGTCGCGCCGCGCAAGCTGTTCGACGCGGTCGGCATCGACAACATCCTGTTCGAGACCGACTTCCCTCACCCCACCTCGCTCTACGGCGACGAGGTGAAGTCGCGCATCGCGAGCGGGCTCGCCGAGTGCAGCGACGAGGTCAGGCGGAAGATCCTGTGGAGCAACGCCGAGAAGCTCTACCGGGTGAAAGCGCCGAACGCCGCCGACCTGGCTCGCGCCTGAGGGCGCGGCACTTGAGCGACGCGCCGGTCACCACTGCCTGGGTAGAGTTCCGCGAGACGCTGGCGCGGCACATCAAGGAGATCACGCGCGCCGATCCGGAGCGGCTCGACGTGGCGTGGTTCTTCCTGCGTTATCTAAAGCGGCTGGAGAAGCGCGCGCAGGCGACCCGCTCGGCGAGAGATCTCATGGGCCCGATGCGCGGTTTCACACGCTTCTACGTGGACATGGTGGATCAGAAGGACGAACTCGCCGAGCGCTTCGACGACGTGCTGCAGGCGCATCGGCATGCGCTGCGCATGGAACACGTCGCGGGGCGCAGCGAGGCCCTGTAGGTCGGACTTCAGTCCGACATCCCCCTGTAGGTCGGGTTTCAACCCGACATTCAGTCTCAGGGCCTGAATCGAAGCCCTGGAACGAATGTCGGACCGAAGTCCGACCTACCCGACCAACCGCACCACCGACGCGACCCGCGGCGGCGCCAGCGAGGCGAACAGCTCGGCCAGCGGCTGCGGCTTGCCGATGCCATAGCCCTGCAGGTAGTCGATGCCGACGCGGGTCAGCACCTCGGCCTGCTGCGGGGTCTCGACGAATTCGGCGACCGTGACCTTGTCCATGATGCGCGCGACCTCGGCGATGGAGCGCACCATCGCCTCGTCCAGTCGATCGACGGCGATGTTGCGCACGAAGATGCCGTCGATCTTCAGCACGTCCACCGGCAGCGCCTTCAGGTAGGCGAAGGACGACAGGCCGCTGCCGAAGTCGTCGAGCGCGAAGTGGAAGCCCCGCTCGCGCAGCCCGGCGACGAAGGCCTGCGCCTGGGCGATGCTGGCGATGGCGGCGGTCTCGGTGATTTCGAAACAGAACGAGGACGGCGGCAGCCGGTGGCGGCTGAACTCCGTCTCGATGAAGCGCGCGAGGTCGGGGTCGGCGATCGACTGGCCGGAGAGATTGATCGAGCAGGACTCGATGCTCGCGAGGCAGTCGCGATGCGCGGCGAACCACGCGCAGGTATTGCGGATCACCCAGCGGTCGATGCGCGGGGCGAGGCCGAAGCGCTCGGCGGCCGGCAGGAACAGGCCGGGCGAGATCATCGCGCCGCGTTCGTCGCGCATGCGCACCAGGATCTCGAGATGGGTGGGCGGGGCGTCGGGCGCGCTCTGCGCCGCGCGAATGGGCTGGGCATGGAGTTCGAAGCGATCGTGCTCGAGTGCACGGTTGATCACCGCCACCGAGTCGACCTGCTGGCGGTGACGATTGAGCTCCGCGTCGTCCGGGTCGAACTGGTAGACCCGCCCGCGGCCCATTTCCTTGGCGGCATAGCAGGCCGCGTCGGCGGCCTTCATCACGCTGGCGGGCGAGCTGTCCGGCGAGACCAGCGCCACCAGGCCGATGCTCGCGCCGACGTTGAAGAACTTGTCCTCCCAGGCGAAGCGCTGGGCCTCGATGGCCTTGCACAGCTTCTCGGCGATGGCCGCGGCCTGCACCCGCGTGCAGTGCTCGAGCAGGATCGCGAACTCGTCGCTGCCGAGGCGCGCCACGGCATCGTGCTTGCGCACGTGATCGCGCAGCAGGCTCGCCACCTGGCGCAGCATGGCGTCACCGGCGGCGTGACCGCAGGCATCGTTGATCACCTTGAACGTGTCGAGGTCGACGTACAGCACCGCGTGCTGGGTGCTGTCCACGCGGATCGATTCCAGCGCACGCGTCAGGCGCGTCTCGAACTCGCCGCGATTCAGGAGTTCCGTCAATTCGTCGTGGGTCGCCTGGTAGGCGAGCCTGTCGGCCATCACGCGCGTGGTGGTGACGTCCTGGATCTGCACGATGGCGTGCACGCCGCCCTCGGCGCGCGGAATGCGCGAGCCGGACACCATCACCCAGAGGGGCGCGCCGACGCGCGAGGACTGGCGGGTCTCGAGGCAGAAGTCGTCGATGCGCCCGGCGCGGAGCGCCTCGTAGCGTTCAGCCAGCCGCGCGCCGTCCACCGCATCGGCCAGGAACCAGAACGTGCGCCCGGCCCAGTAGCCGGGCTGCGCGCCGTAGATGTTCTCGGTCACGCGGTTGGCGTGCACCACCAGTCCGTCGTCGCCCACCAGCAGCATACCGATGGGCGCGTTGTGAAAGGCGCTCGCGAAGCGCGCCTCGGTCTGCTGCAGCGCGGAGGCGAGTTCGGCCGAACGATTGAAGTGACGGCTGTAGTGGCGCCCGGCGGTGATGAGCGCGACGCCGAAGACCACCGACATCAGCGCCAGCGCGCGATAGACCGCCACGTCGTGCAGCGCACACCAGAATGAGATCGGCAGCAGCATCAGCGGCACGTAGAGCCGGTAGCTGGCGAACACCGGCGAGAGATGCACGATGCCGCCAGCGCACAGCCCGGCCAGCACCAGCACCACCAGGAACTGGTATTCAAAGGGCGCGCCCTGCAACAGGAACATCGCGCCGAGGCCCCAGGCCAGCGCGGTGGCGGCGACCACGGCGATGAAGGCGCGCTCGGCGCGATCGCTCACCGCCCCCTCCTCGCGGGCGAAGAAGCGCACGCGCATCGCCAGCCGGACGACGCCGAGCCCCATCACCAGTCCGTACCAGGCGAGCAGCGCGGGCCGCGCGGCGAAGGACCACCACAGCGCGAGTATGGTGGTGGACAGCGCGGCATTGACCGCGACGCCGGTCAGGGCCTGCTGGTAGACGTAGCGCAGGCGCAGGTCGCGCAGCGCGTCCTGCGACGCGCCGGCGGGCTGGAGCTCCAGGCCGACGGGTGCGGCGGTGGCGGTGACGGAATTCATGTATTGATCGTGGGTCGTCGTGCGTGTCCAGGATTGGTCGAGCGAGCCAGGCGGTGAGCACTGCTCGCGCTGCGGTCCCGCTCCATGAGGTGGACCGCCGCGCACGGCGCGGCCCTGGGGCAGGCGATCTGGCTTGGCCCGCGAGAGCGCGCGAGCGGCGGCGCCCCGTAAGCCGTCGGCGGTCAGGCCCCACGGCACGCGTCTGTAGCGGGCCGCGGCGTGGAATTCTTGAGCGCCGGGCTACAATGGGCCATGCAACGTCTTATCGCCCATTACGACATCGCCGTCGGTGCCGCCGACATCGAAGCCCGCGCGGAGGCGCTGGCGGTGGAGCAAAGCATCGAAATGCCGCTCGCCGCGGTGCGGAGCGCGGCGGTGCGCGAGCACATCGTGGCGCGCGTCGAGAACATCGCCCCCCTGGGAGAAGGCCGCCACCGCGTCGTGCTGGGCATCGCGCTCGAGACTGTCGGCCACGACGTCGGCCAGCTGATGAACATGCTGTTCGGCAACTGCTCATTGCAGGAGGACGTGACCCTGGTCGACGCGGAGTTCCCGCCGGCGCTGCTCGCGCGCTGGCCGGGGCCGCGCCACGGGCTCGCGGGCCTGCGCGCGCGGGTCGG
>JAIEQK010000117.1 GCA_019747795.1 Gammaproteobacteria bacterium | reverse complement strand
ACAAGCCGGCCGCGGCGCCGGCGGCACCCGCGCCGCGCAGTGGCGGCGGCGTGTTCGGCTTCGTGAAGCGCCTGTTCGGCTGACCCGCCGCTCTCCGCGCGCCGGGCCACCCGGCGCGCGTCATTCCGCCGGCCGCGACTCGCGGTGCATGGGGTGCAGCTGATCGGGCCGCGTGATGCGCACCTTGCCCACCACCTGGCGGGTGAGATCGGCGAGCAGTTCGTCGGAGCGCGCGTCGAGCCGACCACTGCGGATCTCCGCGGCCAGCGCCGCGAGGCCCGCCGCCCCTGCCGCACCGTCGCCCAGGTAACGGGCCAGCATGGCCTGCTCCGCGGTGGCGTCCGTCCCGTCCGCGCCGAGTTCCCGGCGCACGATGTCCAACAGGTAGACCGCACACTGCGCGTGGTAACGATCACGGCCGTCCAGCTGGGGCGTGATCTCCTGCACGAACTCGCGCACCGTCACCAGCAGTTCGTCGATGCTCGGGGCGTCCTGGGTCATGCGCGCCTCACTCAATGGTAGTGACCCGCCAGGGTCATCAGCAGTTCGTATTCGATCAGCGCGATGTTGCGCCCGCAGGCGGCGAAGGCCGCGGAGCGGCGCGCGCCGGTCTGGTGGCCGTAGGCCTGCATGACGTTGTAGTGCGCCCAGCGGATGAAGCCGAAGATCTCCCACCAGCGCACTTCCTCCGGGTCCACCGGGTGGCCGCTCGCGGATGCGTAGGCGGCGTAGAAGGGTTCGCGCGGCCCGAAGCCGCCGACCGGCCGGTCGACGTGACCGAAACGAAACGAGCGCAGGCACAGCCAGCCGAGATCCTCGGCCGGCGCGCCGAGATGCGCGCACTCCCAGTCCAGTACCGCGCGCATGCCCTCCTCGTCCAGCAGCATGTTGCCGGTGCGAAAATCCCCGTGCAGCAGGCAGCGACGCGTCGAGGTGGGCCGGTGGCGCTCGAGCCAGCGCGCCGCGAGTTCGAGCGCGGGATGCACCCCGCCCCAGCGGTCGATACGCGCCATGGTCGTGGCCAGCGGGTCGATGCTGTCCGGCACCTCGGCGAGAAACGCGGCCGGCGCCGGATCGAGCGCGTGCAGCCTGCCCAGGAACTCGCCGGCCTGCGCGCAGAAACGCTGCCGCGCTCGCTCGTAACGGGGCGCGTCCAGCAGCCGACGCGGCACGGTCTCGCCCTCGACGAAGGCCACCACGTAGGCGCGCGCCAGGCTGTCCTCGTCGTCGAACTCGAAGATCGGCTCGGGCAGCGGCAGGCCCTCCGGGTACAAGAGGCTCAGCACGCGGAACTGGCGCGCGGGATCGAGAAACGGCGAGTTGGCCGGGATGATGGTCTCCTGGCGGAACACCAGGCGGCGGCGCGCCGTGCCGTCGACCAGGTCGAACAGCACGGTGCGGTTGGAGCCGCCGAGCGACGTGAATTCCACGGCGTCGATGTCCGCCGCCGCGCCGAAGCGGCGCTTCACCGCCTGGCGCAGTCCCGCGGTGATGCTCTCGCGAAGCGCGGTCGAGGTCGTGCCCTGCTCTGTCATTGCAGCTCGGCGCTCAGTCTTCCGGCGCGTCGTCCCACAGGCGCGTGGCGGCCGCGTAGTAGGCCGGCTTGCCGGTGGTCCAGATCTCGCCCCAGTGCTGACCGCCGCCGTCCACTTCCAGCGTCACGCCGTTGATGAATCGGCCGCCCGGGCCGCCCAGGAACACGCAGGCCTCGGCGATTTCCCATGGCGAACCGGCGCGCATCATCGGGTTGGTGCGCGGGTAGCGCGCGCGCGTGGTCTCGGAATAGACCGCCCAGCCCTCGGTCTCGATCGCGCCTGGCGCGATGCAGTTGACGCGGATGCCGAAGGGCGCCCACTCCACCGCCGCCTTGTTGGAAAACGCGATCACGCCGGCGCGCGCGGCCGAGGTGTGGGCCACGCCGTAGAGCCCCTGGTTCACCACCACGATGTTGACGATGGCGCCGCCCTTGCCGGCCTCGCGCCAGGCCTGGGCGGCGACGTGCATCATGTGCCAGGTGCCGTTCAGGTTGGTGTTGACCACCGCCTGCCAGCCCTTCTCGCTGTAGTCGATGGAGGCCTGCGGGAACTGGCCGCCGGCGCTGTTGACCAGCAGGTCGACCGCGCCGAAGCGCGCGCCGATGGCGGCAAAGGCCGCGTCCACCGATTCGCGCTGGCGAATGTCGACCACCTGCGTGTGGGCTTCCAGACCCCGCGCGTTGATCGCCTCCGCCACCGCGGCGAGCTTGGCCTCGGTGCGGCCGGCGAGGATCACCCGCGCGCCGAGCCGCGCCGCGAGCCAGGCGGTCGCGCGGCCCATGCCGCTGCCGGCGCCGGACACCAACACGGTCTGGCCGGCGAGGATGCCGGCCGCGAACACCGTGGGCCAGGTGGCGAGGTCCTCGTTGCCGCGAGGGATGGCGACCGCCTGGTGCATCGCGTCTACTTCAGCAGCTCGCGGCTGATGATCATCTTGCGCACCTCGGTGGTGCCGGCACCGATCTCCAGCAGCTTGTTGCCGCGATAGAGACGGTTGACCTCGGACTCCCACATGTAGCCAAAGCCGCCGTGCACCTGCACCGCCTCGTCCAGCACACGGTTCAGCATGTTCGCGGTGTACATGATGGAAGCCGCGGTCTGCGCGTGGATCATGCCGCGCCCGCCGCCGCCCACCTCGAGGTCATTGGCCTCGGCCAGGACCTTGAAGTTGAGCGCCTTCATCGCCTCGACCCATACGTACATGTCGGCGATCTTCGACTGGATCATCTGGAACTCGGCTATCGGCTTGCCGAACTGCTTGCGGTCCTTGGCGTACTGGATGGTGAGTTCCAGCGCGCGCTCGGCCATGCCGACGCAGATCGGCGAGATGACCGCGCGCTCGAGGTCGAGCCCGCTCATCACCACGGCCACGCCCTCGTTCTCCTTGCCGACCAGGTTCTCGGCCGGCACCTCGCAGTCGTCGAACACCAGTTCGCCGGTCTGGCTGCCGCGGAAGCCCATCTTGATCAGCTTCTGCGCGACGGCGAAGCCCTTGAAGTCTTTCTCGACGATGAACGCCGAGATGCCATGCGCGCCCTTCTCCGGCGCGGTCTTGGCGTAGACCAGCAGCACGTCGGCGATGGGGCCGTTGGTGATGTAGATCTTGCGCCCGTTCAGGAGGTACTTGTCGCCGACCTTGCGCGCGGTGGTGGCCATGGAGCCCAGCGCGTCGGAGCCGGCGCCCGGCTCGGTCAGACCCAGCGCGCCCACCTTCTTGCCCGAGCACAGGCCCGGCAGGTAGCGGCGGCGCTGATCCTCGTTCGCGTTGCGGTAGATGTTGTTCAGGCACAGGTTCTCGTGCGCGATCCAGGACAGCGCCAGCGCGTAGTTCCAGCGCCCGAAGGCCTGCGACACCAGGCCGCTGGTGAAGAAGTCGAGGCCCTGGCCACCGTATTCCTCCGGCACCGTGAGGCCGAAGTAGCCGGCCTCGCCGATCATCGGGAAGGCGTGTTCCGGCCACCACTCTTCGTTGTCCATACGTGGGGCGAGCGGGTAGAGCTCGTTCTTCGCGAACTTGTCGGCCTCGTCCAGCATCGTGCGCTGGTCGGAACTCAGGTCGAAGGCATTGGTGGTCATGCGGGTATCTCCGTGGAAAACAGGCGGCGCCGCGGCGCGGAATGCGGCGGACGATAAGTAATCGGCGCGCGGATGTCCACGCGGCTCGGGCGCGGGGTCGTGCGAGCTAATCGGGGACAGACCACGGTTTCTGCGAAACCGTGGTCTGTCCCCGATTAGCTCGGGCCCCGACTACTTCTTCCTGGCGGCGAAGAACGCCTCCAGCGTGGCGATGGTGGTCGGCGTCGCGGCAATCTCGGCGATGTTCTGCGACTCGAGTTCGAGATGCTGTTCGAGCGTGTCGGACAGCGCCGCGCGCAGCAAGCGCTTGGCGCGCTGCACCGAGCCCGAGGGCGCGTCGGCGAGCTGACGCAGCAGCTTCTCGGTCTCCGCCTGGAACTTGTCGTCGTCCGCCACCCGCGCGATGAGTCCGAGCTGGCAGGCCTCCTCCGCGCTCAAGGTCGGGTTGGTCGCCATGATGTCGAAGGCGCGCTGCGCCCCCACCAGGCGCGGCAGGAACCAGCTGCCGCCGCCGTCCGGGGTCAGGCCCGAGCGGGTATAGGCCAGGGTGAATTTCGCGGAGCGCGTGGCGATGGTCATGTCGGCCATCATCGCGAGGCTCATGCCACCGCCGGCCGCGAGCCCGTTGACCGCACACACCACCGGTACCGGCAGACGGTTCAGCACCGTGATGCCGAGATGGAAATAGGTCGCCATCTCGCGGATGTGCGCACGCAGATGGTCGCGCACGGCGAGGAACTCGTTCAGGTCGCCGCCGACCGAGAACTCTTTGCCGGCCGCGGTCAGCAGCACCACGCGCACGTCCTCCCGCCCCTCACAGGCGATGGCCGCGCGGGCGAATTCCTGGGTGAACTGCGCGCCGACCACGTTGTGGCGGGCGGCGTCGTCGATGACGATGCGCGCGATACCGTCGGCGACGCTGAAGGCGATGACTTGCTCGGGCATGGCAGGTGTCCTGTCGAAGAGGGTTTGTGGGTTCAGTCGGCGCGGTGTTCGGGTTCGAGGTGCTTCGGTCGGCTGACCCGCACCTTGGCAATCACGTGCCGCAGCAGCTCGTCGGCGAGTTCATCCATGCGCGCGTCGAACTCGCCCGCCGCGATGCGCGCGGCGAGCCGTGCCGCGAGGGTCTCGCGCGGTGCCTCGGGTCCGACTTCGCAGAGCGCGCGCAGGCGCGCGTCGTCGGCGGTCTCCTGCGGCTGCCATTCCGGCAGTTCGCGCAGCGCTATCTCCAGCAGCATCTGCGCGCACAGCGCCTGGTAGCCGTCCATGCCGCCGAGACGCGGCTTGAGGTCGCGGATGAACTCGTGGACCGTGCGCAAGATCTCGGCGAGGTCGGGGGTGTCGTGGGCCATGGTGCGTGCTCAGGCGTAGCGGCCCATGAGGGTCATGAGCAGGTCGTACTCGATATAGGCGGTGTTGCGGCCGAACAGCGCGAAGGCCGGCGCACGGCGCCCGCACTTCACGTGGCCCCACACCTGCATGATGTTGTACAGCGCCCAGCGCAGGTGGGCGAAGATCTCCCACCAGCGCAGCGCCTCGCGGTCGATGCGCCGTCCGCCGGCGGCCTCGTAGGCCGCGATCATGGCGTCACGCGTGTCGAAGCCGCCGGCCTCGCGCTCGTTGAAGCCGAAGCGCCAGCAGCGCGAGCAGTACCAGCCGAGTTCGTCCTCCGGCGCCGAGAGTCGCGAGCACTCCCAGTCCAGCAGCGCCATCAACCCCTTGTTCGGATCGACCAGCATGTTGCCGGTGCGGAAGTCACCGTGGATGAAGACCTTCGGCGCGGCCGGCGGCTGGTGGCGCTCGAGCCAGCGAAAGGCGTATTCGAGCACCGGGTGCGGCTCGCCGTAGATCTCGTAGGCCGCGCGCTGCGCGCCGAGCGCGTCGATGCTGTCCGGAACGTCGTTCAGCATCGGCACCTCGCCTGGATCGATGGCGTGCAGGCGCGCCAGCGTCTCGCCCGCCTGGCGGGTGAAGACCGCGCGCGCCGGTGCGAATTCGGGCGCGGTGAGCAGCTTCTTCGGCAGCGTCTCGCCCGCCACGAAGCCGACCACGTAGCCCCGCCCCAGGCGATCCTCCGGCGTCAGCGCGAACACCGGCTCGGGCACCGGCACGCCGTGGCGCGCGCACACCTGGAGCAGCGGCCACTGCACCTCGGGCGCGAGAAAGGGCGAGAACTCGGTGGTGTAGGTCTCCTGCCGCAGCACCAGGCGCCGGCGCGCGGCGCCGTCGACATGGTCGAACAGCACCGTGCGGTTGATGCCGCCGACCGTCGCGACATCCACCTCGGCGATGTCGGACGCGGCGCCGAAGCGCCGGCGCAGCGCCTCCTTGAGCCGCGCGACGATGACCTCGAGGTCGCTCGGCGGGCCCTCGTCTTCCGATGCCGCGCTCATGCGCTTACAGCGGCCAGCCCACCGGCTGGCCGTCGTTCACCTGCTCGATGTACTCGGTGACGCCGATGCCCTGGCGATCGCCCCAGGTCCACAGGGTGAGCCCCTCGGCGATGCGCGAGGTGAGCCACTGCTCGCCCACCTTGCGGCGGTTGCTGAGCGGCGCGAGCGCGATCACTTCGCCTTGGAGCTGCACCGCGCGCTTCGCGGTGCGCACGCCGAGGCGCATCGCGCGCGGGTCCTTGGCGGGCGTCCACTCGGTGTACAGGTCTAGATCGGTGATGTCCTCGTACTCGCCGTCGTACTGCAGCACGCCGACGCGCCGCGTCACGCCTTGCCGGTCAGTGATCTTGAGCAACATGATGCCGCGGTCCGCGCCGAAGTTCGCGATCAGCAGGCGGTAGAAATAGATGTTGGTCCAGTAGCGCGGTCCCCAGGAATGATCGCGCCAGCCGAAGCTGTCGAACTCGAAGGTCTCCGCGCCAATCTTCATGCGTCCACGCGTGCGCGTGTGCTGGTTGAAATGCCCGAAGGAGAAGTCCCGCCCGTACATCGTCTCCTGGGTGTCCGTGGTCGGCTCACCGCCGTGCATGGGCGACACGCCGGTCAGGTCGAACTCCACTTCGCCCGGCGTGCGCGGCGCCTCGGCGAACAGGCGCCGCGCGTCGCGCAAGAGCGACGGATCGTCCAGCACCAGGAGATCGCCCTGGTAGCGCATGCTGACGTGCTTGTAGGGCTCGTGCACGGTGTAGCTGAGACCGCCGGCCGCGAAGGCCTCGTTGTGCGCGATCTCCGGCCGCTGGAACTGCACCGCGAGCCGCCCATCCGGCAGGTAGAGGCAGACCTGCGCCTCGGCGTGCCCCTCGTTGACGCGGTTGCCGATACGCATCCAGCCGCCCGAGCGCGTCGCGGGATCGAAGCCGTTCACGTAGACCGATTCGTTGAAGTTCTGATCGGCCGTCGGACGGTGCGGATACTCGTCTTGGGGCGTGAGGCGAAATGCGTCCATCGAAACAATCCTCGCGTGAATCAGGGGCGTTCAGAGCGGCCAGGCGACGGGCACACCGTCCACCAGGCGCTCGACGTACTCGGTCATGCCATAGCCGCGACGGCCGTCCCACTCGAACTCGGTAGCGGCCTCGGCGATACGTGAGTGCAGGACCTCGTCGCCAATCTGGCGACGGTTGCTGAGCGGCGCGCAGTTCAGCACCCGACCGTGGATCACCGCGCTGTGGCTGGCGCTGCGCGCGGTCAGGGTGACGGCGACCGGATCCTTGCAGGCGTCCCACTCGGTGAAGACGTCCAGATCGTTGATCGGCTCGTAGGCGCCGTCGACGAACAGCACGCCCGCGCGACGGACCGCGCCGTCGCGGTTCGCGATCTTGAGCAGGGTGAAACCGCGGTCGGCGCCGAAGCTCACGTAGAAGCCGCGGTCGAACAGGATGTTCTGCCACAGGCGCGGCCCCCAGGAATGGTCGCGCCAGCCGAAGCCGTCGAAGTCGAAGGTCTCATCGCCGATGCGCAGACGCGAGCTCACCACCGTGTGCTGGTTGAAGTGGCCCAAGGAGAAGTCGCGACCGAACATGGTCTGCTGCTCCGCTGATACCGGCAGGCCGCCGTGTATCGGCGAGCAGCCGCGATGCACCCACTCGAGTTCGCAGGCCGCGCGCGACGCCTCCTTGAACATGCGCTTCGCGTCGCGGAACAGGCCGCGGTCCGCCACCAGCATGACCTCGCCCGTGTAGCGCATGGTCACCTGGCGATGGGGATCGTCGATGCTGTAGCGCATGCCGCCCGCCTCGAACCGCGTATTGTCGGTGATGGCCGGACGCTGGAACTGACAGGCGATCCGCCCGTCGGGCAGGAACAGGCATACCGCGAGTTCCGCATAGCCTTCGTTGGCGCGGTTGCCGAGCCTGAGCCAGCCGCCCACGCCATTGCGATGATCGAAGGCGTTGACATAGACCGACTCGTTGAAATGCCGCTCCGCGCTCGGCGTGTGCGGGAACTCGTCGGCGGGTGTGAGCAGGTAGTCGCCCATGGCGCGGCTCAGGCGCTCGGGTCCGCGGCGCGACGCCGGGCAGACGCGCGGGACGGGTGACGACGGCACACGGACATGGCTCGGGCTCCAGGCTGCGGGCGTAAGGGTGAGCGCTGCGCGGGCGAGCGGCGAGGGTCCGCGAGCGCGTCGCGGGCGCGTGGCCGCGCACGCTGAAGCGGCGATATTATGGCCGCATCAGGATCCTGCCAAGCGACCGCCGCCAGCCGCCGCGGCGGCGCGGCCCTTCACGCACGAGGACTCGACCATGGACTTCCGTTTTTCCGACGAACAGCTCGCCATCCGCGATGCCATCACCAAGCTGTGCGCAGATTTCGATGCCGAGTACTGGCTGCAATGCGACGAGGCCCATCGCTTCCCCGAGGAATTCACCGCCGCGATCCGTGAGGCCGGCTGGTTCGGCATCGCGATGCCGGAGGAATACGGCGGCAGCGGGCTCGGCATCACCGAGGCCGCCATCATGATGCAGGCCGTGGCCGAGTCCGGCGCCGGCATGAGCGGCGCCTCGGCGATCCATCTGAACATCTTTGGCCTGAACCCGGTGGTGGTATTCGGCACCGAGGAACAGAAACGGCGCATGCTGCCGCCGCTCCTGCGCGGCGAGGAATCCGCCTGCTTCGGCGTCACCGAGCCCAACGCGGGCCTCGACACCACCAGCCTCCAGGTACGCGCCGAGCGTCACGGCGACGGCTACCTGATCCACGGCCAGAAGCACTGGACCTCCATGGCGCAGCGCGCCAACAAGGTGCTGCTGCTGGCGCGCACCACCGCGCGCGACCAGGTCAAGAAGAAGACCGACGGCCTGTCGCTGTTCTACACCGACCTGAACCGCGAATACGCCGAGGTGCGCGAGATCCCGAAGATGGGCCGCGCGGCGGTGGACTCCAACGCGGTGTTCTACGACGGCATGCCGGTGCCGCGCGAGGATCTGATCGGCGAGGAAGGCAAGGGCTTCTATTACATCCTGCACGGGCTGAATCCCGAGCGCGTGCTGCTCGCGGCGGAGGCCGTCGGCCTCGGGCGCGCGGCCTTGAAGCGCGCCGTCGACTACGCCAACCAGCGCTCGGTGTTCGGTCGCCCGATCGGCATGAACCAGGGCATCCAGCACCCGCTCGCGCGCAACTGGATGGAGCTCGAAGCCGCCAATCTCATGGTGTTCGACGCGGCCAACCGCTACGACCGTGGCGAGGAGTGCGGCGCGCAGGCCAATGCCGCCAAGTACCTGGCCGCCGAGGCGGGTTTCCGTGCCTGCGAGACCGCGGTGCTGACCCACGGCGGCATGGGCTACGCCAAGGAGTACCACGTCGAGCGCTACTTCCGCGAGATGATGATTCCGCGCATCGCGCCGGTCAGCCGCGAGATGATCCTGAACTTCATCGGCGAGCGCGTGCTCGGCCTGCCGCGCTCGTTCTGAGCGCGGCGCTCGGTCTCACGGGCGGCGCATCTCGCGCCGCCCTAACCCTCCCCTTTAGGTCACCTTGCCGCTGAGCGCGCGGCAGCCGGACAATGCTGCCCTTCACCAACGCCCGTCATTCCAGGGGAGACCACCATGCGCTTCGGCTTTATGGAAGACTTTCGCAACCCGGTGCAGTGGCGCCGGCCCTTTCCGGCCTTCTACGAGCAGATCCTGAAACAGATCAAGCGCGGCGAGGAACTCGGCTATGACAACATCTGGCTGACCGAGCACCACTTCACGGAAGACGGCTACAACCCGTCGCTGATGACGACCGCCGCGGCGGTCGCGATGCGCACCTCGACCATTCGCATCGGCACCTTCATCATCATCTTGCCCTTCCAGCACCCGCTCCTGCTGGCCGAGGAAGTGGCCAATGTCGACATCCTGTCCAACGGCCGCTTCGATCTCGGCGTCGGCCAGGGCTACGCGCATTACGAGTTCGAAACCTTCAACATGAACCGCAGCGAGCGCGGCATGCGCACGCGCGAGGGCATCCGCATCGTCGAACGCCTGCTGACCGAGGACGAGGTCACGGTGGACGGCAAGTTCACCAAGCTGACCCGTGCCCGCCTCACGCCGAAGGCGGTGCAGACCCCACGGCCGCCCATCTGGATCGGCGCGCGTGGCCCCAAGGCCATCACCCGCGCGGCGGAAATGGGCTATCACCTGATGGCGACGCTCGGCCCCGATCCGGCGCCGCTGTATCTCGAGACGCTCGCGAAGAGCGGCTACGACCCAAAGGACTTCAATATCGCGCAGCTGCGCATGGTCTATTGCGCGGAGAGCGAGGACCAGGCCTGGGAGGAATGCCAGGACCACCTGTGGCACATGCTGGAGTTCTACGCCGAGATCCTGGCCGAGGCCAACGATGCCGAGGGCGACGACGCGCCGCTGCCGGTGACCAAGCCGTCAGACATGCGCCACTCGGTGCTGGCAGAGCACTTCATGGTCGGCACGCCCAAGCAGGTGGCGCAGAAGATGGAGAAATTCGTCGCCGAGTTCAAATGCACCGACTTCATCATGAACACCCAGTTCCCGGGCATCGACCCGGCCAAGGCCACGCGCTCGCTGGAGCTGTTCGCGAAGGAAGTAATGCCGAAGTTCAGGGGGGCGTGAGGCGCGACCCTGGAAGCCGTGCCCTGTAGGTCGGACTTCAGTCCGACATTCATTCCAGAGATTTTCTCAACGCTCTGGAATGAAATGTCGGGTTGAAACCCGACCTACAGGAAATGTCGGACTGAAGTCCGACCTACAGGGCGGTAGCCGCGCGGCTCAACCCGCCTTGGCGATGCCGTCCAGGAGCGCGGTGTAGAGGCCTTCCAGCGCGGTCTTGATGTCCGCTTCCGGCGCGCCGTTCGGCGTCCAGTTGCTGGACCAGGTGGCGTTGGTGCCGCCCTTGCCGTCGTCGGCCAGGGTCACCACGGCGAAGTAGTTGTCGACCGGCAGGCCGTTGTCGTTCTTGATGATCGAGTAGGCGAACACGGTGTTGTCGTGCAGGACCTCGAGACGCTCGTCCACGCCGCCGCCGGCGGCCAGCTTGATCTTGCGCACCGAGCCGATGCCGCTGCCGACCAGCTCACAGGACGACACGGCGTCGCCGAGGATCTTCTGCACGCCGCCGAAGTCGGCCAGCGCCGCGAAGACCTTCGCGCGCGGCAGGGACAGGTTCTTGCTCACCGATACGTTGTAACCCATGGGAATCCTCCTGGTGTTCGACCGTGATGATGGGACGGGGCGGCCCTGGGGCGGACGACCCGCGCGTGAGCGGCAAGCTTAGCCGCCAGGGCCGTCCGGCGTCGATACGCCTTTCGTAGCCCTCGCGAGCGCGCCCGAGGGTGCATGGGCATTGCTATACTGCGGCCTCACGGACCGACGGTATATTGCATGAAATCCCTGGAAATCTTCATCGAGAAAACGCTGTTCGCAACGCGCTGGCTGCTCGCGCCGATATTCCTCGGGCTCGCGCTGGCGGTGCTGGCGCTCGGCGTGAAGTTCTTCCAGGAGTTGGTGCACATCGCGCTGCACATCATCGAGATCGACGAAGCGAACCTCGTGCTGTCCATCCTCTCGCTGATCGACATGGCGCTGGTCGGCAGCCTCATCGTCATGGTGATGTTCAGCGGCTACGAGAACTTCGTCTCGCGCCTCGACTCGGTGGACGCCGCAGGCAGCCTGGACTGGCTCGGCAAGCTCGACGCCAATGCGCTGAAGCTCAAGGTCGCGGCCTCCATCGTCGCGATCTCGAGCATCCACCTGCTGTCGAAGTTCATGGAAGCGTCCACCATCCCGAACGACAAGCTCCTGTGGTACACCATCATCCACATGACCTTCGTGGTCTCCGCCCTGATGCTGGGCCTGCTGGACAAGATGGCGTTCTCCCACCACCGCTGAAGGCGGTGGGCGGCGCCGGCCTCAGGCCGGCGCGAGCTTCGGGTGGGAGAAGCAGAAGTCGCGAATGCGCGGCGCGATCTCGGCGCGCCAGCGCGAGCCGTTGAACACGCCGTAGTGCCCGACGCCGGGCTGGATGTAGTCCACGCGCCGCGCGGGCGGAATGTTGGAGCAGAGGTCGTGGGCCGCCTGGGTCTGGCCGATGCCGGAGATGTCGTCCTTCTCGCCTTCCACGGTCATGAGCGCGGTGCGGCGAATGGCCTTCAAGTCCACCTTCTCGCCCCGATGCACCAGCTTGCCGTCCGGCAGCTGGTGTTCCTGGAAGACCTTCTGCACGGTCTGCAGGTAATAGTCCGCCGAGAGATCCAGCACCGCCAGGTACTCGTCGTAGAACTTGCGATGGGCGGACACCGAGTCACCGTCGCCGGCGACCAGGTTCTGGTAGAGGTTCTTGTGCGCGTCCAGGTGCCGGTCGAGATTCATGGTCATGAATCCGGTCAGCTGCAGGAAGCCCGGGTAGACGCGGCGCAGGTAGCCGGCGTTCGGAAACGGCACGGTCATCACCACGTTCTTTTCGAACCAGGACAGCGGCCGGCTCTTGGCCAGCAGGTTCGGCGTGGTCGGGCTGCGACGCGTGTCGATGGGGCTGCCCATGATCGTGACCGTGGCCGGCTGGTGCGGCTCCTCGGCCGCGGCCAGCAGCGCCGTCGCCGCGAGCACCACGGGACCGGGCTGGCACACCGCCATCACGTGCAGGTCGGGGCCCAGGAGGCGCATGAAGTCCAGCACGTAGTCGATGTAGTCGTGCAGGTCGAAGCCGCCTTCGACCAGCGGCACCTCGCGCGCATCGGCCCAGTCGGTGATGAAGACGTCGAAATTCTCGAGCAGCGCGCGCACTGTGCCGCGCAGGAGTGTCGCGTAGTGGCCCGACAGCGGCGCCACCACCAGCATGCGCGGCGCGTTCTGCAGGCGCTCCGGCAGCGCGCTCACGTCGCGCTTGAAATGCAGCAACTGGCAGAACGGCCGGCGCAGCACCACCTCCTCGCTGATCGCCACCCGCCCGCCCGGCGTGGCCACGTCGGTGATGCCGAAACTCGGCTTCGCATAGCGTCGCGTGAGGCCGTCGAACACTTCGAGGGCGGCGGAGGTGGCCTTGGCCTGGTAGGTATAGGAGAGCGGATTGGCGGGGTTGTTCAGCAAGAGGCGCCCCATGCTCGCCGCGGCGCGCCAGGGTTTGACCGCTGCGTGCGTCCACTCGTAGAGGTGATAGAGCATGTTGGACCGTCCGGAATCGTCGGGGCCGCGGGCGCCCGACGCAGCAACTACTGCGCCGCAGCATACGTGAGCCCATTCGTGCTGCCAAGCGGCCGACGGGAAAGATTCACAATCCCAGTCGCGGGGTCCACGGCTTGACGCTCCAGGCACGAGTCCCAATGCTATGAAGCCGCGCCCTGTCCGTATTAGCGGCCGCGACGCGCCGTTCTGAATCACGCTTGAAGGGGAGCCCTCATGCCGCTGGAAAGACTCGATCACTATTTCGTGTACGCCTCGGACCTCGAGGTCTCGCGCCGCTTCTACAACGACGTCCTGGGCCTCGAAACCGGCCCTCGGCCGGACTTCGATTTCCCCGGCTACTGGTTCTACCTGGAAGACCGGCCGGTGGTGCATATCGGTACCGACAAGTTCGAGGGCGGCTACGTCGGGCCGGACGGCAAGCGCGTGATCAGCGGTCCGACCGGGGCGGTCGATCACATCGCCTTTCGTGGCAACGCCATCGACGACTTCATCGCCCGTTTCGAGCGCCTGAACGTCTCCTACCAGCGCCGCGAGGTGCCGGACTTTCGCCTGAGCCAGCTGTTCGTCAAGGATCCCGAGGGGCTGACCATCGAACTGAACTTCTTCCACAGCTGAGTCGCGCGCCGCCCGCGGGCGGCCCCGCGCTCGAACACGTCACCTGGGGAGGTCACGCGTGAAATTCAGCCTGCACGTTCAAACTCGCATCACCGACTGGCAGATCATCAAGGAACTGGAGGATCTCGGCTACGACGCCGCCTGGGTGCCCGACACCCAGATGATGTGGTCCGACTGCTACGCCACCATGGCGCTGGCGGCGGTCAACACCTCGCGGATCCGCATCGGCACCGGTGTCGCCATCGCCGGCACGCGCATCGCACCGACCACCGCCGCGGCCATCGCCTCGGTCCACGCGCTCGCGCCCGGCCGCATCTTCCTGGGCATCGGCACCGGCCACACCGCGATGCGCGTCATGGGCCAGGATCCCATTCCGATCGAAGAGTTCCGCGACTACCTGCGCGTGGTGCGCGGCATGCTGGCCGGCGAGGAGACCGATTACACCTACCGCGGACGCACGACCGCGCTCAAGTGGCAGGACCACGGCACGGGCTTCCGCAACATCGACACGCCGATACCGATGTACGTCGCGGCCAACGGCCCGCGCGCGCTGCGCACCGCCGGCATGTACGGCGACGGCCTGGTGTCGATCTTCAACGAGCAGAAGGAAGTGCTCGACTACAACCTGAAATACGTGCGCGAGGGCGCGGTCAAGGCCGGCCGCGATCTCACCGACTATCACGTCACCACGCTGACCAACGCTCTGGTGCTGAAGGCCGGCCAGAAACTCACCGACGACGCGGTGATCGAGCGCGCCGGCTCCTGGGTCGTGACGGCGCTGCACTTCGTCTACGAGGTCTGGCGCTACACCAAGAACGACGCGATGGTGCCGGAATACATGAAGGGCATCTGGGAGGAGTACAGCGACCACGTCGAGCACTTCCCGGTGCCGAAGGAGAAGTGGCACCAGGTGCTGCACGAGGGCCACTGCAGCTACGTGCCGCGCGGCGAGAAGCGCTTCGTCACGCCCACCATGATCGAGGGCACGAGCCTGGTCGGCAGCGCCAGCGAGATCGCGGAGAAGATTCGCATCGCGGGCCAGAACGGCCTCGGCGAGGTGAGCCTGCTGCCGCCGCTCGCGCACATCCGCGAGACGGCGCGGGACTTCGCCCAGCAGGTGATCCCGCTGGTCTGAGGCCCTCGACTCGACGGGACAGACCCGCACGGGGTCTGTCCCTTCATAGCACCGATCCTCAGCCGAGGATCACGTGCTCCTTGGTGATGATGAAGTCCAGGGGCACGGTGACGAAGTTGTCCTCGTCGGCGCGGGTGCGCGCGTACTCCGGCGACAGCGCCGATTCGCGCATCGCCGCCGTGTTCTCGAACCAGGTGAGCGCGAAGCCGTCGAGCGCCGGCGGCTCGCCGCGCCCGTAGGCCGTCGCGCGCGTGTGGCTCTGCACGTAGCGCTTCACCGTCTCGATGGAGGCGCCGAGCGGCCCGTGCACCACACGCCAGTGCCGCTGGAAGTCCGCCAGCGGCATGCCAGCCTTCTTCTTCACCAGTTCCACGTTCTTCACGCCGTCGGCCGGCACCGGACCGTCCTTGATCACGTGCTCCTCGGTGTGCACCTGGATGAAGCGTGACATGTCGCAGAAGTTGGGTTCGTCGGCCAGCACGGCCGCGAGTTCGGGGCTCTCCTTCAACACGCGCAGCGCGGCGGTGTCGTCGAACCAGAGTTCCGCGATGCCGTCCGCCGCCGGCTGGCCCTTGCGATAGCCCGCGAGCAGCGTGTGCGACTGCACATAGCGGCGCAGTCCCGGCAGGCGGCTCACGATCGCCGCGTGGGTGCCGCGCCAGTAGCGCTGGAATGCCTCGACGTCCATGCCCGGCCGGCGCTGCAACACCGATACGACCTTGATCATTTCTCGTTCCTCTCTTGGTCCAGGTGAGCGCGGCCGGGCTCGTAGCGCGCATGGCGCGGCAGGTCGTCCCGCGCGTCGTCCCACGGCGCGGCGCTCGCGCAGAAGATATGGCCGCCGCGCGGGATGTCCGCCGGCAGATCCAGCAGGCCGGCGCGCACCCGCACGGTGGCGTCGCCGTCGCGACGGCTGTACACCGGGCTGCCGCAGCGTCCGCAGAAATGGCGCGACTTGCCGGGCGAGGCCTCGTAGCCGCGCAGCACGCCCTCGGGGTCGCCCAGGTGGAAATCGTGCGCCGCTATCGGCAGCACCGCGAGCGCCGCCGCACCGCTGCTCCGGCGACACTGCGCGCAGTGACAGAACATCATCGGGCCGGGCGCGCCGCGCAGTTCGACCGTGATCGCGCCGCACAGACAGCGGCCTTGCAACACGCGCTGTTGGTTCATCCACGTTCCCTTCGAGCGGTCGATCTTGAGGCACCGGTGGGGCCGTGGCACCATGCGCCCGCCCGGCGCGAGCATAACGTACTCCGTCAGCCCTCGCCGCCCGTACCCATCCGCAGGCCCACGCCCATGTCGCTGCGTTCCTTGCCCCTGCTCGCCCTGCTCGCGCTGCTCACGAGCGGCGTCGTCCACGCCGCGTCGCCGCTGGTCGGCGACTGGACGCTGGACAAGAAGGCGAGCACCGATCCGGAAGACGCCTTCGAGGACAAGCTCAGACGCGACAGCTTTCCCATTCCCAACACCCAGAGCGGCGGGCAGCGCGACACGCAGCACGATCTCACCCAGATGTCCTACTGGGACACGGTGCGCAAGGGCAAGGAGGCGAACTCGATCAAGAATCTGCGTCGCCTGGGCACCGCCTACCCGTTGGTCAAGGCCGAGCGCCTGACCCTGGTCGAGGAAGAAGGCGGCATGGGCATCACCTACGACGGCGACCTGCCGCGCAGCCTGCGCCCCAATCCCAACGGCAAGGTGTTCTCCGCCAAGGGCGACGAACTGGTGCACGACACCTTCGGCTACACCCTCTCCTACTGGGACCGCGACAGCCTGGTGCTGGAGTCGGACGCGCCCGAAGGCGGTCGCATCGTCGAGCGGCTCACGGTGCGCGAGAACCCGCACCAGCTCGAGTACGTGGTCCGCGTGCAGATGGCCCTGCTGCTGGAGCCCGTGCAGCTCACGCGCATCTTCAATCCCGCCGGCGCGAAGCGCTGAGCGCCCGCCCGGCGGCCGGCGCTCAGGCCGGTTCGCCGAGGCGCCGTTCCACCACGTCGTCGATGGTGACCGTGAGCAGGGTGTTGCCCTGACGGTCCAGCAGGTCGAACAGGCGGCCGTCCGGCGCGTGGATGCTGAACAGGATGGTCATGCCCTCCGGTCCGCCGTGTTCCATGTGCACCTCGCCGTCCGGCAGCTTGCCGGTGAAGCCCGCGCGCCGCACCTTGTGCACGGTCTCGAAGGCACGCTCTTCGTAGATGTGCTGTTCGCCCTGCAGCAGCGTCACCTCGGTCGTGCCCAGGTGGCGGTGGTAGTGGCAGTAGGCGTTGGGCGCCCAGCGCACCAGGAATTCCACGCGTCCGTTGGCCGGGTCGGCGCTCGGCACGGCGTAGGCGTAGTCGATGGGATAGTCGAACTCAGGGCCACCGCCGACGCGCATCCACTGCACGGCATCGAGATCGAAATCCGCCGGCAGGCTGGCGGGAAACTTCACGGGCTGGTTCATGGCGAGCGTTCTCCGGTAGGGGATGCGGCCGACGCGGCCGCGTGCTTGAACTCGTTGCGACTCAGAGGCTGTTGGCCAGTTCGTCGCGGAACTTGGGGTGCGCGATGGCGATCAGCGCCTCGGCGCGCTGCCACAGCGTCTTGCCGCGCAGGCGGGCGACACCGTACTCGGTCACCACGCAATCGATGCAGAAGCGCGGCGTGGTGACCACGCTGCCCGGCGCGAGTGCGGCGACGATCTTCGAGCGCGCGTCGTCGGCGGTGGTCGACGGCAGCGCGATGATCGACACGCCGCCCTCGGACTGCGCCGCCGCCTCGATGTACTCGAGGCTGCCGCCCGCGCCGCTGATCTGCACGGGGCCCAGGGTCTCGCCGTTGCTCTGCCCCATGAGGTCGATCTCCACCGAGGAGTTGATCGACACGAAGCGTGGCAGCTGGCCGAGCGCCTGCGGGTTGTGGGTCACGTCCAGGCCCACCATCTCGATGCGCGCATTGCCGTTGCAGTAGTCGTAGAGCCGCGGATCGCCGGCCAGTTCGCCGTTCACCACCTTGGGCGCATGGCGCGCGCCTTCGAGGAAATCGACGAGGCTCCGTGACAGCATGCCGGAGAAGAGGTTCACCTCCGGAATGTCGCACAGGCGCTTCAGCACGCGGTCGGGCACCGCGCCGATGCCGAACTGCACCCAGGCGCCCTCGGGAATCAGGCCGAGCACGTGTTCGATGATCTTCTCGTCACGCGGCTCGGGCTCGCCGGTGTCGTACTGCGCGAGCGGATGGGCGGCCTCGTAGCCGTAGGTGATCCTGTCCAGCGGCACGCGCGCGCGACCGGCGGTGACCGGCATATTGGGGTTCATCTCGGCGATGACGATGGACGCTTCCTGGATGTACTGCGGATAGGGTCCGACCGAGATGCCTAGCGACACGCTGCCGTCCGGCTGGGGCAGCGAGGTCTGCACCACCGCCACGTCCGGGCTGATGGGGCCACCGCGCCGCACGATGCGATAGAGATCCGACAGGCGCGCCGGCACGAAACCCACCTTGCGCCGATCGTTCTCCTTGAACAGCGGCCTGAGCTTCGGCGAGGCCTGCCAGGTGAGATAGCGGAAATTCTGCCCCAGGCCGCGCTCGAGGAAGCCGTAGCCGCCGAGCGAGAGGCCCGAGGCCACGGTGAGATTGGTGAAGCGCTCCACCCCGGCGCTGAACGCGCGGTAGAACTCGCGCGGCTCGGCGCACGCGCCGGGGAGCATCACCGTGCTGCCATCGGGTATGGCCGCGACCGCGGCTTCGGGTGCCACTACTTTCATGCTGCTTCCAGTATCATCCGCTGCGCCTCGACGCGAGGCCCGGCGAGTGTAGCGCAACGCTGGCACTGGCCCCATTCCACCGCATTGACTACCCGAAAGAGGAAGCACCCATGGCCGGCCTGCTACAGGACAAAGCGATCATCATCACCGGTGGCAGCACCGGCATCGGACGCGCCACCGCGCTGCGCGCGGCGCAGGAAGGCGCGAAGCTCATCATTGCCGACGTCAACGTGCAGGACGGCGAGGCGGTGACGGCGGAAATCAAGGCCGCTGGCGGCGTCGCGCAGTTCGTGCGCACCGACGTCACCGTCACCGCCCAGGTGCAGGCCATGATCGCCGCCAGCGTCAGCGCCTACGG
>JAIEQK010000014.1 GCA_019747795.1 Gammaproteobacteria bacterium | reverse complement strand
GCGCCAGGCGCCTGCGCGGGCTCGGCGGCCGCGGCCGGGGCCGGGGCGGCGTCGAAGCGCCGGAAATGCGTGGCGACATCGCCATACATCTGGGCGACGAAACCGTCCGGCAGGCTGGAGGTAAACTTGACCTCGCCGGCGACGCAGTCCCGCATGCAGGCGGTGTTGCTCACGTCGGGCTTGCCGTCCACGCGCATGAAGCCGTGGGCCTGGGTAAAGCCGTCCCGATTGGGCATCCGTACCTTGGGCAGACTCTTCGCGTCCAGCACCGCGTCGGCCGGCAGGATCTCGTTCAGGTGCAGCACGTAGGCGGTCACCGCGTAGACCTGGTCGGGCGTGAGCGTCTTGGCGCGCGGGAACGGCATGGCGCGGTTGATGTAGTCCCACAGCGTGGTGGCATAGTCGAGCTTGCTGCCCACCGTGCGCTGCGGCGCGTTGCTCGCCAGCGAACCGATGCCACCGGTCAAGGCCAGGTAGTCGTTGCTCTCGCCGAAGAAGCCGTGACAGGAGGCGCACTGCTCGTCGTAGATGGCCTGGCCATCGGCCACCGAGCCCGAACCGGCGGGCAGCCCCTGGCCATCGGGCCGCACGTCGATATCCCAGCTCGCGATCTCGCCTTCGAGCAGCGGCCGGCCCAGGCCGTGCCAGGGTTGCGCGGCCTGGCCAGTCGCGCTTGCCGTGATGAACAGGAGCGCGAGCAACAGGCGCTCAGACCTGGACATTGCGCACCTCGCCATTGGCCAGCACCTGCCAGGTCTGGATCGCGTTGTTGTGGTAGATGGAGCGCGTGCCGCGCACTTCGCGCAGCTGGCGTAGCAAAGGCTGCACGTAACCGGTATCGTCGATGCAGCGACTCTGCAGCAGCGCGGGCGCGCCGTCCCACACCCAGTCGGCGCGGAAGCGCGTCAGCGCCTTGCGTTCCACCGGTGATTGCAAGGTCGCGGTGCCCCAGCTTCGACCGCCGTCGGTGGACACGTCCACGCGCTTGATGCGCCCGCGGCCCGACCACGCGAGGCCGGTAATCTCGTAGTAGCCACCCTTGTCCAGCAGCGTCATCCCGCCGGACGGCGAGGTGATCACCGACTTCGCTTCCTGGATCCAGGTGAACTGGCGGCTCTTGCCGTCCGGCATCAGGTCGCTGTAGTGCAGCGTCTCCTCGCGCGTATGCCAGGGCTGGTCGCCCACCTCGATGCGCCGCAGCCACTTCACGCTCGACACGCCCTGCACCCCTGGCACCACCAGACGCAGCGGATAGCCGTTCTCGGGCCGCAGCATCTCGCCGTTCTGTCCGTAGACCACCAGCACATCGTCCAGCGCCATGGACAGCGGAATGGTGCGGGTCAGCGCCGAACCGTCCGCCCCCTCGGCCAGTACGAAGCGCGCGCGCTTGGCATCGACACCGACATCGTCCAGCAGGGTCGAGAGCGGCACGCCGGTGTATTCCGCGCAGGACAGCATGCCGTGGGTGAACTGCACCGTGGGCACCGCGGCGTTGCCCCACTCCATGCCGGTGTTGGCGCCGCACTCGATGAAGTGGATGCGCGAGACCGAGGGCAGGCGGAGCACGTCGTCCATGCTGTACAGCTTGGGCCTCGCGACCAGTCCGTGAATGGCGAGACGGTGGGTCGCGGGATCGATCTCCGGCCTGCCGTTGTGGTCGCGCTCGAAGTGCAGGCCATTGGGCGTGATGATGCCGAACAGGTTCTGCAGCGGCGCGAAGGCGATGGAGGATTCGTTGGTCCGGGTCAGGCCCGGACTCTGGCGGCGGATGACATTGGCCTCGAAGCGCGCCGGCTGACCGTAGGGATCTGCCGCGACCGGTTTGCCGAGCACCCGCGCGCTCTCCGCGACCGGCAGAGGCTCGGCGGCAAAGCCCGAAGCTGTCGCGGCGAGAGCCGCGCCGCCGCCCGCCATGCGCAGGAACTGCCGGCGCGAGGCTCCGGCATCGACGGTGATCGCCGGGCGCAGGATGCGGCCGCTTCCTCTTTCCTTTTCCATGCTGCGCTCCCCCGACGGGAGGGGCTCGGCAACCATCGCCGCTTTATACCCCTACCCGTATTATGCGGCGAACTATAGGCACGCGCGACTGCGAGATCAAGGTCGTGGCGGGCGCTGCCTGGGGACCGGGTCGCTGGCTGAACAGGCGAGTCAAAGGGAACTTGCATGCACGGGACGGGGGCAAGGACGTCGAAGGCACGCGCTCACACCAGTGACCCGGGAGGCCTGCGTGCAGGGTGTCTCGGCCCGGCCGGTGGACCACCTCGTGACGGAGGTCGGCATGAGCGGGCTCTCGAAACGCCTGGTGTCGCGGTTGACGAGCGGTCGGGGCGTTCCTGGACCGGCCGCGGGAAGGCGACCGGCCAGGCCTTGAACTACCTCGCCTTCCCCAAGGCGCGTCGCATACAGGCCCAGTCAACCAAGCCGCTGGCGCGGCTGAACGCCGAGGTCACTCGCGCAGAGCGTGGTGTGTGCGTCATGGCGGCGCAATACGCAGCTTGAGGGGCCGCAACCCTTGATCGACAATCCCGCGACTCGGAGCCGCAATCGACTGACGCAGGCAATCACCTGCCCAGGCCCACACACGTACACCATGTCCAGGGACACGATCATGGCTTCGTCGTCCGCATTGCTTTAGGGTGCCCATGCCACAGCGGCGGATTTCGACACCAAGAGAGCGAGTTGATGAACCCCATGTCATTGAATCCAGAGATTCGGTCGCAGGTCGCACGGTATCTTCAGGCGCTCGTGCTCGTACTCTTCTATGGCAGCGCACAGGCGGCGAATCTTAAGGATCTCGACGGCAATCCGTGTGGGGACATGACACCCGCAAGGGGCGCATGGAACTACTGGGATCAACCCGCCTACATGAACTCCAAGCAACGCGCCACTGAGGAAAGTCGGCGCCAGGAACTGGAAGGGCATGCCTGGGCCATCGAAGACAACTGGAACAATCACCTGCGCATCGCCAAGGAGCTGATGCACACGGAGATCGGCACCGGCCAGGGAGGCAGCGTGTCCGGGCACCTCCATTTCACGTTGGTGCGCATCCCCAACCATGCGCGCGCGCTGGAGATGCTCATCGAGTATGCATTCTTGATCCCCAAGAAGCCGCGACATGAGAGGCTCATGCGCCGGCCCGAGTGCTACCTGCAGGCCGCCTTCGTGTTCGCCCCCAAGGACGCCTTCGCCTACGGCTACTACGCCATCTACCTGTATAAGCTGAAGCGCTACGAGCAGGCCCTGCAGATGTTCGACAAGGGGCTGGAGATACAGCCGAATTCCTCCGAGCTCCTGTACAACAAGGGGCTCACGCTGGTCCGCATGGAACGTTGGGAGGAAGCGACGACCGTTGCGCGCGCCGCCTACGCCCGGGGTCACAAGCTGCCGGGACTGCGTGCCATGCTCGCGCGCAAGGGCATCAAGTTGGCTGAGGGCGCCGCGCCGAAAAAGAGCACCGCTACGCCGTGAGTCGTCGCGACCCGCGGGTCGAGGTGTCCGGCATTCCAGCACCATGCCAGGTGGCGTTCGCCATCGGCGACTGAGGCCGATCGCGGGCCGGAGCGCGCTTAGCGTGCGGCGCGAGTGGACCGGCAGGCGCCTGGTCGTCGCCCTGCCGTCCGCTCGCTCAGTCTCTGCCGGTCCGACCGTCGCCCGCGACGACGCGGCGCAGAAGGCCGGCGAGTTCCTCGGCGCGCGCGGCGCGCGCGTGCTTTCGCACGATCGCGCCGTCCGCCCCGCGCGCTCTGCCGGCGCGCAGCTCGTCCAGGAAGCTCGCCAACGCCTGTTCTATGGCCGCCGAATCTTCGAGGTCGACCACCACCCCGGCCTGTTCTCGATGCACGAGACGCGCCGTTTCGCCCTGGGCATGGGCCATGGCGAATATCGGCCTGCCGGTTCGAAGATACTCGTAGAGCTTGGCCGGAATCGCTGGATTGGAAGTGTAGCCCTGGAAAATCAGCAGGCCGTCCGCTGCCATCATCTCGCGTAGGGCTTCGTGATAGGGCACGCTGCCGACCATCTCGACGATATCGTCGCAGCCGGACTGACGCGCGAGTTCACCTAGCTTGCGATCGTTGCCGCTGGCGCGCAGCCGCACGCACAGACCGCCGGCCTTGACCACCGGGTGCTGCTTGAGTCGGGCCAGGGCGGCGAAGAATGCCGACGGATCGCGATCCGGCGAGTCGTAGATGACCCCGCTGTGCAGCAGGGTGATGCGCGCCGGCGTCTGTACGGGCGCTGACCCGGCGGCCGCCGGCTCGATATCACGAAAGCTCTCCTCGTCGTAACCGTTGGCGATGACGAAGCACTTGTCTTCAATCGCCCGCCCATAGCGCTCGACACAAATCTGCCTGGCGCTCTCGGTGCAGAATACGAGCGCCGTCGCGTGCCGCGCGCAAAGCGCCTCCACCCACAGCCTTGCGCCCCGCAGTCTGGCATCGCGCGGCACCCACGCGCCGGTACGCTCGTTCTGCTCGACCATGGGATCGCGGAAATCGGCCACCCAGGGCGTCCCCGTGACGCGCGACAGGAAGCATCCGATCAAGTGCGCCGTGGCTATCGGGTAGGTCGACCAGACAACCTTGGGGCGCCACTGCCGCCATTTCCACAGTCCGCGCAGCCCCGCGAAGAGCGCCCAGGACCACCAGCGATCCGGAAGCGCCAGCCAGCCGGGATATCTACCGAACAGAGACATGTCGGTGGCCGCGTCCAGCGCAAAGACCTGCTCGACGGCGACCTCCTTCGGCAGTCGCTCGAGGAGGTCTTGGCGAAGGGTGGCGTGGACCCGCGGGTTCACCGTGAGCACCCGAACTTCCCAGCCGTGGGTCAGGAGGTCACGCGCGAAACAGAACGAGCGCAGCAACCCGCTACTCTCGCCCAGGGGCGGAAAGTGGAATGCCACGAGCAGCGCGCGCTCGGCGGCCGGACTGGACGATATCGACATGACTCAAGCCGCCCGGGAGTCGTACTGGCGCGAGAAGTAATCGGCCAGACGATCACAAAAGTTGTTCACCTGGCCCTCGCCCAGCTGCTGATGAACGGGCAGGGACAACATCGAGTCGCGCAGTCGCCGAGCGTTCGGGAATCGCTCGAGCTCTGTGCTCACGCTCGGGTGCAACTGCTCGCCGAAAGTAAAGAACGGCACCCCTCGGTTCCGCAGTCTGAAGTCGTGCTGCGCGCGCTCCGCGATCAGCAGCGGGAACCCCCAAGGGCAGGCCCCCTCCAGGTCATCGGCGAAAGGCTGCGCCACGAGCTCGCGCAGGGGCGCCAGCCGAGCGGCAATCCGGGCGAACAAGCGCCGGCGCGACGCCACCACCGCCGGCAGATCGCTATGCGTCAGGATGCGCTTCGCCAGGGCCGGCATGCGCGCCTGCGACAAGGCGGGCACGAAGGGGTAGACCTGCGCCATGGGCGGCTGCACGACCGGCCCGCTCATTTCCTCGATCATCACCCTCCCCTCAGGCCGGCCTCGCCAGGCGCCCACGCTGGCGGACAGCGACGACGCAACGACCCTGCGCAGGTGATTCCACAGCGCCTCCGCGGGAGCGGACGGCGCAAGGGCGGGCAGCGGCAGCGACGCGTGCTTGCGCCAGATGGCGCCTCCCGTCACGCATGGCACCAGCTTCTTGAAGCTGAATACCGAGTAGTCACCGCGCCCGCCGGCAAGGCGCTCGCCATCGCCCGCAAGAAAAGAGTGGGAGCAGTCCTCGACGATCAGGGGGCGGCTTGCGACTGGCATATCCATCAAGCCCTCGAGCTCGAAGTCGAAACCGAAGAAGTTGATCGCCAGCACCACGCGATGCTGGGGCGTGAGCCAGGACGCCCAGGAAGCCGCGGGCCGGCGCAGGCTCGCGCATACATCATAGAAATCGACGGGAAACCCCGCCCTGAGAACGGGTTCGACCACGGTGGGACAATGAAAGGCGGGAACCAGCACGCGCGCGTCGGCGGGCAGCGTGGGCCGCAGCATGCGGAACAGCTGGTAGAGCGCCCCCTGGCCGTCGAAGGTGAAGCGCATCGAGGCCTCGTCGAACAGCTTCGCTCGCGGCCGGCTACAGGAGAGCCAGTGCGCGAATCTCGGATGCATACGCTGATCGGCGAGTAACTCGATCATGGCCAGTCGCGCGAGAGAAGCTCGAGTCCGCTGCAGTTCATCGAAGCCGCCCGGCCGGTGCTGGTCAAGCGACGTGGAGACGGAGTTGATACCGGAAGCCGCGGAACTGCGGGGCCAGCAGGTCTCGTCCACCGGCGGTCGGCGGGACGTCGGGGTCGCCACCCACGTGGGCCTCGATCACGGTCGGTCCTTGCGCGGCCAACCGTACGTCGCGGGCCACCGCCGCGTGTTCAGCAACGTCAAGTCTGCTCGACACTGGCCGAGTTTCCGAGCGCGGACTTGAGCTTCGAAACAGCATGCACGCCGCGGCGTTTCAATGAGCCGAGGGCATTGGCCGCACGGACCCTGACGCTGCCTGTCTCGACGCGTAGCGTCACGCGCTCATAGATTTGCTGAGTCCACTTCAACTTGAAGTCGTCGCAATTACCGCGAAAGTCGTAGCGCGTCACACCTTCTTCGAAGAGACAGGGAAAGGCAAAGGTCTTGAGCACGTGGCCTGGCGAGAAATCGCTCAGCGGCAAGCGATAGCTTTCCTTCAGATCGTGGAATACCGGACCGATCTGCACGCCGAAGATGTAGGCAGCGGGCGCATCGTCCAACAGCAGCACGTGACCCCGGAGCCAGCCGCGACGCGCCGCACCTTCGGCGAATCCTCGGTAGAAGGCTTGCTGGATCTCGCTCAGCGTGATGGAGGTGCCGCTCTGCTCCTTCCAGGACTCGCGTTCGATGGCGAACACCGTGTTGAGGAACTGGTCGACCTCGCTCGCCGCCGTAAACACGCGATGGGTCAGCCGCCCCGCGCCTTCCATCCGCTTACGGCTGCTGCGCAGCGTCCAGCGGAACTTCTTTGCCAAGCCGTCGAACAGGGTCTCCCACCGATCCGGAAGGTCGATGTAAGGGGTGCGGGAAGTCGAGGTCACTCGCAGCTTGCACGACAGGCGCGCCGCGGCGGATTCGATGGCTCGCTGCGAAGGCGAGCCGGCCGGTACGGTGACCTCCAGCCATTCCCACGGCTCGGGTGCCCGCGAGAAGTACTCCAGCAGCGCCATGGCGAAGCGATCCACGTCCCACGCGAGGAGGAAACCGCGCCCGGAATACAACTGCGGCACCGCTTCTACAGTCCGGCAGCGTACGCCGCTGAACCACACGGTCTTGCGAAAGAACGGAAAGACGCCCGCGACCTGGTCGTCTTGCCAGGCGACAGCGGCGAGCGGCGGGTTGGCACCCAGGTGACTCGCGGCCAGGGCCGTGCTCCATTCACGGGTCATCGTGACATCCACGTCCCGAGCGTCCGGAAGCCCGCCGGCCAGGATGGCGTCCCAGGCTCGCAGGGCGGGCTCGGGCAGACGGTCGAACTCCACGGTGTCTATTCGCATCGGCACTGGATCTAAAGTTCGCTGTGTTGCACGGAATTCAGAAGGGGCGATCGGTCTGTCCCGACGGCGGACCCACTGTCGATGCCGGGTGGCACCAGCGACGGCGCCGCCCTTGAAGCCGTCACGCCAGGACAGATGTCCCGACGCTGGTATGGCGGCCGGTAGGCCGCAGGACTTTACACGCCCGCCGCGCGTTTTCGCCCGCCCTGCCGGCGCCGCCGGATGCTACCACCGAACAGGCACTCGAACCCAATGCTTTTGTTTTTCAATACTCTAGAAATTCACAGTGCTCGCTCGCGGTTCGACACGCCGCGGGACCCTGGCCGGCGATCGATGCCGTGCGGATTCGGCGTGACCGCCGTCCCACGTGAACCGACTTCCCGAAACGCCGAGTGCAAGCGAGCCACCCACCTCCATCAGCGCGGACGAGGCATTTGCGCGCGGGCGTATTGCCATGAGGAACGGGCTTGGACCTTCGACACGATCGAGCGCGCCGCGTGAGTGCGACGAGACTTGGCGACGCACGTCGGTCGGGCGCGCTACGCTAGATGCCCACACCTGCAGAGCCCGCCTCCTCAGTCGATACATGGCTCGGTGGGAATCATGGCGCCGCTCGCGATGCAATGTACGGGAGATCAAGACCATATGGACGTCACAGTAAGCCACGCCCTACCGTCGGCAACAGAATGGGCGCGCCACCTCGCTTGGGCAGGCGAACTGGACTACTTCGCTTCCCGCGACTGGTTCGAGAACTTCGTCGAGACGGTGGCAGGCAGTGGCAGCGATGTGCAGTTCGTGATCGCCCGCGACGACTACGACGAGATCGTTGGAGTGTTGCCTCTGTGGTGTCCTCCCGGAGGACGCGCCGGGCTGGTGCGTCGCATCGAAGGCCTTGGAAATTATTACACCTGCCTATTCGAGCCGATCCTTTGCGAGGACAGGGTCCGAGCAAGCGCAAGCCTCGGCGCCATGATCGAACATGTCGCGGAGACGCGCGCCGGTTGGTCGTGTCTGGACCTGCACCCGCTGCCGGCCGACGGCTGGTATGTCCCCGAGATCATCGATGCGTTCGCCAGGAAAGGACTTGATGTGCGGCAGTACGTCGCCTTCGGAAACTGGTACCTGGATTCTGCAGGACTCGACTTCGCAGCCTACTTTGCGAGCCGCAAGAAGAAGCTGCGCAGCACCATCCGCAGCAAGACGAACCAACTGGCGAAAAGCGCGCAGGTTGAGATTCGCATCGTGCAGCATCCTGAAGAAGTGGACGAGGGGCACGCCGCGTACCTTGATGTATACAACTCCAGTTGGAAAGTCCCCGAACCCTATCCCCAGTTCATTCCTGGACTCATGCGCGCGCTCGCAAGACGAGGCGCCTTGCGGCTCGGGCTGCTCAGTATCGACGGGGTCCCGGCCGCGGCCCAGCTGTGGTTCGTCCATGGACAGGTGGCCAGCATCTTCAAGCTTGCGTACCGCGAGGCATACTCGCACTTCTCTGTAGGCTCGCTGTTGCAGATGCATCTCATGGAGCACGTGCTCGACAAGGATCACGTGAGAGTGGTCGATTTCTTGAGCGGCGATGACGAGTACAAGGCGCACTGGATGTCCGCCAGGCGAGAACGCATCGGCCTCGAGGTCATCAACGGCCGGTCCCTCGGCGGGCTGTACCTGCAACTGCGACATCACGCCGGGAAGGCCAAGAAATGGCTGCAAGCTCGACAGCATCAGCGCTCGGCGACCACCGACGAATCTTGACCTGCAGCGTGGGTGTCATGGCGATACGTCGGTCGACAGGATCTTGCGGCAGCGCCGGTCAGGCAATGCTCCCGCGAGCGGGATGCGACCGCACGGCCGGTAATGGACTGGCTCCGCCGGTTTCGACGGCTCAGCTACCAGGCGGGACGGACTCTGGCCCGTCACTGTCGCATGGATACCGTCCGTGCGATTCCATCGTTTTCGGCCTCCGCGTGCAGCCGATGATCTTCGCCACCGTGCGCACGGAGCGGCGGCCGGCCACGTTCCGCGCGCTCAACTCGAGCTGGGTCAGGACACGGTGAACGCCGCCTCCCGCATAGATCGATGGTTCAGTCGACCGGTGGACGCGAACGACGAAGCGTTCTGGCGTGAATGGGGGGCCTGCCTCGAGCGGCTTTGGGGCGGGCACGTGTTTCTGGACGCCGCGTTCCTGCGCGCCTCGGTACAGCATTTCTCCACGCGAAAACTGTGGCTCTGCCAGTGTGGCGATGATGGGGCGCAGCAGGCCATGCTGCTCCTCGAACAGGCCCAGCCGGGCGTCTTTCGCACCTTCCTTCCGCCACAGTCGCAGATCGCGCCGTTGCTCATCGCGCCGCGCGGCGGCGCTTCGTTGGCGGGCATGTTCACCGCGCTGCCCGCGAGCTGCGCACGGGTCGACATCTTCCAGGCCGATCCCCTGCTCGCGCAGGTACCGACGGGCGCGCGCGACTACACCGATGTCAGTCCCTACGGCGTGACCATCGCCGTGACCGCGGGGCGTCCCTTCGCGAGCTACTGGGCCGAGCGCAACAAGAAGCTCAGGGACAACATCGGACGCTACCTGCGACGCGCCCAGGAACAGGGCAGCGGCATCGAGTTCCGCGTGCACACGGAGACCTCGGCGGTGCTGGGCGCCTTTGCCCGCTACGCCGAACTCGAGTGCCGCGGCTGGAAGGGCAAGGCCGGCACCGCCATCCAGCTGAACGACACGCAGGGTGTCTTCTACGCCTCGGTGCTGCGCAGCTTCAGCGCCACCGGGCGAGTGATGGCGTTTGAACTGTGGCTCGACGGTACGCTCGTCGCGTCGCGGTTCTCGGCCATGACCGGCGGCACCCTCGTCATGCTGAAGACCACCTTCGACGAGAACTACAACCACTTCGCGCCCGGCCGGCTGCTGCTGTATCTCTCGCTCGAGGCGATCTTCGCCAATCCCGAGGTCCGCAGCGTCGAGTTCTACACCAACGCGCAGAAAGAGCAGCTACCGTGGGCGGACTCGACGCGCGAGATCTCCAGCCTCAGCCTGTATCGCCACAAAACCGTGTATCGCTGCGTCACGCTGGCCAAGGCGCTGCGCGCGAAAGCCAATCCCGGCTATGCCCTGCAGCGCTACGGCGATTTCGACAGCCTGCCGAAATCCGCGCGCACCCTGTGGCAGCTGGCCGGGGAGGCCTCCGCGTTCTCGTCACTGGAGTGGTATCGCAATCTGTACAAGCACGCCGAAGAGACCCTGGGCGAGCTCGCGATCTTCTGCATGCACAATCGCGCCGAGGATACGCTGTGCATCGTGCCCTGCGTGGCCCGCACCGGCCAGGACGGGCGGGTGGATCTGCACGCCCTGGCGAACGTCTACTCGCCACGCTTCGAGATCATCGAGAACCGCAAGGCGCTGCCGACCCGCGAAATCGTCGAGCGCTTCCTGCACGGACTCGCGGCCGAAGCCGACTGGGACAGCCTGTCGCTGTTCCCCATGTACCGCTCGGCCGCGACCCGCAGCCTGCTCGAAGCGGCGCCGCTGAACCTGATGCACGCCAGCGAGTTCTTCGAGACTGCCAACTGGCATACGGACGTGACGAACCTGGAGGACTACCAGGCCGCTCGACCTGCCCTACTGCGCGCGACCCTGCGCCGGAAGGCGTCCAGGCTCGAACGCGCGCATCCGCACGAGTTCCGCATCCTGAGTTCGCCACGGGACGTGGCCGCGGCGATGGCCGAGTTCGACGCGGTGTACGCGGCCAGCTGGAAGCGCGCTGAGCCGTTGCCGGGCTTCATGAGCGACCTGGCAGAAGTGTTCGCGAATCGTCGCCAGCTGCGCCTCGGGCTGCTCTACATCAACCATCTGCCCGTGGCCGGGCAGCTCTGGGTAGTCGAACAGGGCACAGCGTCGATCTACAAGCTGGCTTACCGCGAGGACCATTCGCATTTTTCACCCGGCACGCTGCTCACGATGCACATGCTGCAGTCGGTGGTGCGGCAGGACGGCGTCACGCGGATCGACTATCTGACCGGGGACGATCCCTACAAGCGCGACTGGATGTCGACGCGAGAAGAGATGGTGCGCATCCGTCTCACCAATCTGCGCCGCGGCCGCGGCCTGGCGCTCGGCGCCTACGACCAGTTGCGGGCATGGAAGCACCGCTGGGAGACGCGTCGCGCCGCTCAGGGATAGAGCCCGCGCAATTCCATCGCCTCCAGCACCCGCGTGCAGCCGATGATGTAGGCCGCCGTGCGCAGCGTCACCGCGCGCGTGCGCGCGACCTCGCAGACCGCGACGAAGGCATCACGCAGGATGCGGTCCAGGCGCTCGTTCACCTCGGACTCGGTCCAGAAGAAGCTCGCGAAGTCCTGCACCCACTCGAAGTAGCTGACGATCACGCCGCCGGCATTGGCGATCACGTCCGGTACCACCAGGATGCCGCGCTCCGCGAGGATGTCGTCGGCGGCCGGCGTGGTCGGACCATTGGCGCCCTCGACCACGATGCGGGCGGCGATGCCGCCGGCGTTGGCCTCGGTGATCTGCCCCTCGAGCGCGGCCGGCACCAGGAACTCGCAGGGCAGGCGCCAGAACTCGTCGGCGGTGAGCGCTTCGGCGTCCGGCAGCCCCGTGAGCCGCCCACCGCTCTGGCGCAGGTGGGCGAGCAGCGCGCGTGGGTCGAGGCCCGCTTCGCGATACACCTGGCCGCTCTGGTCCTGCACGGCGACGATGCGCGCGCCAGCGTCGTGAAAGGCCTGCGCCGCCCACGCGCCGACGTTGCCGAAGCCCTGCAGCACCACCCGCGCGCCGGCCAGCGCGATACCCTGCCGACGCGCGGCCTCCGCCGCCACCACGAAGACGCCGCGCCCCGTGGCGCTGCGCCGCCCGTGACTGCCGCCGATCGCGAGCGGCTTGCCCGTGACGATACCGGTGATGGTGCGCCCCTGGTTCATGGAATAGGTGTCCATGAACCAGGCCATCACGCGCTCGTCGGTATTGACGTCCGGCGCGGGAATGTCGCGGTCGGGCCCGATCAACAGGTTGAGTTCGCTCGCGTAGCGCCGCGTCAGGCGCTCCAGCTCGGCGCTCGAAAGCGCGCGGGGATCGACCCGCACGCCGCCCTTGGCGCCGCCATAGGGCACGTTGATCGCGGCGTTCTTCACCGTCATCCAACCCGCCAGCGCCATCACCTCGGCGAGCGATACGCGCGGGTGGTAGCGGATGCCCCCCTTGCCCGGTCCGCGCGCGAGGCTGTGCTGCACCCGGTAGCCCTCGAAGTGGCCGAAGCTGCCGTCGTCCATGCGCACCGGCACGTCGACCACCAGGATGCGCTTGGGCTGGCGCAGCGACTCCGCCCAGCGGGCGAGTTGACCCAGGTGCGGCGTGACACGCTCGATCTGTTCGAGAAACACGCGCCAGGGATCGAGGTTGTCGTTGCAGAGATAGGACGGCAGGGCACTGGTCATGGCACTCACCCGCGGGCGCTGTGGCAGTCGAGCCACCTTACACCCGGGCTCGCCCGCCGCAAGCGCGGCGCCGTCACGCTTAGGCGCTACAATCCACGCATGAACGCCCTGAATCCCGCCTCCCGCATCCTGCGCTTCGACGGCGCGCGCAACGTCCGTGACCTCGGCGGCCTGCCGGCCCGCGGCGGCATCACGCGTCATGGCGTGCTGTTCCGCGCCGACGGCCTGTCACGACTGACCGACGCTGACCTCGAGCGCCTGGCGGCGCTGCGCCTGCGCAGCATCATCGACCTGCGCTACGACGAGGAACGCGAGCGGGCGCCCGATCGGCTGCCGGGCGAGAACGCGCCGGACTTCTTCCACTGCGGCTTTCATCCGCAGGGCACCAGCGAGCTGTTCGTGGCGCTGAACGGCGGCGTGGCCGGTGCCGAGGAGATGGCGCGCATCATGTGCCGCAACTACAGCATCATGCCCTTCGAGCACGCGGCGCAGTTCCGCGACGCGATGCATCACGTGATCGCGCCCGAGCGGGCGCCGCACCTGATCCATTGCGCGAGCGGCAAGGATCGCACCGGGCTCATCGTCGCCTTCCTGCTGTTTGCGCTGGGCGTCGAACGCGACGTGGTGTTCCACGACTACGAACTCAGCAATGTCGACTGGCAACCGGTGGACGTGATCGGCGCGACCGCGCGCGCCGAGGCGGTCGCCGCCGTGATGGCGGCCCACCCGAGCTACCTCACGGCCGCGCTCGAAGCCATCGAGGCGCGCTGCGGCTCGATGGACGCCTATCTGGAGCAGTGGCTGGGTTTCGGTACCCGTGAGCGGGAAGCGCTGGCGCGCCTCATGATCGCGTGACGGCGCTGTAGGTCGGACTTCAGTCCGACATTCCAGTCCCAGAGCGCCAGCAAAAGGCTTCGCTAATTCAGACTCCGCGCCAGCCGCGTGCGCCACACTTTCACGCGCGGGTCTGCACCCACCACGTTGAAGATGTCGAGCAGCGTCTTGCGCACCGCGCCGTCCTGCCAGGCGCGGTGCCTGGGCAGCAGCGCCAGCAGCCCCTCCGCGGCCGCGTCGAAATCGCCGCGCGCCGCGGCATCCACCGCCGCGCGGTAGGCAAGCGCCACTTCGTCATCCGCCGGCGCGGCCTGCGCCGCCTCCGCGAGTCGCAGGCGCGCCTCCACCGCCTCGACCGCCGGGTCGACCTGCAGATTGGCGGGCAGCGCCGCGAGCAGCGCGCGCGCCTCGGCCGCGCGACCGGCGTCGACATAGAGCGCCGCGAGCCGCGGATGCACTCGGTAGTCGCTGGCATCCACGCCATGCGCCCGTTCGAGTTCGACGAGGGCCGTGGCCGTGTCCCCGAGGGCCTCGGCCGCGTGGGCCGCGGCCAGCAGCGCATCGGTCGCGCGCGGCAGGTGCGGCTCGATCAGTCGCTCGAGCGCCGCCAGCGGCTGCGCGCCCATGGTCTGCGCGACCACCTCGCCGTGGCGGAACACCAGCAGGGTCGGCAGCGAGCGGATGCCGTAGCGCGCGGCGAGCGCCTGCTCGGCGTCGGTATCCACCTTGACCACCGCGAGCCCGTCGGCGTGACGCGCGGCGAGATCCTCCAGCACCGGCGCCAGCGCGCGACAGGGCGCGCACCAGCTCGCCCAGAAATCCACCAGCACGGCGCGCTCGACCGAGGCTTCGAGCACCCGCCGCTCGAAGTCGATCTCGCTCGCGTGCAGTACCAGGCCGTCGGCCATGGTCGACGCCTCGCCCTAGCGCCCGCCCGCGCGCTCGGCCAGCAGCCGATCGCGGACTTCACGGCGCAGGATCTTGTTCGCCGCGCTCTTGGGCAGCTCCGGCCACAGGAAGATGCCCTTGGGCCGCTTGTAGTTCGCGAGCTTCTCGCGCGCGTGGGCGTTCAGCCCTTCCATGTCCAGGTCGGGGCGGCCCGCGACCACGGCATGCACCATGTCACCCCACTTCTCGTCCGGCAGGCCGACCACCGCCGCCTCGACCACGCCCGGGAAGGCCATCAGCACGTCCTCCACCTCGCGCGGATAGACGTTGTAGCCGCCGGAGATCAGCATGTCGTTCTTGCGATCGACCAGGTAGTAGAAGCCGTCCTCGTCGACATAGCCGATGTCGCCGGTGTGCAACCAGCCGTTGCGGAAAGCCTGCTCGGTGGCCTCGGGGCGATTCCAGTAATAGGCCATGGTCTGCGGCCCGCGCACCACCACCTCGCCCACTTCGCGCGGCGGCAGCGGCTTGTCGTTCTCGTCGAAGATCGCACACTCGGCGAAGGTGAACGGCCGGCCGCAGGAGCCGATGCGGTCATGATCCTCGGGCTTGAGGCAGGTGATGACCATCGGGCTCTCGGCCTGGCCGTAGCACTGCGCGAAGATGCGACCGAAGCGATCCTCGGCGCGCTTCAACACGCTGGGCGCGATGGGCGAGGCGCCGTAGGCAATCTTGCGCAGCGCGAACTTCGCGTCGGCAAGGTTCGGCTGCTCGAGGATCATGGCGAGCATGGTCGGCACCAGGAAGGTGTGGCTCGCCTGCTCGCGGCTCGCGAGTTCGATGAACTCCGCCGGGTCGAACTTCTTCATCACCAGCGAACGCACGCCGCGCGCGATGGCGGGCAGGAAGAAGGCGCCCGAGGCGTGGGCGATGGGCGCCGCGTGCAGGAAGGTGTTGCCGGGTTCGAGATCCGGCACCAGGTCGATGAGGAACGCCGACAGTTCCGCGAGTTCGCCGCGGGTGGTCAAGGTCACCGCCTTGGCCTTGCCGGTGGTGCCCCCCGTATAGCCCAGGCGCAGCGGCGCATCGAGCGCCCGATCCACCTGGCAGGGCGCGTCGTTGCCCGAGTCGAACATCGCCGCGAATTCCGCGCGCCCGATCTGGATCTCGGTCTCGAGCCCGTCGATGTCGTCATGGATCACCGCGCGACTGCCGCTGTCGGCGAGCTTGTAGCGGTGGTTTTCCAGCGTCTCGCGGGTGTTCAAGCCGACCCGCACCAGGCCGGCCTTGGCCAGCGCGTAATAGGCCACCAGGCATTCGACGCTGTTCGGCAGCAGCACACCCACGCGATCGCCGGGCACCAGGCCGCGGGCCAGGAGCGCGTTGCCGATGATGTCAGTGAGCCTGTCGAATTCGCGAAAGCTGACGTCGCGGCTGCCTTCGGTAAGGCAGGCGGCATCGCCGAAATAGAGCGCCGCGCGGCGGATGAGTGAGCCGATTTGCATGGGGATTCCGTAGCCTGGTTGCTGAGGGTGATGCGAGCCGCGGATCATGGCATCGCGGCGGCGGGGGTGCCAAGGGCGGCGGCGGTGGCTCAGGGTCCTGGGCGCGCGGGACTCAGCAGCGCGCGCAGCCGCTCGCGATCCAGCGCCCCCTCCCACCGCGCCACCACCACCGTCGCCACCGCGTTGCCGATGAAGTTGGTCAGCGCGCGCGCTTCGGACATGAAGCGATCGATGCCGAGAATGAGCGCTAGTCCGGCCACCGGTATGGCAGGCACCACGGCGAGCGTCGCCGCCAGCGTGACGAAGCCCGCGCCGGTCACGCCCGAGGCGCCCTTGGAGGTGAGCATGGCCACCGCCAGCAGGGTGGCCTGCTCGCGCCAGGAGAGATCGATGTCGAGCGCCTGGGCGACGAACAGCGCCGCCATGGTCAGGTAGATGTTGGTGCCGTCGAGGTTGAACGAATAGCCCGAGGGCACCACCAGGCCGACCACCGCGCGGTCGCAGCCGAGCGCCTCCAGCTTGTCCATCAAGGGCACGAGCGCAGTCTCGGACGACGAGGTGCCGAGCACGGTCAGCAGTTCGGCCTTGAGGTAGACGATGAAGCGCAGGATGGAGAAGCCGGTGAGCGCGGCGATGGTGCCCAGCACGCCGAGCACGAACAGCGCGCAGGTCAGGTAGAAGCACAGCATCAGCGCGCCGAGCGACTGCAGGGCATCCACGCCGTAGCGCCCGACGGTGAAGGCCATCGCGCCGGCGGCGCCGAGCGGCGCGAAGCGCATCACCAGGTTCATCATGCCGAACAGCACGCGCGCGAAGCTCGCAATGAAGTCCAGCACCGGCGCGCGCGCCGTGCCGAGTCCGAGCAGCGCGGCACCGAATAACAGCGCCACGAGCAGCACCTGCAGCAGGTCACCCTGCCCGGTGAAGGCATCGAACAGGGTGCGAGGAACGATGTGCAGCAGGAAGTCCGTGGCGCTCTGCGCCTCGGCGGCGCGCGCATACTGAGCGACGGCGGCGGCGTCGAGGCTCTTTGGATCGACATCGAAGCCCGCGCCCGGCCGCAGCCAGTGCACGACGGCGAGACCCAGCGCGAGCGCGAGCGTCGACACCACCTCGAAATAGACCAGCGCGCGCGCGCCGACGCGGCCGACGCGCCGCATGTCGCCGGATCCGGCGATGCCGAGCACCACGGTGCAGAACACGATGGGGCCGATCAGCATCTTGACCAGCGCGATGAAGGCGTCGCCGAGCGGCTTCAGCGCGATGGCCTGGATCGGTGCGAGGTAGCCGAACAGCGCGCCGAGCGCGATCGCGACCAGCACCTGCAAGTAGAGGCGGCCGCCGCCCGGCGCGGGCGCCGGCGCGCCGGCGTGCTCAGGCATGCCAGGGCTCGACCAGGATCTTGGCGTGCTGCTCCGGCGACGCGAGCGCGGCGAAGGCCTCGGCCACGCCCTCGATGCCGACCTTGGCGGTGATGAGCGGCGCCACCGGCAACTCGCCCGCCGCGATGTGCGCGAGTGTCGCGCCGAACTCCTCGCGCGTGTAGCCGAGCACGAACTGCAGGTTCAGCTCCTTGTTGATGCCGAACATCGGCTCGAAGTGATCGCGCTGCATGCACACGCCGACCACCACGATGCGCGCGTCGCGCGGCGCGTTGACCATGATCTGCTCGATCACCCCCGGCACGCCCACGCACTCGAAGATCACCGCCGGGCGCAGCGGCGGTCCGGGTATCCAGGGCGGCAGGACCGGCGCGTCACCACCAGCGGGCCAGGGCGCGGCGCCACGCCACGCGTCGTAGGGCGAATCGGTGCCGGGGTCGACCACCACGTCGGCGCCCATGGCGAGCGCGAGCTCGCGGCGGCGCGCGGAGAAGTCGGCGGCCACGATGGGCGCGGCGCCGGCGAGTTTCAGGGCCGCGATCACCGCGAGCCCGACCGGCCCGCAGCCGACCACCAGCGGCACGTCGTGGCGCTCGAGGCGCGCCTTCGCCACCGCGTGCACGCCCACCGCCATCGGCTCGGTGAGCGCGGCGTGCTCGGTGGAGAGCCCGTTGGGCACCGGGTCGAGCAGCGCCGCGGACAGCCGCATGTACTCGCCGTAGCCGCCCGGATGATCGTTGGAGTAGCCGATGGTGGCGAGCGCGTTGCCACGGACCAGGACCGGCAGCGCGCACACCCGCGTGCCGGCCGCGAGCGTGCGCGGCGTGTCGGGTCCGTAGTCCACCACCTCGGCGCAGAACTCGTGGCCCATCACCACCGGGCGTTCGAGATCCATCACGAACGGGCCGCCCGAGCGGCGCGCGCCTTCCACCAGTTCGCGGGTGTGGGCGAGCGCGTGCAGGTCCGAGCCGCAGATGCCGCAGGCGAGCGTTCTCACCAGCACTTCGCCGGGGCCGGGTGTCGGCACGGGATGATCTTCGACCAGCAGCCGGTTGTGGCGCATGACGACGGCGCGCATGACGTTCTCCGCGAATGAAACGAAGCGGCGAGGATAGGCGAGGGTCCGACGCGGCGCCACCGGCGCGCCGAATTGTCTGGCGCGGGCCACCACGCTAAGGTGCGCGGCACGCGAAGCCGGGCGACACACCATGCACAAGACCCATCAGATCAACGCCGGCTACGCGCTTACCGCGGTGCTCCTCGTGCTGCTGTTCCACGCCTGG
>JAIEQK010000307.1 GCA_019747795.1 Gammaproteobacteria bacterium | reverse complement strand
TCGAGCAGGAAGTTCAGGAAGGGCTCGCGTATCGGGTCGCGAGAGGTGACGGCGATGTAATCCTTGCCGTCGGTCGCGTCGCTGACCTGGAAGCGCAGCTGGAACAGCGCCCCGGCGCGTTCGATGCCGGCGCGCGCGAAGGCCTCGTCGCCGGCCAGGCCGACCGTCAAGGTATCGAAGTCCTCCGGCTTGGCGCCGAGCACTTCGATACGACCCTTGAACGGCTCGTTGAGCGCCGAGGTGGCCTCCAGGGGCCCGAGCCCCAGGGCCAGGGCCAGGGGACTTGCCAGGCAGCTCAGCAAGAAGGCGACGGCTCGATTCCGTAGCATGGACGTCATTTCCTAGGTCGGTTTCCCCACGATGGAAGAGCCCCCGGCCAGGCGACGTTCGGCAGCGCCGCGTGCCTCACAACGCCGAGGGCATGTCCCAAAGCTTCCGCAATTCTTTATAAAACCGGGGTAACTATAGCTTACAAATAGCTTTTTACCAACATCTCCGCAATCTGGATGCTATTCAGGGCCGCGCCCTTGCGGACGTTGTCCGAGACCACCCACAGGTTGATGCCGCGCGGATGCGAGATGTCCTCGCGAATGCGCCCGACGTACACCGGGTCCTGGTTGGCCGCCTCGGTCACGGCGGTCGGGTAGCCCCCGTCCTCGCGGCGGTCGAGCACGGTCACGCCAGGCGCCTTCTCCAAGAGCGCCCGCACCTGCTCGGCGCTGATCTTCTCGCGGGTTTCTATGTGCACCGCCTCGGAATGGCCGAAGAACACCGGCACCCGCACCGCGGTCGGGTTCACCTGGATGCTGTCGTCGCCCATGATCTTGCGGGTCTCCCACACCATCTTCATTTCTTCCTTGGTGTAGCCGTTGTCCTGGAAGACGTCGATGTGCGGCAGCACGTTGAAGGCGATCTGCTTGGGGTAGACGTTCGCCACCGCCTCCTTGGCGTTCAGCAGCGCCGCAGTCTGGGTGGCCAGCTCCTCGATCGCCTCCTTGCCGGTGCCGGACACCGCCTGGTAGGTGCAGACGTTGATGCGCTCGATACCGACCGCATCGTGTATCGGCTTCAACGCCACCAGCATCTGGATGGTCGAGCAGTTGGGGTTGGCGATGATGTTGCGGTTCTTGTACTGGGCGAGCGCCCCCGGGTTGACCTCCGGCACGATGAGCGGGATGTCGTCGTCGTAGCGGAACTGGGAAGTGTTGTCGATCACCACGCAGCCGGCGGCGCCTGCGCGCGGCGCGTGGACCTTGGACACCGATGCGCCGGGCGAGAACAGCCCGATCTGCACCTGGCTGAAATCGAAGGTGTCGAGGTCCTCGACCACCAGCATCTGGTCACCGAAAGCGACGCGCGAACCGGCCGAGCGCGCGCTCGCGACCGCGTGCACCTTGCCCACCGGGAAGTTGCGCTGGTGCAGGATGGCCAGCATGGTCTCGCCGACCGCGCCGGTGGCGCCGACGACCGCGACGTTGTAAGTCTTGCTCATGATTCTCTACCCGTGATTGTCGTTCGGCGCTGGCGCGCAGCGCTATTGCAGGGCGGCGATGACGGCCGCGGCCATCTCGCGCGTGCCGACCGTGGTCGCGCCGGCGGTGGCGATGTCCGGCGTGCGCACCCCCTGCTCGAGCACGCGCGTCACCGCGGCGTCGAGCTTGTCCGCCAGCGCCGCCTCGCCGAGCGTGTAGCGCAGCATCATGCCGGCCGACAGGATGGTGGCCAGCGGATTGGCGACGTTGCGCCCGGCGATGTCCGGCGCGGAGCCGTGTATCGGCTCGAACAGGCCCTTGCCTTCGGCGTTCAGCGAGGCCGACGGCAGCATGCCTATGGAACCGGTCAGCATCGAGGCGAGGTCCGAAAGGATGTCGCCGAACATGTTGTCGGTGACGATGACGTCGAACTGCTTGGGCGCGCGCACCAGCTGCATCGCGGCGTTGTCGACGTACATGTGCGACAGCTCGACGTCAGGGTACTCGGCTGCCATGGCCTGCACGATGTCGCGCCACAGCTCGGTCACTTCCAGCACGTTGGCCTTGTCCACCGAGCACAGCTTGCGACTGCGCTGACGCGCGATCTCGAAGCCGCGGCGCGCGATGCGCGAGATCTCGTCCTCGGTGTAGGTCAGCGTGTTGTAACCGCGACGCTTGCCGTCCGCGCCGGTCTCGATGCCGCGCGGCTTGCCGAAGTAGATGCCGCTGGTCAGCTCGCGGATGATCATGAGATCGAGCCCCGACACCACCTCGGGCTTGAGCGTCGAGGCGTCGGCCAACGCGGGGAACAGCACCGCGGGACGCAGGTTGCAGAACAGATCCAGTTCGGAACGCAGCTTGAGCAGCCCGCGCTCGGGGCGGATGTCACGTTCGACCTTGTCCCACTTCGGACCACCGACCGCGCCCAGCAGCACCGCGTCGGCGGCGCGCGCGAGCGCAAGGGTCGAGTCCGGCAGCGCGGTGCCGTGGGCGTCGATGGCGCAGCCGCCCATCAGCGCATGTTCGAGCTCGCAGTCGAAACCGAAGCGCTCGACCAGCGCCTTCAACACGGCCTCGGTGGCGCCGACGATCTCGGGGCCGATGCCATCGCCCTGGAGCAGGAGAATCTTGTGCGTCATCGCGGAATTCCGGCCAAAAAAACGGCCCGCAAGGATACAGGAAAGACCCCGGCCTGGGATCAGCGCGCGGGCGGGCCGGGCCGCCATTCCGGTTATACTGCGCCGCTCGCATCGCGCCGGCGCTGGCCATGAATCCTGGATTGTCCGAACTACAGCCCTACCCCTTCGAACGGCTCGCGGAAATTCGCGCGCGCGTGCAACCGCTCACGGACCTGCCACTGATCAATCTGTCCATCGGCGAGCCCCAGCACCCGACGCCGCCGCGCGTACACGAAGCCCTGGTGCGGGCGCTGGACGGCACCGCGCGCTATCCCGCCACCCGCGGCCTGCCGGAACTCCGCCAGGCAATCGTCGACTGGGCCGGGCGACGCTTTCACCTGCCGGCCGGCATGCTCGACGCCGAACGCCACGTGCTGCCGGTGAACGGCACGCGCGAGGCGCTGTTCGCCATCGCCCAGTGCCTGGTGGCCGCGGGCGGCGCGCGCGACCTCGTGGTGATGCCGAACCCGTTCTATCAGATCTACGAGGGCGCGGCGCTGCTGGCCGGCGCGCGGCCCTGGTTCCTGGACTGTCCCGCCGAGCGCGACTTCCGTCCCGACTTCGACGCCGTGCCCGCAGACGTGTGGCGGCGCACCGCGCTGGTCTACGTGTGCTCGCCGGGCAATCCCTCGGGCGCGGTGCTGGGTGACGCCGACTATGCGCGCCTGGTGGCGCTGGCCGACGAGTTCGGCTTCACCATCGTCGCCGACGAGTGCTACAGCGAGCTCTATCACGACGAACAGCGACCGCCGCTCGGCCTGCTCGAGTGGTGCGCGGCGCACGGGCGCGCGGATTTCAGTCGCTGCCTGGTGATGCACAGCCTGTCCAAGCGCTCCAACTGCCCCGGCCTGCGCTCGGGCTTCGTGGCCGGCGACGCGGCGCTGATCGATCCCTTCTACCGCTACCGCACCTACCAGGGCGGCGCGATGCCGGTGCACGTCCAGCACGCGAGCATCGCTGCGTGGACCGACGAGGATCACGTGATCGCGAACCGCGCGTTCTATCGCCGCAAGTTCGACGCCGTCACGCCGCTGCTCGCCGAGGTGTGCACGGTTACGATGCCGGCCGCCGGCTTCTACCTGTGGCCCGAGGTCGCGGGCGACGGCATCCGCGCCTGCGAACGCCTGCTCGGCGAAGCCGCGGTGCTGGTGCTGCCCGGCGCCTTCCTCGCCCGCGACACCGCGCGCGGCAATCCCGGCGCGCGCCGCCTGCGCATCGCGCTGGTGGCCGACGAGACCGAGTGCGTCACCGCGGCCAAGCGCATGCAACCCGTACTTCGCCAACTGCAAGGATCCTGAAGCCCATGAGCGAACTCGCCGCCATCATCGACGACGCCTTCGAGCGCCGCGCCGACATCGACGCCAAGAACGCGAGCGCGGAACTGCGCGCCGCCATCGACAGCACGCTGGCCCAGCTCGACGCCGGCACGCTGCGCGTGGCCGAACCGGCCGGCGACGGCTGGAAAGTGAACGAATGGGCGAAGAAGGCCGTGCTGCTGTCGTTCAAGCTGGCCGGCAACGTGGTGATGCCGGGCGGCGCGACCAACTACTTCGACAAGGTGCCGCTCAAGTTCGGCGGCATGGACCAGGCAGGCTTCGAGAAGATCGGTGCGCGCGTGGTGCCGCCGGCGGTCGCGCGCCGCGGCTGCTTCATCGCGCCCGGCGTCATCCTCATGCCGAGCTACGTCAACATCGGCGCCTACGTCGACAGCGGCACCATGGTCGACACCTGGGCCACGGTCGGCTCCTGCGCGCAGATCGGCAAGAACGTGCACCTTTCCGGCGGCGTCGGTATCGGCGGCGTGCTGGAACCGGTGCAGGCCTCGCCCACCATCATCGAGGACGACTGCTTCATCGGCGCGCGCTCGGAGGTCGTGGAAGGCGTGATCGTCGGTCGCGGCTCGGTGATCTCGATGGGCGTGTACATCGGCCAGAGCACCAAGATCTACGACCGCGAGACACGCACGGTGACCTACGGCTATGTGCCGCCGGGTTCGGTCGTGGTATCCGGCAACCTGCCGGCGGACGACGGCAGCCACAGCCTGTACTGCGCCGTGATCGTGAAGAAGGTCGACGCCAAGACCCGCGCCAAGGTGGGGATCAACGAGCTGCTGCGCGTGTGACCCAAACGACCATCACGGGTTTGCAATCCGCAGGTCACTCGACCGACATCGGCACGCCCTAAGATCTCAATCGCAACGACGCCAGAGCCCGACCAATGGACGGTCTCGGGCGCCGCTCCCGGACACTGCAAGGCCGGGAGCGGCGTCCATCCGACGGGTCGGCTCGGAACATCGATTCTCTTCCCTGCACCACGCCCTCGGGCCGCCACGCCGGTCGACCCTCACTCGCCGCCGCCAGTCCGTCACGCAAAGGACTCGCGAGCGACATCTCTGCGTCCTACCTTCCTTCTTTGCCGGCCCCCTGCGTCACGCGGCACCACCTCATTTCGAACGGAGCGGGAAGTCGCATCGCAATGACAGGCAGACTCAGGTCAGTACGGTACGCCGGACTCGTCGCAATGTTCCTCGCAGCCCAAGCCACGGCGGCACCCTACAGGTTCACGCCCTTCGACGCGCCGGGCGTGAACCAGGCTTGCTCCCCGTTCGAATGCCAGTACGCCGTCGGGATAAATGATGAAGGGACCATCGTCGGCGCCTATTTCGACGCCGATCATCTTCTAGTCGGGTTCCTGCGCGACAGCGCCGGGAATTTCACCGTCATCGACCATGCAGGCGTGGTGGGCATCAATGACGCAGGCCATGTCGTCGGCAACCTCCCCTATTCAATCGACCTTACGCGAACTGGATTCCTGCGCGAGGCCAGCGGCCTCTCCACGTCTATCCAGTTTCCCGGCGCCTGGAGCACGTCGATCATTGACATCAACGATGCTGGCCAGATCCTGGGCACGTATGCCTCGGACCGCAGCTTGAGAGCATTCCTGCGCGAGCCGACAGGCGACTTCACTACGCTCGACTTCTCCGGTCTGGGCTTGAATCTCGTCGAGAACGGCCTCTATGGCGAGAACACCTTGGTATTGCTTACCGGCCTCAACGACCGGGGGGAAATCGTGGGTGACGTGGTGGGCTCGGGTGTCGGCGGCACGTTCGTGCGCGACAGTGCCGGCGCGTTCACCATGCTCGATGAAATCTTCAACCTGATTGGCACGACCGGCATCAATGATTCAGGACAGATCATCGGCATCGTCAATGAGGATGGCGTGCGTGGATTCGTTCGCGACAGCGACGGCCGACAGACAGTATTCGAGGTCCCAGGGGCGTCCAGAACAGAGCCCCGAGGCATCAACGATGCAGGCCAGATCGTAGGCTACTTCCAGGACGAGTTCGGCTACCACGGATTTCTCGCCACGCCGGTGCCCGTGCCGCCAGCCTTGCTGCTGTTCGGCGCTGCACTGAGCCTCGTGATGATGCGCCGACGCCGCTGACCCCCGCGCCTTCCCTCGCACGCTTTCGCACGAACCGAGTTCCGGCCCTCCACGCCACAGCCTACCTTCCCTCCGATCGCCGCACCACGCTTCACGCGTTCGACACACCCCGATCACGAGCCGACAACAAAGGCCCTCGCACAATCCTTGTATGGACTCGGCGAGCACGCCTGCCGGCGCGCCGAGCCACCACCACAGCCGCACTGCAAGGCGACCGTGGCGCCCGTACATGCACATCTTCCCTGGAGGCTCACATGAAGAACCTGCTCCTGGCTGCCGGACTGCTCGCCAGTGCGCTGTCGCTGCCCGCTACCGCAACCACTCTCGTGCCGTTGGCCGACGACGGCGCCTGGTCGACCTTCGATGTCGACGCATTGACCAGCCTCAGTGGCGGGTTGGAGTGGATCGATCTCGACGGCGTGGATCTCGCCTTCAGCTTGACCCTCAGCCAGGACAGCGTCCTGCGCGTGGTCGATCTCGGTTTCCGCGGTGACCGCTTCGAACTGACCGTGAGCGACGGCATCACCACCCAGGTGTTGGGCCAGACGTCGGCGGTCGCCAACCCCGACATCGCGTCCGAAGACATCGTCATAGACCCCGATCTCGCCTGGGCGGATACGAACTACAGCAAGGGTAGCTTCCTGCTCGGCGCCGGCAGCTGGACCGTGACCGGTGTACTCATCCAGTCGGCGGACTTCGGCGGCGCGCCGCTCAATGCGACCTTGGGCGCGGTTTCCCTGACCGCCGTGCCGGTGCCCGCCACCGGCCTGCTGATGCTGGGCGCCAGCGGCATTCTTGGTCTGTTCACCCGTCGTCGCGCCTGAGTCACGCACGCACTTCAAGCGCTCATCACCATCAGAACATCCAGAAGGGAACCGAACATGAAGCTCAAACAGATCGCCTGCGCGGTCGGCCTCGCCTGCGCAGCCACAGCGGCCGGTGCCGCCACCGTCAATCCCACCATCACCATCAAGCTGCTGGCCTTCAACGACTTCCACGGGCAGATCGTCTCTCCCGGCAACTTTGCGGGTGTGCCCGCTGGCGGCATCGACCAGATGGCCGGCGTGATCGCGAAGTACAAGGCGGCGAATCCGACCACCACCGTCGTGTCGGCCGGCGATCTCATCGGCGCCACGCCGCTGGTGTCGGCCCTGTTCCATGACGAACCGACCATCGAGACCATGAACCGCGCGGGTCTCGAATTCAACGCCGTCGGCAACCACGAGTTCGACGAGGGCAAGGATGAGCTGCTGCGCATGCAGAAGGGTGGCTGTCACCCGACCGACCTCAATTCCTGCAAGGGCGCGAGCGTCGGCACACCGGTGCCGTTCGAAGGCGCGAAGTTCAAGTTCCTGGCCGCCAACGTGGTCAGACAGGCGGATGGCAAGACGCTCTTTCCGCCCTATGCAATCAAGACCTACGGCAAGACGCGTGTCGCCTTCATCGGCATGACGCTCAAGGAAACACCGACCATCGTCACGCCGACCGGCGTCGCCGGACTCGACTTCAAGGACGAGGCCGCCACGGTCAATGCCCTGGTGCCCGCGCTCCGCGCGCGGGGCGTACAGGCCATCGTCGTGCTGCTGCACCAGGGCGGCACGCAACCGGTGGCGCAGAACGCCACCACCATCAACCAGTGCAACGGTGGCCTGGCGGGTAGCCCGCTGCAATCCATCGTCGCGGGGCTCGACGACGCGGTCGACCTGGTCATCTCGGGCCACACCCACCAGGCCTACAACTGCCTGCTGCCGAACAAGGCGGGTCGCAGCATCCCAGTCACCAGCGCCAACTCCATCAGCCGCGTCATGACCGACATCGACCTCACCGTCGACACGGTCACCGGCCACGTGACCGGGGTCAGCGCCAGCAACTTCGTGGTCAACCGCAACGATCCGAGCGTGACGCGCAATGCCGCCATCGGCGCCATCGTCACCAACTACGCGAACATCGCGGCGCCCATCGCCAATCGCGTCATCGGCACCATCACCGGTGACATCACGCGTACCGTCAACGCGGCGCAGGAATCAGCCCTTGGCGATGTGATCGCCGATGCGCAGCTCGATGCGACCAACGACCCGGGCTTCGGCGACGCGGTCGTGGCCTTCATGAACCCGGGCGGCATCCGTGCCGATCTCACCTTCAACAGCTCCGCCGCGGGCGAAGGCAACGGCAATGTCACCTACGGCGAAGCCTTCACGGTGCAACCCTTCGGCAACAGCCTGGTCACCATGACCCTCACCGGCGCGCAGCTCCACACCCTGCTCGAACAGCAGTTCACAGGCTGCACCGTCGGCTACCCCGCCGGGCAGGCGCCGCAGCCGTTCAACCGCGTGCTGCAGGTCTCGGCCGGATTCAGCTATGCCTGGAAGGAAAAGGGCACGCCCTGCGACAACGTCGATCCGGCATCGATGATGCTGAACGGCGAGCAGGTCGACCTGACCAAGAGCTATCGCGTCACGGTCAACAGCTTCATGGCCGATGGCGGTGACCAGCTGTTCGTGCTCCGCGAGGGCGCCAACCGCCTGGGCGGCGCGGTGGATCTCGACGCGCTCGAAGCCTACTTCAACGCCCAGGGCACGGTGGCGCCTGGGCCACAGAACCGCATTCAGCTCGCCCCCTGACCTGCGTCAGTTGGGGTCGACCGACGCGGCGTCCTGGAACGCTCCGTCGGTCGACCTCCTCTCTACCTCATTACCCGACGCTACGGAACGGCTGCCCAGCGCCGCGCCTCGACCTGCGTCGTCGGCCACACTGCGACACCGCCCGTGCGGGACGCTCCAGGCAGCTACATTCGACCGGCTGCCCCTGCCATTACCGACAGGGGCAACCCTGCTCATGCACGGCCGACGGGCGTTTCTGCGCGTCCGACCACTGGAATGCCGTCTTAGCGTGCGACGCGGCGGCGAAGCACGAGCATGCCGAGCGCCGGCGCCATCAGCAGCGCGGGCGCCGGCAGCGGCACCGCCGTGGCGGCGAAGCTGCCCGCGTCGATGCTGACCAGGAAGGTGGTGAAGGCATTCGGCGCGAGCTCGTAGGCGTAGGTGAAGCTTCCTGCATCCGACGACGCGCCGCTCACGATGGTGGCCAGCGCGGACGTCGAAAAGAGGTCGAGCGTCACGTCGTCCACCACCTGCTGCAGCCTGATGGTGAGCGTCGACGTCGCAACCTCACTGGGGGCCACGAAGTCGTCCAGCGCGCTCACGACGAAGCGCCAGTCCAGAGAGAACTCGAGCGGATTGGCGGCGCTGCTGGTGTTGAAGACGAAGAGCGGTTGGACGCTGCCGAAACCGGCGCTCGCGGCGGAAGCCGGTGGAAACAGGGCGTCGGAGGACACCGCGCCCGTGAGCAGCAGGCCGTCGTCCAGCGCGGTCGCACCACCCTCGGCCGAAGCCAAGGCGTCACCCACGGTGGCACGCGAGGTGGACGGCGGCACATTGACGATGAACAGGTCGTAGTCGCTACCGCCGACGATGGTGAGCACGGCATCCGCGCTGGCGGATGAATACGCGGCGAGCGTGTTCGGCGACTGGCAGACCAGGCCGATCGCGGCGACGGCGAGCAAGGCATTCCAAGATGAGTTCATGTGAAGAAGTCTCCAAATTGGGAACTGACGGCGAGGTGGTGTCCGGCTTGGTTCACAGGACCGGCACCACACCTGGCTGCCCGACGTTGATGGCGAAGGATCGCAAGGTGGTCACGCCGAGGTCGGCTGAGGGCACCGTGAAGAGCGCATTCGCGCTCCGCGTGACCGCGCGAAAATCGGTTCGCCAGCGATCGGGCGTCACGGTGCACAGGGCATAGCCGCGATGGAGACCGTCGAAGTGCTTGATGTGGGGATTGGCGGGCAAGGTGAAACCGACCAGCCGGTGGTTGTCATCGCCGAAGGTCGAGGTGATCGAGGAACACACGAACTCGCCGCCGACGATGGGAGAGGTCGGATTCGTGAAGTCGGACTTCAGATCGGCCGCCCAGGAGGAATGGATGTCACCGGTCAACACCACGGCGTTCGGCACGCGGTAGTCCGCCAGGTACTTCATCAGTCGATCGCGGGCCACTTGGTAGCCGTCCCACGCGTCGACGTTGAACATGTTCAGACCGGCCCCGGCCAGCACGCCGAGATCCCACCGCATCATCATCACCTGCTGCGCGAGCACGTTCCACAGGCTTGGCTGGAAGCGCAGGTTGCGCGTCAACCACTGCTCTTGCTCGGCCCCCAGCAAGGTGGCCTGCGGCGACAGTATCGCGCCGCATGCCTGCAGTACCTGCAGTCCGTCGCCGCAGGGCTGGTCGGTGCGGTACTGGCGCGTGTCGAGCACGTTGAGCGCGGCCAGGCGTCCGAAATCCAGGCGTCGGAACATCTTCATGCGGCTCGCCCGCGCGACCACGGCGGGCAGCATCGGCATGGTTTCGCGATACACCTGGTACGCGTTCGCCATGCGCGCGCGGAATGCCGCCGCGGTCTGAGTATCCTCCGGAACGAAGCCGGCATAGTTGTTGTCGACTTCGTGGTCGTCCGGCGTGGTGATGAAGGGCACGGCGGCGTGCATGGCCTGAAGGTGCGGATCGAGTCGATACAGGGCGTAGCGGTTGCGATAGTCGCTGACCGATAGGATCTCAGGGCCGTTGTTGCGCCTGTCCGCGGGTTTGGCCATGTCCGGCCCGTATTCGTAGATGTAGTCGCCCACGAACAGCACGAAGTCCAGCTGCTCCTGCAGGAGCGCGTCGCGCCACGCCGCGTAGTAACCGGCTTCGTAGTCCTGGCAGGAGGCGAGGACGAAGCGCATCTGCGCCGGGAGAACACTGGCACCCGGAAACGTGCGGGTGCGGCCGATGCGGCTCCACTCGCCGCGGTGGTTGAAACGGAAGTAGTACCAGGTGTCTGGCAAGAGCCCGGCCACCTGGACGTTGATGGCATGGCCGTTACCGGCCAGCGCGTCCGTCACGCCCTCCTTGACGACACGTGTCATGGCCGGGTCGGTCGCGACCTGCCAGCGGACCTGCGCAGTCATCGTACCCATGCCACCGCCGTTGAGGGGATCCGGCGCGAGGCGCGTCCATAGCACCACGCTGGTGGCCGTCGGGTCGCCGGAAGCGACGCCCAGGGTGAATAGCTGGCTGGACGTGGCTTCGGTCAAAGCCCACGCCGGCCGCGACAGTCCCGGGATGAATGCCGCCGCGGCGCCCGCGCCAAGCAGTCCCAGGGCTCGCCGACGATCACGGGAAACCGTCGTGCCGGGCTGCTCCGCGCCCACGCGTTGTCTGAAGGTGAACATGCTCATCGCTGTGCTGCCTCGCACGGTGTTGGAATGCACCGCAGGCTAAGGCGCGACTGTGACCCACTGGACACAGTCTGTTTGCAGCCGCGTGAAGCGCCCGCACGGGACAGGCGAGCGCCGAGCGAGCCGCAGATCGAGCGCATGACGCGCTCGGTGGCACGCGCGGGGATCGGCTGGGGGCGCTCGCCTCGGCCTGGACCCTCCGAAGAGCCATGCATGCTTTGAAGGGAGCGCACGCCGTGCGCGCCTTGCCAGGCGCGCGCGGAGAATCAGTCGTCGATGGTCAGAGCAGGAAGGTAAGGAGGACGCCGCGGCCTCAGGCCGCGGCTTCGGCGACGGCGACGCGCGCCGCGGTCTCGACCTTGCGTGCGATGTCGTTGGCGAGTTCCTCGACCAGCGAGTGGTCGCGTCCTTCCACCATCACGCGGATCACGGGCTCGGTACCCGAGGGCCGGAGCAGCACGCGGCCACTGTTGCCGAGACGGCTCTCGGCCTGCGCGACCGCGCGTTGCACGTCCGGCAGGGACTGCACGTCCACCTTCTGTGCCATGCGCACGTTGACCAGGGTCTGCGGGAATTTCTGCATGCCGCTCTTCAGCGTGGCCAGCGTCTGCTCGCTCGCCGCCATCGCTTCCAGCACCTGCAACGCGGAGATGATGCCGTCGCCGGTGGTGGTGAGATCGAGGCAGATGATGTGGCCGGAGGACTCGCCGCCCAGGGTCCAGCCGCCTTCCTTCAAGCGCTCGAGGATGTAGCGATCGCCGACCTTCACGCGCTCGAAGCCGAGGCCGAGCGTGCGAATCGCCTGCTCCAGGCCCAAATTGCTCATCTGCGTACCGACCACGCTGCCGCGCAGCGCGCCGGTGTTGTGCCGGCGGCGGGCGATGATGAAGGTCAGTTCGTCGCCGTCCACTACTTCGCCATGCTCGTCGACCATGATGAGCCGGTCGCCGTCGCCGTCCAGCGCGATGCCGACGTCGGCCTTGTGCTGACGCACGGCGACTACCAGCGCGCGGGCGTCGGTCGCGCCGCACTCGTGGTTGATGTTGAAGCCGTCGGGCGCATTGCCGAGGGTGATGACCTGCGCGCCGAGTTCGGCGAACACCGCCGGCGCGATGTGGTAGGTCGCGCCATGGGCGCAGTCGACCACGATGCGCAGGCCGGCCAGGTTGATGCTCGAGCGCACCGTGCCCTTGCAGAATTCGATGTAGCGGCCGGCGGCGTCCTCGACGCGCCTGGCCTTGCCGAGTTCACGCGAGGGGACCGTCTGCAGCGGCTTCTCGAGCTCGGCTTCGATTTCGAGTTCGATGTCGTCCGGCAGCTTGGTGCCGGCGTGGGAGAAGAACTTGATGCCGTTATCGTCGAACGGATTGTGCGAGGCGCTGATGACGATGCCGGCCTGGGCGTGGAAGGTGCGGGTCAGGTAGGCGATGCCCGGGGTCGGCATGGGCCCGAGCAGGTGAATGTCGATGCCGGCGGCGGACAGGCCCGCTTCGAGCGCCGACTCGAACATGTAGCCGGACACTCGGGTGTCCTTGCCGATGATGACTTTCTGTCGCCCGGGCGCGTGCGCGGCGAGCACGCGGCCCGCCGCCCAGCCGAGCTTCATCACGAAGTCCGGCGTGATGGGATGCTCCCCCACCGTGCCACGAATGCCGTCGGTACCGAAATACTTGCGCTTGCGCTCGCTCATGCACTCATCCTCGCCCGCCATGCACGGGTTCGTATCGAATTGGTCGAAAAACTAGCAGGTGGGAAAAACCGCCGGCCGTGACTGTCATCACAGCGGCGGTTCCCATGTCGGAGGGATATAGCGGCCGCGAGTTAACAAGCGTTAACTGCGCGGCTCAGTGCAGACTCGCAGGCCCGCCGATCTTGCCATCGGCGCCCTTCTCGTTCGCGGACTCGTCCTTGTCCTTCGCTTCACCGCTGGCGCGTGCGCCGCGCGAGCTGTCGTCATCCATCCAGTCTTCGGGCGCGCGCGGCGGCTCGCCCTTCATGATGTCGTCGATCTGCTCGACGGACAGCGTCTCGTACTTGATCAGCGCCTCGGCCATCAGGTGCAGCTTGTCGAGATTCTCCTCGAGCAGGCGGCGGGCGCGGCCGTAGTTGCGGTCGACGAAGTCACGCACTTCCTCGTCGATGAGATGCGCCGTCTCGTCCGACACCATCTTGTGCTGGGTCACCGAACGGCCGAGGAACACCTCGCCCTCGTCATCCGAGTAGGTCATGGGCCCGAGCTTGGCCGACAGGCCCCAGCGCGTGACCATGTTGCGCGCGATGTCGGTGGCGCGCTCGATGTCGTTCGAGGCGCCGGTCGTGACGGCCGTCGGCCCGAACACCAGCTCCTCGGCGATGCGGCCGCCGAACAGGCTCGAGATCTGGCTCTCGAGGCGCTCCTTGCTGTAGCTCAGGCGATCCTCCTCCGGGAGGAACATGGTGACGCCGAGCGCGCGGCCGCGCGGGATGATCGAGACCTTGTAGACCGGGTCGTGCTCGGGCACCAGGCGACCGACGATGGCGTGGCCGGCCTCGTGGTAGGCGGTGAGCTTCTTCTCCTTGTCGCTCATCACCATGGAGCGCCGCTCGGCGCCCATCATGATCTTGTCCTTGGCCTTCTCGAACTCCTCCATGTCGACCAGGCGCTTGTTGACCCGCGCCGCGAACAGCGCCGCCTCGTTGACGAGATTCGCGAGATCGGCGCCCGAGAAGCCGGGGGTGCCGCGTGCCAGCACCGCCGGCTTGACGTCGTCGGCTATCGGCACCTTGCGCATGTGGACCTTGAGGATCTGCTCGCGGCCGCGGATGTCCGGCAGTGGCACCACCACCTGGCGGTCGAAGCGGCCGGGGCGCAGCAGCGCCGGGTCGAGCACGTCCGGGCGGTTGGTGGCGGCGATGACGATGATGCCCTCGTTGCCGTCGAAACCGTCCATCTCGACCAGCAGCTGGTTGAGTGTCTGCTCGCGCTCGTCGTGACCGCCGCCGAGGCCTGCGCCACGGTGGCGACCGACCGCGTCGATTTCATCGATGAAGATGATGCAGGGCGCATGCTTCTTGGCCTGCTCGAACATGTCGCGCACGCGGGACGCGCCCACGCCGACGAACATCTCGACGAAGTCCGAACCCGAAATGGTGAAGAACGGCACCTTGGCCTCGCCCGCGATGGCCTTGGCGAGCAAGGTCTTGCCGGTACCGGGCGGGCCGACCATCAGCACGCCGCGCGGAATCTTGCCGCCCAGCTTCTGGAACTTGCCCGGGTCCTTCAGGAAGTCGACGAGTTCCTTCACCTCTTCCTTGGCCTCGTCCACGCCGGCCACGTCGTTGAAGGTGACCCGTACCTGGTCCTCGCCGAGCAAGCGCGCGCGGCTCTTGCCGAAGGACAGCGCGCCGCGCCCGCCGGCGCCGCCCTGCATCTGGCGCATGAGGTAGATCCACACCGCGATCAGGAGCAGGAATGGGAACCAGGAGATGAAGATCTGCATCAGGAGCCCCTGCCGATCCGGCGGCTGGGCCTCGATGCGCACGTTGTTGTCCAGCAGGGTGCCGATCAGCGGGCTGTTGTCGGTTTCCGGGCTGTAGGTGAACAGGTGCGAGCCGTCATGCATCTCGACCTCGATGGTCTGACCGTCGAGCAGCACCTTGGCGACCCGCCCGCTCTTCGCCTCGGCGACGAAGTCGGAATAGTCGATGGGCCGCGCCGCGCCGTGGCGCGGCGTGAAGTTCTGGAACACCAGCATCAGCACCAGGGCGATGACGATCCAGAGGACGAGATTTCTAGCCATAAATAGCCTTCTTGTGCGTCATGCCAGCGCCCGCCTGCGCGGAAAATCCGCAGGCGATGGAGCCCTGGGGCTGGAAAAACTATAAACCATAATGCTTTGCGACGACATAAAACTCCCGGGATTCGGCCCGCGAGGCTTCGGGCTTGCGGCGTGACACGGACTTGAACCGGGATTTGATACGCCTGACCAGCAGCTCTGTATCGGCAAACTGGAACAATTTGATGAGCAGCGCGCCACCCGGCTTCAGCACCTGCTCGGCGAGGTCCAGCGCGATGTCGGCGAGTTCGACCATGCCAGCCTCGTCTTTGTCCCGCACCCCCGAGATATTGGGGGCCATGTCGGACAATACAAGGTCGACCTTGGCCGCGCCGGCCAGCGCCAGCACCTCGGCCTGGAGCGCCGGGTCGCGGCAGTCGCCGAGCAGGAAGCTGGCACCGGGGACCTCGGCCATGGGCAGGATGTCGGTGGCGATGACCGTGCCACGCGGGCCGGCGAGTTCGACCGCGACCTGGGTCCAGCCGCCGGGCGCTGCCCCCAAATCGAGCACGGTGTCGCCCGGACGGAGCAGCTGGTCGCGGGCGGTGAGTTCCTTCAGCTTGTAGGCGGCGCGCGAGCGGTAACCGTGCTGGTCCCGCTGCCTGACGTAGTGATCGCTTCTCTGGCGCTCAATCCAGCGCCCGCTGCTGTTGCCCTTGCGCCCCACGCCTACTCGTAACGGACGGCGAGGATTTCGTACTCGACGTCGCCGCCCGGCGCCTTGACCAGCACCGAATCGCCCTCGGACTTGCCGATCAGCGCGCGGGCGATGGGGGAGTTGATCGAGATGAGCCGCGCCTTGGGGTCGGCCTCGTCCTCGCCGACGATGCGCCAGGTGACCTCTTCGTCGGTCTCGAGGTTCATGATCTCGACCGTCGCGCCGAACACCACCTTGCCGCCGGCGTTCAGCTTGGTGACGTCGATGATCTCGGCGTTGGAGAGCTTGCCCTCGATGTCCGCGATGCGGCCCTCGTTGAAGCTTTGCTGTTCGCGCGCCGCGGCGTATTCGGCGTTCTCCTTGAGATCCCCGTGGGCACGGGCCTCGGCGATGGCCTGGGTGATGCGCGGCCGGTCCTCGGTCTTACGGCGCGCGAGTTCCTCGCGCAGACGTTGCGCACCCTGGGCGGTCATCGGCGTCTTGTTCATCTCGCACACTCCCGATGCAGATCCTGCAGCCGGCGCACGTCGCCGGTCCCGGTGTCGGACAGGGCCATGATCGCCGCGTGCGCGCCGGCCATGGTGGTGGTGTAGGCCACCCGGTGGTTGAGCGCGCTGGTGCGGATCAGCAGCGAATCGCCGATGGACTGCTTGCCCTCGACGGTGTTGATGATGAGATCGATCTCATCGCTCTTGATCATATCGACGATGTGGGGCTGGCCCTCACCGACCTTGTTGACCCGCTGGCAGTCCACGCCCGCCGCGCGCAGCGCGGCCGCGGTGCCCTGGGTGGCGACCAGGCGAAAGCCCTTGGCGACCAGCACGTGGGCGAGTTCGATGGCGGCCGGCTTGTCCGCGTCGCGCACGCTGATGAAGGCCGTGCCGGTCTCCGGCAGCGCCATGTTGGCGGCCTGCTGGGCCTTGCCGAAGGCCTCGCCGAAGGTCGCGCCGATGCCCATCACCTCGCCGGTGGACTTCATCTCCGGTCCGAGCAGCGGATCGACACCCGGGAACTTGACGAAGGGGAACACCGCCTCCTTCACCGAGTAATAGGGCGGCGTGCGCTCGCGGTCGGCGTGCTGCTCCGCGAGCGTCTCGCCGAACATGCAGCGCGCGGCGATGTAGGGCAGCGAGACGCCGATGGCCTTGGACACGAAGGGCGCGGTGCGCGAGGCGCGCGGATTCACCTCCAGCACGAAGATGTCCTCGCCCTGGATGGCGAACTGCACGTTCATGAGCCCGACCACGCCGAGCCCCTTGGCCATCACCACCACCTGGCGACGCAGTTCGTCCTGCATCGCGGGCGTGAGCGTGTGCGGCGGCAGCGCGCAGGCCGAGTCACCCGAATGCACGCCGGCCTGTTCGATGTGCTCCATGATGCCGCCGATCAGCACGGCATCGCCGTCGCAGATGGCATCGACATCGACTTCGATGGCCGCCTCGAGGAAGTGGTCGAGCAGCACCGGCGAGTCGTTCGACACCGCCACGGCTTCGCGCATGTAGCGCTCGAGGTCACGATCGTTGTAGACGATCTCCATCGCCCGTCCGCCCAGCACGTAGGACGGCCGCACCACCAGCGGGTAGCCGATCTCGGCGGCGCGCGCGGTGGCCTCGCCTTCCTCGCGGACGATGCGATTGGGCGGCTGGCGCAGCCCTGCCTGGGTCAGGAACTGCTGGAAGCGCTCGCGATCCTCCGCGAGATCGATGGAGTCCGGCGAGGTGCCGATGACCGGCACGCCGGCGCGCTCCAGCGCGCGGGCGAGCTTCAGGGGCGTCTGGCCGCCGAACTGCACGATCACGCCGTGCGGCTTCTCCAGCGCCACGACCTCGAGCACGTCTTCCAAGGTCAGCGGCTCGAAGTACAGGCGGTCGGAGGTGTCGTAGTCGGTCGACACGGTCTCGGGGTTGCAGTTGATCATGATCGACTCGTAGCCCGCGTCGCGCGCGGCCATGGAGGCCTGCACGCAGCAGTAGTCGAACTCGATGCCCTGGCCGATGCGGTTCGGGCCGCCGCCGAGCACGATGATCTTCTGTCTATCGGTCGGCCGCGACTCGCATTCCTCCTCGTAGGTGGAATACATGTAGGCGGTGGTGGCGTCGAACTCGGCGGCACAGGAATCGACGCGCTTGTATACCGGCCTCACGCCTGCCGCGTGGCGCCGCGCGCGGATCTCGTCTTCGCCCGCGCCGGTCAGCTTCGCGAGGCGCGCGTCGGAGAAGCCCTTGCGCTTCAGCGCGCGCAGCCGCGCGCCGTCGAGCGCCGCGAGGCCACCGGCTCTGATGGCGCCCTCCTCGGCGATGATGTCGCCGATGGCGGTCAGGAACCAGCGATCGATGCGCGTCGCCTCGAACACGTCGTCGATGGTGTAGCCCGCGCGGAAGGCCTCGCCCACGTACCAGATGCGCTGCGCGCCGGCGGCGGTCAGCTCACGGCGCAGGCGCACCTCGGTCAGCTCGACCTTGCTGCGGTCGATTTCATCCAGACCGGTCGCGCCGGTCTCGAGACCGCGCAGCGCCTTCTGGAAGGATTCCTGGAAGGTGCGGCCCATGGCCATCACCTCGCCCACCGACTTCATCTGGGTGGTGAGCCGGTCTTCGGCCTGCGGGAACTTCTCGAAGGTGAAGCGCGGAATCTTGGTGACCACGTAGTCGATGGTCGGCTCGAAGGAGGCCGGGGTCGCGCCGCCGGTGATCTCGTTCTTGAGTTCGTCCAGCGTGTAGCCGACCGCCAGCTTGGCCGCGACCTTGGCGATGGGAAAGCCGGTAGCCTTGGACGCCAGCGCGGAGGAGCGCGACACGCGCGGATTCATCTCGATGACGATCAGCCGGCCGTCGTCGGGATTGATCGCGAACTGCACGTTCGAACCGCCGGTGTCGACGCCGATCTCGCGCAGCACCGCGATCGAGGCGTCGCGCATGATCTGGTATTCCTTGTCGGTCA
>JAIEQK010000194.1 GCA_019747795.1 Gammaproteobacteria bacterium | reverse complement strand
CGCTGTGCTCAGATCCGGCCTACCCTTTAACCCTAATCACACGCTTGCCTAGACCCAGGCAAGACGGTATCTACAGGAAGACTCTCCGGGACCTACGCGGCCGTGTCGCACGATTTGAAGTACGACAACGAGTGATCCGCGCGCGGTACAGGAGAGCGGCTGTGCAGGTCGGGCTTCAGCCCGACATTGCCTTCCAGAGCGCATGTCGAAGCCCTGGAACTGAATGTCGGGCTGAAGCCCGACCTACAGGAGGATAACCTCGTCGCCTGATCGGACTTCGCCGGGTGTCACGGTGCTGCCGTACACGCCGACGTTCTGCGCGGCGTCGCGCACCACGGTGCGCAGCATCGAGGCGTCGGCGCTCAGCCCGTGCTGGGCGCGGGTGATGGCGCCGCAGCGCGGCGTGGTACCGACGCAGTCGATCTCGACCGCGCCGAAGCGCAGGCGCCGGCCTATCCAGGCCTGTTCCACCAGGCCGGCCAGTTCGGGTGCCGTCTCAATGACGATGTTCGGGCGAAAGCGGCGCGGGTCCCAGTCGGCTGCGGGGTGCAGAGCGCGCAGGTGCGCGAGTGTCGCGCCGGTCACCAGATGCAGCGGCGTCACCAGGAAGAACGCGCCGGGCGCCGCGACGAAGCTCGCGACTTCCGGCGGTACGTCCTCGATGAAATCCGGCAGCGGTTCGCCGGGCTCGCGCGCGAAGGTCGCGGTCAGGTCTTCGAGCCAGCGGCCGTCGCCGTGGTAGCGACGATAGAAGTCCACGTCGCTCGGCGGGCGCAGCGGCTCGAGCGTCGAGTCGCGGCCGACGAGCGCCGAGAGCCGCGCGTGGAGCGCGGCATCGTCGTCGCGCAGCACCGCGCCGTCGGGGAAAGTCACCTCGACGCCGGTGCTCGCCGCATCGCGGCCGCGGGCCGTACAGCGCAGGAGATCCGGCCGCTGCTTGCAGCTCTGGATCTCGGCGCGTGCACTGTCGCGCAGCGCCCAGCGACGGTCGCCTGCCAGGCCCGCCGCGTCGATGCGGACTGCGTCCAGGCGCTCGCCCGCCATGCCCTTCACCGGGTAGCGCCACAGTTCGCTCACCGTGCCGACCTTGATCATCGCAGCCCCTCTCCGCCGATCGCTCATGCACGACCATGCAGGGCGCAGGCCAAGCGGCCGCACGTGCGGGAATCGCCCGCGCCGCAAGGCGAGGACCGGCGCAGGGCGCACTCCGGTCGCGCGCTATGTTCCCCAGCTCAGTGCAGAGACGCACGCGCCTGCACCGTCGATGCACGTCGGGCGTGGCGACGGCGGCAGCCGAGGACCACGAGCGCCGGACCGACCAGCAGTGCGGTGGACGGCAGCGGCACGGCGCGCACCTCGAGCACCAGCCGGTCGGGGCGCGTGACGAGGTTGAAGCGCAGACCCGCGCGCTCGGGAAGCGTGAAGGCGTAGAACGCGCCGAACAGGCCCTCGTCCGCAACCAGGATGTCGAAGTCGCTGCCGGCGAGCGGCTGCACATGCTCGGCGAGGCGGATCTCGAGCCGGCCGCCGAGGTCCGCGCGGCCGTGGTCGATGACGAGCGCCTCGCTGACCTCGAGCCCGAGCAGGTCGAGCACGAGCAGGCCTTCCTTCGCCTGCGAGAAGTCGCCCACCACGCGCGTGTAGCCGGCGTCGCCGCCGACCTCGAGCACGCCGCCCCTGTTGTGCAGGTCGCCCTCGAAGCGGCCGAGGTCGAGCGTGCCGCCGGTGAAGTCGAAGGCGCTCGCGCCGCCCAGCACGATGTGGCGTGCACGCAGGGTGCCGCCGCCGAGATTCACGCGCGCGTCGTCGAGACGCAGGACGGAGGTCGCGTCGACCACGCCACCCTGGATGTCGAGCGTGGTGCCCACGAGACGCGTGTCGGAGAGCTCGCCCCAGGTCGGGTCGACGTCCGGGCGACGGCTATCCTCGACGGCCGTCACGAGGCCGCGCTTCAACGTGAGCTGACCGCCATTCACGAGCAGCCTTCCCGCGGTGCCTCTTGGCCCGTCGATGACCTGTGGCGATAAACCCTGTCCGCCGGCAAGAAAAAGCGCTCCGCCATCGAGCACCAGATGTCCGCTGCCACCGATGCGCACATCGCCCCCACGACCGCCGAGCACGTACCCCTCGTCGGGTCGGTTCACGGCATGGCCGCCGCTCAGATCGAGCAACGCGCCGCCGCGAACGGCCATTCGTCCTCCCTGCACGGAAAGCGTGCCGCCGTCGCCGCCTTGTACAGGCGTGCCAGTCTCGTCCGAGATTCGCCCGCCGGACCCGCCACGCAGGGTGAGCATGGCATCACTGTTCACATCGACGTCGCCGCCGACCACGAGCATGAAGCCCCCGCGGCCAGCGCGGCTCTCGCTGTCGGGTGGCGACTCGAGATCAACGAAGTACCCGAGATTGCCCGCGTCTCCGCCGTCAAAGCCGAGCCTCACGCGACTGCCTCGAGTCGCGCGGAAGTCGCGCGGAAAGCCGATCACCACGTTACCGCCGCTGACGGTGAAGCTGCCGCCCGCACCGCCGTCGCCGAAGTCCCCTGCCCCGGTTGCGAAACGATCGACCCGGCCGATGCCCCCATCCCCTCCCGAGAAACTCGCGGCGGCGTCGAATACCAGGGAGAAGTTGGAATCACGTACCGTCAGGTCGCCGCCCGCGCCGCCGTTGCCGCCCGAAACGGATCCCCTGCCGCCCGCGCCGCCATCGAACGAGAGCAGCACGGACCCGCCGAACTCACGTGTGCCACTGCCGTCCAGCACCAGGCGTCCGCCTCGACCCCCGTGACCGCCGTGCTGGTAGGCCTGCGTACTGGCGTAGCCATTGCCGCCATCCGCCACGATGTCTTCATCGCGGAGGTTGCCGAGCACGCTGACATCGCCGCCGAGCAGCAGCACGTTCCCCGCGTCGGAGCCGTCGGCGCCGTGGCCGCCATCACCGGGGCCGGTGCCCGCCAGGCCGGACAGCACCAGGTGCGTGCCTTTCAACTCGAGCGATCCGCCCCTCTGTTCGAGGCTGCCCGCGTCGCCTGCGCGCCCTGGTTTTCCGCTTCCGCCGGCGCCGCCGAACCCGCCCCGCAGGTCCGCCTCGCCGCCGTTCAGGACGAGCGAGCCGCCTTCGATCAGCAGCCGTCCGCCCGCGCCACCATTGCCGCCGTCACCCCCGCTGCGCGTGCCCGCTCCACCGCTACCGCCGTCTCCGCCGCGCAGATCGAGCCGCGCGTGAAGCCCGCTGATCACGCCCTGGGCGACCGTCAGCCGACCGCCGGCCCCACCGTCGCCACCGGGTCCCCCGTCCAGCACGTTCACCGACGCGAGTCCGGGATAGCCGCGGCCGCCGCGGCCACCGCGCATGTCGAGTTCGGTCTCGGTGAGAAAATGGATACCGCCGCCCCTGGTCAGCAGTTCGCCGCCATCGCCCCCTCGACCGCCGGGCGCGCTGCCTTCACCTCCGGCGACAGAAATCCGCGCAACCGGGTTGCCAGGAATGTGCTTGACGATGACCGAGCCGTTGCCGACCTCCAGTCGCCCGCCGCGCCCGCCATCGCCGCCCGCCAGGCCGACGCGATCGAGCGGACTGCTACCGCCATCGCCGCCGTCGAGCCGCAGGGTGGCGCCGTGGAGGATCTCGAGTCTGCCGTCCTCCAGCGTCACGCTGCCGCCGTTGCCGCCGTGACCCGCGGCGCTCACCGCCGTGGTGCCACTGCCGCCCCGCGCGCCGCCCCCACCGAGACCGCCACGGAGATCCAGGTTGCCGCCGCTGTACTCCACGCGCGCCTGCTCGCTGATCGTGACGTGGCCGCCGTCGCCGCCCTTGCCCCCGGCGAACAACTGGCTGCCCACGACCAGACCCGCGCCGCCGCCACCGCCACCGAGGAAGACGTCTGCCTCGCCCGATGCGCGCAGATCGCCCGACAACCGCAGCGTGCCGCCATCGCCGCCGCGACCGGCGGGCGCGCTGTCGGTCGCGGCCGCGCCGCGCCCGCCATTGAGCGTCAGCTGGCCGCGGCCGGTGAGGGCGACGAGACCGGTACTCACGACCTGCCGCCCGCGTGAACCCCTGGTGGTCTCCAGATCCACGCTGCCCCCCTCGATCAGCAGTTCACCGCCGAGGTTGGCGAAGTCGCTGGACAGTCGCATCTTTCCGCCGGTGGCGACGCGCAGACGCGCCCCGATCAGGGCCGCGGCGGCGTCGGTGACGAGTACCTGGCCATTGGTGACGCGCCCCGCGACGAAGTCGAAGGTGCCGCCCGTCACGTCCAGGAGCCCGACCTCACCGTCAACACCTCTTCGACCGGCCGCGCCGCCGGCCAGGTCGATGGTGCCCTGGTCGAGGCGAAGCCCGCCGTTGGCGAGAGTCAGAACACCGCCGGGCCCGCCGGTGTCACCCACATCACCTCGTCCGCCCGCGAGACGCAGACCGGCCCCGCCGCTCACGGTGGTCTGGCCGCCGGTGATCGTGATGCGACCGCCGGCCGCGCCGACCGGGGCGCTGGCGAAATCGAGGCCGGACAGATCGATGAGCGCGTTGGCGTCCAGAAGCTCGAGCGTGCCTTCCGTCCACAGCGTCCCCCCGGCACCGAGAGCGTTGCGCAGCGTGAGGTGCGCGCCCCCGCGCAGGGTCAGACGACCGCCCGCGGCGAGCGTGACATCGTTGTGGACCGTGAGCGAGCTGTCCTTCATGTCCAGGGCCGCACCACCGCCGACAGTCACGGAGCCGGCGTGCGTGTCACTCCGCGTGAGTCCGAGTTCGCCCGCACGTACGTCGAGCCCACGCCCCAGTACGTTCGCGCCGCGCAGGATCTGCGTGCCGGTGCCGACCTTGACGAGGCGCGCCCCGACACCTGCGTCGATGAGGTTGCCCAGGAATTCGTCGTTGCCGTTATCGGCGCCGACTCTCAAGGTGTGCTCGCCGCCTTCGAACAGCACCGTGCCCGTGCCGACCAGCGTGCCCACCGTTTCGGTGAAGCTGCTGCCGGCGAGGCGCAGGCGCGCGCCCTCGTCCAGGACGAGCGCGCTCGCGTCGGGCAGCCGCTCGCCCACGCTGCGCAGTTCGAGGGTGCCGTTCGCCACGCGCGTCGTGCCGGTGTAGGTCGCGGCGCCGGCCAGCACCAGGGTGCCGGCGCCGAGCTTGGTGAGTCCCGCCGAGCCGCGCAGCTCGCTGGCCACGGTGGCCCGGGTGTTCGCGCCCACCACGTCGATGTTGCCGGTCGCGAGTCGCAGGGAACCGGCGAACAGCAGGTAGTCGCTCTCGATGGCGAGCGCGCTGGCCTGCATGCCGGCGTCCAGGACCACGGTCGGCGCGGCGGTGGGGAGCCCTGGCAGGCGCGCAAGATCCGCGGCGTCCGGCACGCCGGCGCTCCAGTTGATGAGGATGTTCCAGCGCTGGTTGCCGGTGAGATTGGTCCAGACCGTGTCGGCCGCGGCCAGCGGGGGGACGATCAGCAGGGCGAGGCCGAGGCAGGCGCGCAGCGCGCGCCGAAGGGCTTGCGAGTACATCGATGACTCCTGCCCGGGCCGGGCGGCCAGGGACGTGCGGGCAGGCTAGGGCAGGCGGGTGATCGCGCCTATCGGGCGGAAGTCCTAAGGGTCTTAAGACCCGGTCCCGCGCGCGGAGTGTGTCTGCGGCGGCGAGGGTCGCCCGCCGCGCTCAGCGCTGCAGCGCGCCATGCGCGCCGCACGACGCTTCGAGCGAGCGGTGCTCGGCGGCGTGTGCCGCCGTTCTCAAGGCAAAAAAAAGCCGGGGCGCTGGCGGCACCCCGGCCGTGATACCTCGAGCGACCTACTTGCGCAGTTCGCGGCGCATGATCTTGCCGCTCGCGGTCTTCGGCAGTTCGTCGACGATCTCGACTTCGTGCGGCCGCTTGTACGCCGCCATCAGGCCCTTGCAGAACTCGACGATGTCGGCACCGGTGGTCTTGGCGCCGGGCTTGAGGCTCACGAAGGCCTTCACCGATTCGCCGCGGTAGGCGTCCGCCACGCCGACCACCGCCGCCTCGCGCACGTCGGGGTGGGTGTAGAGCACGTCTTCCACCTCGCGCGGCCACACCTTGTAGCCGGACGCGATGATGAGGTCCTTCTTGCGATCGACGATGTAGAAGTAGCCCTTGTCGTCCATGAACCCGACGTCGCCGGTATGGATGCCGCGCGCCTCGAAGGTGTTCTTGGTTTCCTCCGGCTTCTGCCAGTAGCCCGGCACCACCATCGGGCCGCCGCTGACCAGTTCGCCGATCTGCCCGGGCGGCAGCTCGTTGCCCTCGTCATCGACGATGTAGACCGTCGCGCCGCACACCGGCACGCCGACCGACAGTGCGCCCGTCGCCGGATCGACCGGTGCGTCCGCGCCAAAGGGCACGGCGTGGCTCGGACTCGTGGTCTCGGTCATGCCGTAGATGTTGTGGATGTAGGCGCCGAACAGCTTCTGATAGGCCTCGACCGTGGCGGGTGCGACCGGCGCGCCGCCGCTGTAGACCTTCTTGAGGCTGGAGAAGTCGCGCTTGCGCGCTTCTTCGTTGTTCATGAGCGCGATGTAGACCGTGATCGAGGCGACGATGAAGGTCGCCTTGTACTTCTCGATCAGCTCGGCGGTGACCGCCGGGTCGAAGCGGAAGTACAGCACCAGCGGTGCGCACAGCATGGCGGCGGTCACGCAGGCGATGAGGCCGGTGACGTGGAACAAGGGCGCGACGCCGACGATCACGTCCTTCTCCGACAGCGACATCCAGGCGCGGTACACCTGTGTGTTGTAGACGATGTTGCGATGCAGGTTCATCGCGCCCTTGGGCGGGCCGGTGGTGCCGGACGTGTAGGTGAGCAGCGCGATCTTCTCGCCGTCGATCTCGACCGGCGGCGGAAACTTGCCGTCGTACTGCTTGAGCAGCGTGCACAGGTCATCGGTGCCGGGGCAGGCGCGGCGCGCGCTGCCCTTCAAGAGCGAAGGCACTTCACCGGTAATGAACTCGAGTTCGGAGGTCGTCAGCACCACCTTCACCGGCGTTTCGCCCAACACTTCGGCGGCGACGTCGTGGAACAGCGATTCGAGCGTCACCAGCGCCTTCGCGCCGGAATCGTTCAGGATGACCTTCACTTCCTTGTGTCGCAGCATCGGGTTGACCGACACCATGATCGCGCCGAGCTTCCAGGCCGCCAGCATGGTGATGACGAACTGCGGCACGTTCTGCAGGTAGACCGCCACGCGATCGCCCGCGCCGATGCCGCGCTCCGCGAGCGCGACGGCGAGCGCGTCCGACATGCGGTCGACTTCGCCGAGGGTCTGCGTCGTATCGAAGTAGTGGATCAGCGGCCGCTGCGCGTTGGCCGCGACGCTCGCCTTGAACATGGCGAGCGCGTTCGGGAATTCGGGGGTGATGTCGGCGGGCACGCCGGCCTGGTATTGGGCGAGCCAGGGGCGTTGTGCGTAAGCGCTCATGTAAGTGGTACCTGCGGGTGTCTCCAGAACCCGCGCACCCTACACCGAAAGCGCCGAAAGCGGATAGCCCCGATAAGGCGTGCGGCGCGCCGCCCGCGGGCGGCGCGTTTTGATGCACTGCACAGTCGCGAGCTCGAGGCCCTTACTCGGTCGCGACCTCGATCTCCACCAGGTTCGGTCGGCAGGACACGATGCCTTCGTTGACCGCGTCGTGGATCTCGTCGGCCCGGCTGACGCGCCGCGCCGGCACGCCCATGGAGGCCGCGAGCGCGAGGAAGTCGACCGCAGGCGAGACGAGGTCCATGCCGATGAACTCGCCGGTGCGGGCCGAGAGATAGTGCGGCTGCGAGCGCATGAAGTTCTTCAGCACGTTGTACTCGCGGTTGTTGATCACCACGAAGGTGACCGGCAGGTCCTCGTGCGCCGCGGTCCACAGCGCCTGCGGCGAATACATCGCCGCGCCGTCGCCGACCAGGGACACCACCGGCTGGCGGCCGAGCCCGAGCGAGAAGCCCACCGCCGCCGGCATGCCCCAGCCGAGTGCACCGCCGCGCAGGAAGGAGTACTGGCGGGTCGAGCCGTTGTGCAGGAAGGCGCGCAGGTGCGCGGCGGTCGCGATCGCCTCGTCGACGATGGGCGTCGCGCCGATGGTCTCGGCGAGGATCTTGGCCGCCACCATGGGATGCAGTTCTGGACGCGTGGCGAGCTCCCGCGCGCGCCGCTCGAGGCCCTCCTTGCGCGTGTTGAACGCGATGCGCGCGGCGTCCCGCGCCTGCTGGTACTCGCCGTCGCGCGGCGCGATGCGCTTCGCGATGAGACCGTTCAGCGCGTTCAAGGACAGTTCGATGTCGCCCACCACCGAGAGCTTGGACGGGAACGTGCGGCCGAGATCCCGTCCGTCCACCGACAGCTGGAACAGCTCGCAGCCGGCCGGCAGCGCGGAGGCCTCGGTGTAGAGAATGGTGATGAAGGACTTGCCGCCGAGCGCGAACACGCAGTCGAAGCCGCTCATGGCGTCCGCGATCTCGACCGCGCGGGTCGAGAGATTGCCGCGCCACAGGTAGTGGCTGGTGGGATAGGGAATGTGCGCCGGCCAGGACGAACCGAACACCGGCGCCGCGAGCAACTCCGCGAGGCGCACCACTTCCTTGTAGGCATCGTGGTGGGAGATCTCGTCGCCGGCGATGATCGCGACCTTGCCGGGCGCGACCTGGGTGAGCTCGATGGCGAGTTCGGCGAGCGAGCCCGCGATGGGGCGACGATCGACGTGCGAGGTACGGGCTTCGACTATCGTGCTGGTGGCCTCCATCACGTCCATCGGCAGCGACAGGAACACCGGGCCGCGCGGCGGCGCGAGGCAGTCCTGGAAGGCGCGATGGGTGAGGATGGCGATCTGATCCGGGGAGGTGATCTCCGCCGCCCATTTGCACGCCGGTCGCGCGATGGACACGAGATCGCCCTGCAGCAGCGGATCGGTGATCGCGTGGCGCGAGTCCTGCTGACCGGCGGTCACCACCAGCGGCGTGCCGGAGGTGAAGGCGTTCAGCAGGTTGCCGAGGCCGTGACCCAGGCCGCCGGCGGTGTGCAGGTTGATGAATCCGGGCTTGCCCGAGGCCTGCGCGTAGCCGTCGGCCATGGCGACCACGGTGGCCTCCTGCAGGCCGAGGATGTAGCGCAGGTGCGGACGGTCGACCAGCGCGTCCACCAGCGGCAGTTCGGTGGTGCCGGGATTGCCGAAGATGTATTCGCAGCCTTCGCTCTCCAGGATGTCGAGCAGGATGTTGGCGCCGGTACGGGCGGCCGGCGAGCGGGTCGTGGGCATGGGGTCCTCTGGTCTCGTGAATCAGGGTGGTGACGCCGGCGGCGAGTGCGCTCGTGACGCAGGGCCGTCGCCGGTTGAGGCCCGGCCGGCGATCGGCTGGCCGGGCTGGCGGGATTATAGTGGGTGCCTCACGCGGCTGACGCGCCGGAGGCGTGCATGCACCAGGTTTTCGTTCGCGCCGCCGTCGCAGACGGCTTCGCGCCGGTGGCGCCCGGCATCTTCGTCCACGATCTCGGCCTGGACGCCCCGACCGGCGGCGCCTACAGCCTCATGGTCGTGCACCTCGAACCCGAGGGCGCGCGGGTCGAACATCTGCACCGCCACGAGGAGGGCTATTCCTTCGCCTACGTGCTGTCCGGCTGGCTCGACGTCGAGTTCGCGCAGATTGGCCGCCAGCATCTCGGTCCGCGCACGACGGTCCCGGCCTTCAACGGCCCGCTGCATCGCGAGCAGGACTGCGGCGACGACCTGCGACTCCTGCTCCTGGTCACCCAGCGTCCGATGCGCGACGACGACGCGCAGCACATCGTCGTGCAGCAGGCCGACGAGGCCCCGCTGCGCGCGGGCGCGCCTGGCGGCGTCGCGTGGCGCGACTTCGAACTCGAAGGCCTGAGTGGCGGACGGCTCAGCGGGTACGAGGCGCGGGGCGCCGGGGCCACGTTCGCGCCGGTGACGCGGACAGTAGACGCCGAGCGCGTCGAGGTGATGTACCTGGCAGCGGGGTGGCTCGATGTCGAACTGTCCGACGGCGGTCGGCACAGGCTCGAATCCGGCGCCGTGGCCTGCCTGCCGCCCGGCGCACGCTGGGTGGAATGCGGGCGGAGTGCGGATGCCGTGGCGGTGCATCTGACGCTCCCCCTGTAGGTCGGACTTCAGTCCGACATTCGGCGGAGGCGGGCTTCAACGCGGCACTCTCGTCGCACGCGCGATCAGGCGCTGCATGAATGTCGGACTGAAGTCCGACCTACAGCGCCACCTGTGTCCCCAACTCCACCACCTGGTTGGGCGGCAGATGGAAGTAGCTGGCGGCGCTCTCCGACTGGCGTGTCATCCAGGCGAACAGCGCGCGGCGCCAGCGCGGCAGACCCTCGGGCGCGGCGACGATGCTGGCGCGCGCGACGAAGAAGGTGGTCGCGAGCGGCTCGAGCGCGAGGCCGCGTGCCGCGGCCAGCGTGAGCGCGGCGCGCACATCGGGCGTCTCGCGAAAGCCGAAGCGGGCGCTGACGGCGAAGATCTCGGGCGCGAGTTCGCGCACCAGGACGCGCGCCTCGTCGGCGACGCGCGGCACGTCCTCGTTGACGACGTTCAGGAACACCGTGCGCTCGTGCATGACCTTGTGGTGCTTCAGGTTGTGGAACAGCGCGCTCGGCACGAGTGACGGATCGGACGTCAGGTAGACCGCGGTACCGGCCACGCGCGGCACTTCGCGCAGCGGCTCGGCGACGAAGCGCGCCATCGGGATGTCGATCCGGCGCCGCTGCTCGGCGAGCCGCTGGCTGCCGGCCTTCCAGGTGGTGAGGAACAGGAAGATGCCGATGCCGAGCAGCATCGGCAGCCAGCCGCCGTCGCCGATCTTCGCGAGGTTGGCCGCGCAGAACAGCGCTTCCAGCAGACCGAAAGCGACGAGCGCGACCGGCAGCAGGCCGTGGGAACGTCCGCCGCTCAGGGTGCGCACGTAGAGCGCCAGCAAGGTGGTGATGATCATCGTGCCGGACACGGCAATGCCATAGGCGGCGGCGAGTGCGCTCGACGCACCGAAAGCCATCACCAGCCACACCACCGCCACCAGCATCAGCCAGTTGACCGCGGGCACGTAGACCTGGCCGCGCTCGGTGTCGGAGGTATGCAGCACGCGCACGCGCGGCAGGAAGCCGAGGCGGGAGGCCTGCAGGGTGATGGAGTAGGCGCCGGTTATGGTGGCCTGCGAAGCGATCACCGTGGCCGCGGTCGCGAGCAGCACGAGCGGCGCCACGAGCGCGTCCGGCGCGAGCCGATAGAACGGGTTCGCGATAGCCTCGGCGTCACGCAGCACCAGCGCGCCCTGGCCGAAGTAGTTCAGCAGCAGCGACGGACAGACCAGCCCGTACCAGGTGATGCGCACCGCGCGCGTGCCGAAATGGCCCATGTCCGCATACAGCGCCTCGCCGCCGGTGAGGGCGAGGAACACCGCCGACAACAGCACCACCGCCTTGCCGGGATCCGCCACGAGGAACGCGATGGCGTGACGGGGATCGAGCGCCGCCAGCACGGCGGGGGTCGCGAGGATGCTGCGCACGCCGAGCGCGGCGAGCACGAGAAACCACAGCAGGGTGACCGGGCCGAAGAGCGCGCCCACGCCGCCGGTGCCGCGCTGCTGGAAGAGGAACAGTCCGACCAGGATGGCGACGGTCACCGGCACCACCCACGCGCCCGCCTCGGGTGCGATGGTGGCGGCGCCTTCGACCGCCGACAGCACGGAGATGGCCGGCGTGATCACCGCGTCGCCGTAGAAGAGCGCCGCCGCGAACACGCCGAGGACGATGACGAGGCCCGCGTTCGCACCGCGTGCCAGCGCCAGGCGATGGGCCAGCGCGGTCAGCGCAAGCACGCCACCCTCGCCCTGGTTGTCGAAGCGCAGCACCACGGCCACGTACTTGATGGAGATGATGAAGGTCACCGCCCAGAAGAGCGCCGACAGCACGGCCAGCACGCCGGTCTCGTCGACCGCGAGGCCGTGGCCGCCGGTAAAGGCTTCCTTGAACGCGTACAGCGGGCTCGTGCCGATGTCGCCGAACACCACGCCGAGCGCGGCGAGGGCGAGGCGTGGCGTATTGCTGGCGGTGGACGTGCTGCTGGCCTGCATGGCGAAGGCTCCTCGGCGAAGGGCCGTGGATGGTGAACGTGCTCGCTCGGCGGCGGCGCGAACCGAGGCCCATGCCTCGGGCGCCCGCCCGCCGACCTGCATGCAAGGCTGGCAGTGCGCGCGTAAAGATGGCGCAAAGATTCACGGCGCCGCTGTGGGGCATGCCGCGCCGGCGGCTTACACTAGGTCGCAATGAGCCACTCGTCGCGCGGCAACTGGCGTGCCTTCGGCGGCGCCGCGGCGTGGGTGATCGCTGTCACCGCGCTCACCGCGCCGCTGCATCTCACGCTCGGACTGATCAACAGCGCCATGCTGCTGCTGCTCACGGCGGTCCTCGCGGCCTACCGTTTCGGTCCGCGGCCGGGCCTGCTGGCGGCGGTGCTGGCGGTGGCGAGCTTCGATCTGTTCTACGTGCCGCCGCGCTTCTCCTTCGCCGTTTCCGACGTGCAGTACACCGTGACCTTCGCCGTCATGCTCGGCGTGGCGCTGCTGGTCGGGCAGCTGACCGCGCGCCTGCGCACCGAGGCGACGGCCGCGCAGGCGAGCGAGCAGCGGACGCGCGCGTTGTTCGAGATGGCGCGCGAACTGACCGCCGCCCTGACCCTCGAGCAGGTCGCGGATATCGGCCAGCGCTTCGTCGCGGAACTGTGCGACGCGCGGGCCGTGCTGCTGGTGCTGAACGACGCGGAGCAGCTCGAGCCTGTCCCCGACAGCCCGCTGCCGTCGGAAGTCGACCTGCGGCTGGCGCGCGCCGCGCTCGCCGGCGGCACCGACGCGACGCCCGCCGATCCGTCGACGTACTACCTGCCGCTCGCCGCGCCGCTCCGCACGCGGGGCGTGCTCGCGGTGACGCAACCTCTCGGTCTCGAACAGCGAAGCGTGCTGGAGACCATCGCCGCGCTGCTCGCGCTCGCCCTGGAACGCATGCACTTCATCGCGGTGGCGCAGACCGCGCTGGTGAGCATGGAATCCGAGCAGTTGCGCAATTCACTGCTCGCCGCGCTGTCGCACGATCTGAAGACCCCGCTCACCGCGTTGGCGGGCCTGGCGGAGTCGCTGCGGCTGGTAGGCTCGCCGCTCGCGCCCGCGCAGGCGGAGATCGCGGACGCGATCCGCGACGAGGCGCTGCGCACCGGGACGATGGTCACGAACCTGCTGGAGATGGCGCGCCTGCAGTCGGGCGAGGTGCGTCTGCAGCGCGAGTGGCAGCCGCTGGAAGAAGTGGTCGGCGCCGCACTGCGGGCGCGGGGCGCGCTGCTGGCCGACCGCGAGGTTCATCTCGACCTGCCCGCCGACCTGCCCCTGCTGGCCTTCGACGCGCTGCTGATGGAGCGCGTGTTCTGCAACCTGCTGGAGAACGCAGCGAAGTACACCCCGCCCGGCAGTGCGATCGAGGTCAGTGCGCGCGCGGTCGAGGCGTGGGTCGAGATCGCGGTGGCCGACCGCGGTCCGGGCCTGCCCGCGGGGAATGAGGCCCGCTTGTTCGACAAGTTCACCCGCGGGCAGGCGGAATCGAAGCCGCCGGGCATGGGGCTCGGCCTGTCCATCGTACGCGCGGTGCTCGAGGCCCATGGTGGTACGGTCGGCGCCGCCAATCGCGACGGCGGTGGCGCCGTGTTCACCCTTACGCTGCCCGCCGGCACGCCGCCGCCGGCGCCCGAGGAAGCGCCGTGAGCGCTGCCGTGCCCGGCCCGCGCGTGGTGTTGATAGAGGACGAGAAGCAGATTCGACGCTTCGTGCGTCTCGCGCTCGAGTCCGATGGTGCCGAGGTGCGTGAGGCGAGCACGGCGCGCCAGGGTCGCGCCGACGTCGCGGCGCAGAGTCCGGACCTGGTGATCGTCGATCTCGGTCTCCCGGATGGAGACGGCATCCAACTCATTCGCGACGTCCGCGCCTGGAGCGCCGTGCCGATACTCGTCCTGTCCGCGCGTCCGCTGGAACGGGATCGGGTCGCCGCCCTGGACGCAGGCGCCGACGATTACCTGACCAAGCCTTTCGGCGTCGCCGAGCTACGGGCGCGAGTACGCGCGCTGCTGCGGCGGGCCTCGCCCGCCCAGGCGCAGGTCGCGACGCATGTCACCTGGGGCAATGTGCATGTCGACCTCGTGGCGCGGACGGTCAACCGCTACGGCGCGGCGGTGCATCTGACCCCACTCGAATACCGACTCCTGACCCACCTGGTTGCGCATCCGGGCCGCGTGCTCACCCATCGGCAGCTGCTGCGCGAGGTATGGGGACCGTCGCATATCGAGCACAGCCATTACCTGCGCATCTACATGGCGGCGCTGCGTCGCAAGCTGGAGGACGACCCGGCACGCCCGCGTCACCTGCTGACCGAGGTGGGCGTGGGCTATCGTTTCGTAGGCGATATGTAGGTCGGACTTCAGTCCGACATTCCGTTGCCGTCATCTGCACCCGCGCCCCGGCAGGGAATCTCCGGCTGAAGCTCGACCTACACGGGCGCCATTCCGCTTTCGGTGCCGGCATCCATGATTCGGTATGGAATGTCGGGCTGAAGCCCGACCTACAAGTCCCCCACCGGCCGGTGAAACTTCGGCCACAGCTTCCGCACTCGATCGCGCGAGGCGTTGTAGGCGTAGCAGGTGTCGATGTGCACGGGGCGGCCGCCGTCCTCGGCCCCGAGGATGCGGTCGAAGCGGAACGCGCTGACCGCCTGGAAGGCGGCGCTCGCGAGCGGCGTGAGGAGTTCGCGAAGATGCGTGCAGGTCTCGCTGCGATCGAGCCGCTCGCGGAGCGTATTGTTCCAGCCGCGCGCCATCGAGGCCCCGACCAGCCCCTGCAATGTCGCGCCACCGCCGGGACACTGCGCGTAGGGAAACGCGCGTATGTCGGTCAGGACGGCGTGGATACGCATGTCGAGATCGAACACCAGCTTCACGTACATCTCGTGTATCGGCTCGCCGGGCGGCACCGTGCGGGTCTCGGCGAGCGGTGTGAAGGTGTGGGTCTTGGTGTCGGTGACGCTGCCGAGGATCTCGAACAGCCCATCGCTGCGGCGCCAGCTGCGAAAGCTTATGGCACGCAGGTGCAGTTCTTCGCGGGTGATGGCGTCGTCGTCGGTAGCCCTGTCGCTCATGCGCCCCCCATGTGCGTGTGAGTCACGCGAAAGCGCGAATTGCTCGGCGCGAGCGGCAGGCGCGGCGCGTGGTAGACCTCGATCGCGAGCGCGGCCTCCGCGGCGGCGAGCAGCAGCTGGAACAGGCGGGTCTCCGCGGGGGGCAGCGCGTCGAGCGGATGGCGGTCGAGATGGGCGAGTGCCTGCTCGGTCAGCGGCAGCACCGCGTCGTAGAAGGCCTGGATGTCTTCCAGCGAGGCGTTCATGCGCTTGTGCAGGCGTTCGTCGGAGGTCGGCAACGCCCAGTCCGCGGCGAAGGGCTCGAGCACGGCGAACGCCGGCGGCAGGGTGACGACGGCGCTCATGCCAGGGCCTCGCCGCTCACGTAGCGCCGGATGTGATGGTGATGGTGTCGCACCGAGACCTCGGTCGCCTGCAGGTGGAACTCGGTCTTCGCGCCGGCCTTCATCGCCTGCTGGCAGAACTCGGTGTTCAGAATGTCCTCCACGATGGTGTCGCGGAACAGGCCGAAGCTGTACTCGCGCGCGAAGCGCTCGCTCGGCGTCTTCGGTTTGCGATAGAAGCTGTAGTTCTCGTAGCGCGTGTGTTCCTTGTCGATGGGCCAGATCTTGTGAAAGATGGCCGAGTCGCTGCCGACGAGCCACACCACGTTCGGAAAGATCGTGGTCACGTCCAGCGCCCAGTTGTCGATCCCGGCCGGGTTGATGCCGGTGCGGCGACCGTCCAGCGATTCCCGCGCGTTGACCAGCGCCGAGCCGCCGGTCGAGGTGATATCAGACGCATAGCGCTGCGCGATGCTCGCCATCGGCGCGCCGCCCTGGCTCGGGTTGTAGCCGAGTGACAGCGTGCGATGCGGTCCGAAGGTCTGGAACCAGGCCGGCTCGCCGTCGGGATTCTCGCGCCACTTGAAAGTGTCGGTCAGCGTCTGCCGATGCAGGTAGTTCAGGTGATAGACCTCCTGGAAGGCGTCGAGAAAGATCTTCCAGTTGGTGTTCATGACGCCCACGTCGACATGCACCCATGCGTCGAAGTCCTGCAGCGGGTAGTTGTCGGCGTAGTCCGCGAGCGGGCCGAGATACTCGCGCAGCGTCTGGCGCGGTTCGCGCTCGAAGTTGATGAACACGAGGTCGTTCCAGGTCTCGCACGCGATGGGTGTGAGGCCATTGGTGGCCTTGTCGAGACCGACGAAGTTCTCCTCGCCCGGCACGCCGCGCAGGCGCCCCTGCGTGTCGTAGCTCCAGGCGTGGTAGGGGCAGGAAAAGAGCCTGGTGTTGCCGCAGGCGCGCCACTCGACCTTGGCCGAGCGGTGCGAGCAGACGTTGTGGAAGGCGCGGATCACGCCGTCCTGGCCACGCGCCACGATCACTGAGGCATTGCGGATCTCGACCGGTCGCACGACGAAATCGCCGGGATTGGGCAGTTCGCAGCCGCGCGCGATGTTCAGCCAGACCTTGCCGAACAGGTTGTCGCGTTCGCCGCGGAAGAAGTCGTCGCAGGTGTAGGGCGCAAGAGGCAGTGGCGCGTGGCCGAGGTCCGGGACGTCGGGCGCGATGCGCATGAACATGGTGGTGGTCCTCCCCGATGGCACGCGCGACCGGGCTGGCGCGCGCGTTGCGGTCGAGCCTACACCCCGCCTCGGGGCGCGAGCATCCGCCATTCCGGTAGGTGGGCCGGCGAATTTCGCGAAGTCGGCGGCGCACGATGGCGAAGCCGGCGTCGCTGCGGCATCCTGTACGCCGCATGCGCGCCCCGCGACCCGCGGGGCGTCACCCACGACAGCAGCGCCCTAGCGGCGGGGAGAGTTACCGATGGCCTACGACCTTCTGATCAAGCACGGCACCGTGGTCGACGGCACCGGCGCACCCGCGATCCACGCCGACGTGGCCGTCAAGGACGGCGTGATCGTCGAGATCGGCCAGTTGGCCGGCAGCGCGGCGACCCGCACCATCGATGCCAGCGACCTGGTGGTGGCGCCCGGCTTCGTCGATCCGCACACGCATTACGACGCGCAGATCTGCTGGGACGATGTCACCTCGCCGTCCTGCTGGCACGGCGTGACGACCGTCATGATGGGCAACTGCGGCGTAGGTCTCGCGCCCTGCCGGCCCGAGAGCCGCGAAGTGGCGGCCTGGGACCTGGTCAACGTCGAGGCCATTCCCTTCGAGGTGCTGTCGAAGGGCGTGACCTGGGACTGGGAGTCCTTCCCCGACTACATGGCGGCTGCCGCGCGCCGCGGCTCGGGTCTCAATCTCGGCTTCATGTGCGCGCTGACGCCGTTCCGCCACTACGTGATGGGCGAGGCGTCGATGGAGCGCGCCGCCAACCCGACGGAACTCGCCGAGGTCACGCGCCTGCTGCGTGAGGCCATGGACGCCGGCGCTTTCGGTTTCTCGACCACCGCCGCGGCCCAGCATCTCGGCTACAAGGGACGGCCGCTTGCCTGCCGGCTCGCGAGCGAAGAGGAACTGCGCAGCTATTCGCGCGTGTTGAAGGACGTCGGTCGCGGGTCGATCGAGATCGCGCTGACCAGCGAGGCCTCGCGCGTCAACGCGGCCGAGCGCGACCTGCTGGAACTGTTCCTGACCGAGTCCGGGCGGCCGGTCACCTGGCTCGCGCTCTTGAATCGTGACGACGATCCTGGCGCGGTGCAGAAGACGCTGGCCGAAACGACCGACCTCATCGAGCGCGGTGCGATTCCGCAGTGCACCTGCCGGCCGTTCATCTTCCAGATCGACGTCTCCAAGCCCTTCATCCTCGCCAGCATGGAATGCTGGGTGCCGGTCCTGAACCAGACCGTGGAGCGCCAGACCGAGATCCTGCGTTCACCCAAGTTCCGCGCGGATTTCCGCGAGGCGCTGAAGAAGCCCAAGATCTTCACCGGCCGCTGGGAAGTAATGACGGTGCTGGAGGCGCAGAACCCGGCGCTGAAGAAGTACCAGGGCCGCAACGTCGTGGAGATCGCGCGCGAGCGCGGCGCCGATCCGCTGGACACCTTCCTCGATCTCGCCATCGAGGACAATCTCGCGATGCAGTTCAACTACATCCTGTTCAACGCCGACGAGAGCCGCATTCCGGAACTCATCACCGACAGCCGCACGATGATCGGACTGTCCGACGGCGGCGCGCACGTCGACAGCATCTGCGACGCCGGCTACGCCACCTACCTGCTCGGCACCTGGGTGCGCGAGCGCGCGGCGATGACACTCGAACACGCGGTCAAGCGCATCACCTCGGAGCCCGCGGATTTCTACGGCATCCGCCAGCGCGGGCGGTTGAAGCCGGGCCTGGCGGCCGACTTCGCCATCTTCGACCTCGCGACCGTCGGCTCCGACGTCACCGGCACCATGCGCAACGACCTGCCGGGCGGTGGTCGTCGCCTGGTGATGACCTCCCGCGGCGTGGAGTACACCATCGTCAACGGCCAGGTGCTGTTCGCCCACGGCCAGGACAGCGGCGCGCGCGCCGGCCGCGTGCTGCATTCGGCGCGGGCGTGAACTGTAGATACCGTCTTGCCTGGGTCTAGGCAAGCGTGTGATTAGGGTTAAAGGGTAGGCCGGATCTGAGCACAGCGC
>JAIEQK010000249.1 GCA_019747795.1 Gammaproteobacteria bacterium | reverse complement strand
ATCGGCGGCGGCGGGCGCCGGTGCGTCCGCCGGCGGTGCGGGGTCGGCCGCCAGCGCCGGGATACTCAGCGCGAGCGCCAGCAGGGCGATGCATCGCAGCGCGTTGATAGGGGTCATGGCCCAGGATAGCGGCCGGTGAGCGCGGCGGCCTTACCTGCGGGATTGTGCGGATAGGTGCGCGCGGGGCGATGGGTTAGAGTGCGCGGCCCAGCCACGCGAGTGTTCTCCGCGATGAAATTCGATGCCGCCATCGCTCCCTCCATCCTCTCGGCCGACTTCGCCCGCCTGGGCGAGGAATGCGCGACGGTGATCGACGCCGGCGCCGACCTCATCCACTTCGACGTGATGGACAATCATTTCGTACCCAACCTGACCATCGGGCCGCTGGTGTGCAAGGCGCTGCGCGACTACGGCATCAAGGCGCCCATCGACGTGCACCTGATGGTCTCGCCGGTGGACCGCCTGATCGGCGAGTTCGCCGACGCCGGCGCCGACTACATCACCTTCCATCCCGAGGCGAGCCCGCACATCGATCGCAGCCTGCAGCTCGTGCGCGAACGCGGCGTGAAGGCCGGCCTGGTGTTCAACCCCGCCACACCCTTGAGCTATCTCGACTACGTGATGGACAAGCTCGACATGGTGCTCCTGATGTCGGTGAACCCCGGCTTCGGCGGCCAGGCCTTCATCCCCTCGGCGCTCGACAAGCTGCGCGAGGCGCGCGCGCGCATCGACGCGTCGGGCCTGCCAATACGGCTGGAGATCGACGGCGGCGTGAAGACCGACAACATCGGCGCCATCGCCGCGGCCGGCGCCGACACCTTCGTCGCCGGCTCGGCGATCTTCGGCAAGCCCGACTACCGGGCGACCATCGCCGCGATGCGCGCCGCGATCGCCTCCGCCGCATGAGCATGGCAGGCGGCGGCCTCGCGCTGTTCGACCTGGACGGGACGCTGGTCGATTCCGCGCCCGACATCGCCGACGCGGTCGACATCGCGCTCGCCGCGGTCGGTCGCGCGCCGCTCGGTGAAGACCAGGTACGCGGCATGATCGGCAACGGCGCCGTGCGGCTCATGCACCGCGCGCTCACCGGCACGCGCGACGAGGACGCCGAGCCCACGCTGCACGCGACCGCCTACGCGCAGTTCGTCGACGCCTACCAGCCGCGGGTCTACCGGCGCACGCGGCTCTTTCCCGGCGTCGCCGAGGTGCTCGCGACGCTCGGCGCGCGCGGCTGGGCGCTAGGCGTGGTGACCAACAAGCCGGCGCGCTTCACCCTGCCCCTGCTCGAACAGGCTGGCATCGCGCATCACTTCGCGGTGACGCTCAGCGGCGACAGCCTGCCGACCAAGAAGCCCGATCCGGCGCCGCTGCTGCATGCCGCCGCGCAGGTCGCCGCGCCGCTCGAGAAAGTGGTGATGGTGGGTGACTCGCTGGCCGATCTGCACGCCGCGCAGAACGCCGGCGTGCGCGCCATCTGCGTCAGCTTCGGCTACCACGGCGGCGCGGATCTCGGCGCCGCCGGCGCCGAGCGGGTGATCGATGACTTCAGGGATCTGCTGACGCTGCTGTAGGTCGGACTTCAGTCCGACATTATCTTCCAGAGCCATAATCGATCCCCTGGAATGAATGTCGGACTGAAGTCCGACCTACAGTTCGTTCACGCGTCGACCGGCACCACGTGCAGCGCCGTGCGCCCGTGCAGCTCCACGCTCAACTTCGCCTCGCCGCGCGCATCCGCCTCGAACACTTCGCGTGATGAAGCGCCCCGCAGGTCGTAGCGCTGACCCGGCTTCAGGCGCGCGAGGCCGAGGGTCTGACGACCGCCGACACGACCGGGATACAGCACCAGTTCGAGATCGTCGCCGTGGCTGTACGCCTTGGCCACCAGCACGTCCGGATAGCTCGCGTCGGCCAGCAGCGGGCCGCTGCGGGTTTCCTCGGCCGGCCCCTTGGTGAAGGTGTTGCGGTAGTCGCCGGCGCGCATGATGCGCGCTTCCACCGACCAGGCATTGGCCAGTCCCGAGCCGGTGGTGTAGGTCGCCGCGCCATCGACGTTCTCGAGGCCGCAGTCGAGGTCCATGGCATGGAGCGCCGCCTCGGCCAGTTCGTCGTCGCCGAACTCGCGCGCGCTCATCGCCACCGCCGCGTAGGCGAACAGCATGCCCTTCTTGTAGTGGCCGACGTCGATGGTGTCGAGGAATGTCAGCGCGCTGTTCGGGAAAGTGAGACGCGGTCGGCCATGGCCGTCGTCGGCGATGCAGAACGACAGCTCCTTGCGCCCCACCGCCCACAGCCGGCGACCGAGCGCAGGCGAGGAGATGTTGGCGTAGAAGGCGAAGCCCGCCTCGCTGTTGAAGATGCCGACGTCGTGGCCGGTCCAGTAGGAGCGCAAGCCGACGATGGAGCCCTTCTCGTCGGTGAATTCACGCTCGAGAGATTCCATCCAGCGCGGCATGACGCTCGGCACGTAGCGACTGCCGAACACCGCGTCGTGGGACGCGAGCGCGCCCATGCCGTACATGTTGCACACCGGGTAGACCCAGTTCGGCTCGCAGGGGAACAGGCAGAAGTCCGAGCGGTTGAAGTTGTCCAGCACCGACTTCGCGATGCTGTGCGCGTCGTGCGGATAGGCGGTGCGCTCGTTCAGGCGGAAGGTCAGGCTGCCCGGCTCGGCGTAGCGGCGATCGCCGCTCGCCAGCATGTAGGCGTTGACCTGCATGCCGTAGTAACCGGTCAGCATGACGTTGTCCTTGGCCGCCGGATCGAAGTTGCTGAAGTTGAAGTGTCCCCACATCGACTCCAGGACCCAGTAGTCCCATACCCGCGGGCAGAGATAGGTCTCGATGAGGTTGCGTTGCGCGTGCGACAGGTAGCCGGTGAAGTTCGGCGTGTACTGGCTCTGCGCCAGCGACAAGCCGTAGCACAGGTGGTTGATCTGATAGCGCAGCGCCGCCGGCTGGAACTGGTCGATGATGGTGTAGCCGCGGAACTCGCCGACCGGTTGCAGGGCACGGTTCAGCGAGTAGCGCAGCGCGTCGAGCTGGGCCTGGTCGAGTTCGCGCGTACCGGCCGCGGGTTCGCTGGCGGCGCGCGTCTCGACCTCGGCGCGGGACTCGGCATAGAAGCCCTGGCGCGCGACGAAGCGCTCGCGGTCGGCCGCGCGGCGCTGCTGCTCCCAGCGGTAGAAATAGAACCAGGTGCCGGCCGCGGCGAGCGGCGCGAGCCACGGCGCCGGCCCCCACACGCTGTCCCCGGCCAGGAAAGCGGCGACCAGGGCCGACCCCAGCCACACGGCGAGCGGCGCCATCACGTTGCCGGCCCAGAACCAGGCGATGCAGGACAGCCAGGCGGCTGCGAGCGTCAACGGCAAGCCGAGCAGGGCCCAGCCACCGACCGCCAGGAAACCGGCCCCCGGCAGCAGCAACCCCAGGCCCGCGGCCTGCCAGCCTGGCGACAGCCCGAGGAACACCGGCGTGTAGGCGATGAGCGCGAGCACCGCGTAGACCAGGTGGTTGCGGCGCTTGCGCGCCGCGGTGACCGGCCCCTGGTGGCTGTCAGGCAGCCGCAGGAAGCGGCCGAGGACGTCTTGCTCCAACGTGGACATGAACTTCTCCCCTGGTGATGGTGTCGCGCGACCGCCCCCGGACGCGCGGCGAGTCAGAATTCGAGCGGCGTGGTGGCCGGGTCGCCGTCGCAGAGACCGAGCGCGATGCCGGTGCTGGCGAAGACCGAGGCCTGGATCTCCTGGCCGAGGTGGACTCGATGGCCGTAGAGCCAGGTGCCGGCGAAACCGGCCTCGAGCGCGAGCGCTGCGAAGATCGCGTAGCGCACGGCGGGATGTCGCAGACGCTCGAGACCGGTGGCGAGCAGGGTGCCGAGACCGCGGGAGGCCGCCGGGCGCTCGCGCGCCTCGATGCCGAACAGGCGCTTGAGCCGTCGCCAGCCCTCGATGATCTGCATGGCCAGCGCAAGCGCCACGACGCAGCAGGTCATGGGCGAGGCTTCGAGATGTGGGTGGTGCGCGGGCCGCGCTCGCGCAGTTGCATGGTCGACATGCCGGCCTCCGAGGTTGCGACGCGGTGTCCCAGGTCCGGGAATGCTAGCGCCGCGAACCGCGGGCTGGCAACGCCGCGCGGCAGGGGTGGGGGCCGGCGCCGCGTCACGGCGGCGGTAGGCGGACTACCCTTCAAGTGACGTAGGCGGCCCCGGCGCGCCCGTGCTAGTTTCGACCGCCCGTTCACGCCGTCGAGGAGGCACCCTTGGCCGGACCATTCGAACACGTGCTCACGGGGCTCAAGGTGCTGGACTTCACCCGCGCCCTGGCCGGCCCCACGGTCACCCGCATGTTCGCCGAGATGGGCGCCGACGTGATCAAGGTCGAGTCCGCGCCGAACGGCGACCTCACGCGCCGCATGTCCAAGCTGCGCGGCGAGCGCAGCCTCTATTACGTGCAGCAGAACCTCGGCAAGAAGAGCCTGTGCGTCGACCTGCGCGACCCGCGCGGCATGGCGCTCATCGCGGCGCTGGTGCCCAAGGTCGACGTGGTGGTCGAGAACTTCAAGCCCGGCACCTTCGACGCCATGGGCTTGGGCTACGACCGCCTCAAGTTGCTGCGGGAAGACATCATCCTGTGCTCGATCTCGGCGCTCGGCCAGAGCGGGCCGCTCGCCCATCTGCCGGGTTACGACTTCATCGCCCAGGGCTATTCCGGCGTGACCTCGCTGATCGGCGACGCCGGCGGCACGCCCTATATCCCGCCGGTCGGGATGGGCGACGTCAGCACCGGGGTGCACGGCGCGCTGGCGGTACTGGCGGCGCTGCGCCACCGCGACCGCACGGGGCGTGGCCAGCACATCGACGTCGGCCTGCTGGACGTGTACTACCACTGTCACGAGGTCACGGTGCACCAGGCGAGCGCCAGCGGCGGCGAGATCAAGCCCACGCGCAACGGCCCGCACCTCAATTACATCTGCCCGGCCGGCGTCTTCCGCGCCGCCGAGGGCTGGGTGGTGATCATGGCCTTCCTCCATCACTGGCGGGATTTGTGCGCAGCAATGGGCCGCCCCGACCTGGTCGACGACCCGGTGTTCGGCAACGACGCCGGGCGCCTTGCCCACCGCGACGAGGTGGTGGCGCTGCTCGAGGCCTGGCTCGCGACCTTCTCGTCCCGCGATGCCGCGATCGAGCATCTGCATCGCCACCAGGTGCCGGCCTCGCCCGTGCTGTCCATCGAGGAGACGCTGACGCATCCGCACCTGCGCGCGCGCGGGACGGTGCGCCGCATCACGGACCCGGTGGCCGGCAGCTTCGACATCCCCGGCATGCCGCTCAAGTTCTCGGAGTTTCCCGATGACCTGCCGCTGACCGCGCCCACCATGGGTCAGCACAATGCGGAGGTCCTGCGCGAGTTCCTGGGTCTGCCCGAGGAAGAGATTGCTGCACTCGAAGCGGCCCAGGTGCTGCAGCAAAAACCGCATTGAACCCGGCGCGGCCCCGCCGCCACGCCCCAAGGAGTCCCGCATGGCCAGTGCAGAAATCACCAAGATCAAAGGCTTGCTTCGACAGAAGGCACTGCCGCCCGGCGCCGCTACGCCGCTTGCCGAACGCCGCGCGCTGATGGAGAAGCTGGCCTTTCGCGTGGCCGAAGATGTTGCGGTCGAGAGCCTCACCGCAGGGGGTCGACCGGCGGAGCGTCTGCGCGCGCCCGGCGCCTCGGCCGACCGGGTGCTGCTCTACCTGCACGGTGGCGGCTACGTGATGGGCTCGCCCAACACCCATCGGTCGCTGGCCGGGGAACTGTCCCGCGCCTGCGGCGGGGCGGTGCTGGTGCCCGATTACCGCCTCGCGCCCGAGGCGCCGTTTCCGGCGGCGGTCGAGGACGCGGTGGCGGCCTACGACTGGCTGCTCGCGGCGGGCCATGTGCCGTCCGGCCTCGCCATCGCAGGCGATTCGGCCGGTGGCGGACTCACCGCCGCTACCCTGGTGGCGTTGCGGGATCGCGGCCGGCCGCTGCCGCGCTGCGCGGTGTGCATCAGTCCCTGGTCGGATCTCAACTGCAGCAACGCGTCCTACCACTACCGGGCGGCCGCGGACCCGATGATCCCGCCGGAAGACGTGCGCTTCATGGCGGGGCTCTACCTGGGTGGTGCCGATCCCGAGTCGCCCCTGGCCTCGCCCAACCGCGCCGACCTCACCGGCCTGCCGCCGCTCCTGATCCATGTCGGGCGGGACGAAGTGCTGCTGGACGACGCCCTGGTGCTGGACCAGGCCGCGCGCTCGGCCGGCGTCGACAGCACGCTCGAGATCTGGGACGACATGATTCACGTCTGGCACGCCTTCCATCCCATGCTGCCCGAGGGCCGCGAGGCCATCGCGCGGGTCGGCGAGTACCTGCGCACGCAGTGGGCGTGACGGAAAACGGGGCCAGACCGCGGTTTGCTTGAAGGAAACCGTGGTCTGTCCCCGTAAGCCGCCCACCCCCCTTCGATCTCCTCGACGTCCACCATTGTCTAGAACGCGTCACCGCCCCTAGACTCCAGGGTATTCATTGATCACTGTCGCTATCGGGGAGACCAGCGCCATGGCCAGCAACGCATCATCGAACACCCAGGAACTCGACGCCGTCATCATCGGCGCCGGCTTCGGCGGCATGTACGCCCTGCACACCCTGCGCGAGCAGGGCCTCAAAGTCCGCGTCTACGACGAGGCCACCGGCGTCGGCGGCACCTGGTTCTGGAACCGCTACCCGGGCGCCCGCGTCGACTATCCCGGCGGCCCGTTCTACTGCTACACCTTCTCCGAGGACCTGCTGAAGGAATTCGACTGGCCGGAGAAGCAGCCCGACCAGCCGACCGTGCTGCGCTATCTGAACTTCGTCGCCGACCGTCTCGACCTGCGCCGCGACATCCAACTCGGCACGCGCGTGACCGGCGCCAGCTACGACGAGGCGGCGCAGCGCTGGGATGTCGAACTCAGCACCGGTGAACGCGGCCGCGCGCAGTTCCTGGTGTGCGCGGTGGGCGCCCTGTCGGCCGCCCACGTGCCGAACATCCCCGGTCGCGACTCCTTCAAGGGCGAGGTCTACCACACCGGCCGCTGGCCGGCCGACAAGCAGGTGTCCTTCGCCGGCAAGCGCGTCGGCATCATCGGCACCGGCTCATCCGGCATCCAGTCCACCCCGGTGGTGGCGCGCGAGGCCAAGCACCTGACGGTCTTCCAGCGCACGCCGCAGTACTCGGTGCCGGCCGGCAATACGCCGACCGACAAGCAGCTGGTCGCCGAGGCGCGCGCCAACTGGAGCAAGTTCCGCGAGGTCATGCTGCGCACGCCGATCGGTGCGCCCGAAGAGCCGAGCACCATCCGCGCCTGCGAACACACGCCCGAACAGCGCCGTGCGACCTACGAGGCGGCGTGGCAGAAGGGCGGTCTTGGGCCGATCCTGGTCTCGACCTACTGCGACATCCTCACCGACAAGCAGTCGAACGAATGGCTGGCCGAGTTCGTGCGCGGCAAGATTCGCGAGATCGTCAAGGATCCGGAAGTCGCGCGTAAGCTCATGCCGAGCTACCTGATCGCGACCAAGCGACAGGTCATGGACGAGGGCTACTACGACGCCTTCAACCGCGACAACGTCAGCCTGGTCGACCTGCGCGAAGACCCCATCATCGAGATCACGCCGACCGGCGTGCGCACCGAGAGCGGCGAACACCCGCTCGACATGCTGATCTTCGCCACCGGCTTCGATGCCATCACCGGCGCGCTGCAGAAGATCAACCCGCGCGGCCGTGGCGGCGTGTCGCTGGCCGAGCGCTGGAAGGACCGTTTCAACTCCTGGCTCGGCCTGACCATTCCGAGCATGCCGAACCTCTTCATGATCCACGGCCCGGAGTCGCCCTGCGTGCTGTACAACATGCCGCTCGGCGCGGAGCGCCAGACCGACTGGATCCGCGAGTGCATCGGCTACATGCGCAAGCACGGCATCGGGGCCATCGAGCCGGCGCCGGGCGTTGATCTCGCCTGGAGCAAGGAGGTGGCGGAGGTCGCCAACATGTCGCTCTACCCGCAGACCGAGTCCTGGTACGTGGGCGCGAACATTCCGGGCAAGCATCGACAGTTCGCCGTGCACTTGGGCGGCCCGATGTACTACGAGCGCATCCAGCAGGCGGCGGCGCGCGGCTACGAAGGGTTCATCACCGAGCCGGAGCGGAGCGCGGCCGCGGCCTGAGTCCTCGTGCATGAGTGAGGGGGGCGGCCTGTGCCCGCTCCCCGCTCGTGATTCGTGGCGCCGGCGGTGCCGCCGGCGCTTCACGCCACCAAGTTCGAACTCAGCCCAGCACCAGTCCGTAATAGGTCTTCAGGTAGGCCTGCAGCGCGGGCACGAAGTCGTCGTCGTCGCGCGAGACGGTCTTGGAAAAGGTGCCGCTGTGTTCCGGCGCGTCCGCCGGCGGTGGCACCTTGCTCACCAGCACGTCCTGGCCATTGACGGTGGCCACGGCGTCCTCGATCAAGCCTTCGTGCTCGGCCTCGGCCTCCAGCAGGGTGAGCTGGCCGGCGGCGTCGAGCTGCACGCGGCCTACCAGCGTTTCGTCTTCGTCCTCGTCTTCCAGGTACAGGTCATAGACTCGTGCGAGCTGGGGCGCCATGGTGGTCTCCTGATTGCGGTGCTAATCAATTCTTGCGGGTCAGACGCGCGCCAGGCCCTGCACGAGTTCGCGGGCGGTCTTCGGCCCGGCCGACCAGGAATGCTCTTCCAGCGGCTGCTTCATGTAGGCGTCCTGTCCTTCGCCTGACGGGACGTAGCCTCCGCTCGCGTCGTTGAGCGCGAACAATCTGGCCTGCGTGTACAACGGGTCGCCGGGTTTGATCTTCTTCGTATCGTTGTCCGGCAGCGACAGGCGCTTGACGAGATCATCCTGGTGATTGTGGTGGTTCTCGTGAATGACCAGATCGAGCGCCGACTGGAAATCGTTCAGCGCGACCGAGTTCTTGTTCAACGAGATCTTCCGCGTGGTCGGGTCGAAGGCGCCGTTATCGAGAACCTCCGGTTCGTCGACGAACTCGATGGGCAGCACGGGCAGCGGGAAGCCGAAAGCTTCACACTGCGCCTTGACCACCGCTTCGAGCGTCTTGCGCTTGTCTTCCAGGAATGCCTGCGCCTCCTGTGGCGACGTCGGCTTGCGCTTCCAGTCGACCTTGGCCTTGAGCAACATCTCGCGCTGTTCCTCGAGCAGCTTGGCGGTCATCACCTGGCGCTTCTTCGCGTCTTCGGATTGGAACTGCTCGTCGAGCTTCATGGCGTTGTACAGAGTGACCTGGGCTTCACGTGCTTCGGTCCTGGCCGTCGAGTCGGTGCCGGACGCAACGTCTCCATTGGTGCGCAGCGCCTCCATCAGTGCGATCTGCTCTTCCGGTGACAACGCGGCCAACTGGTAGGCGGACAGATCGGACATGATCGCGGTCTTGGCCAAGCCCGTGCGCTGGTTTTGCGGGGCGGTGCTGACGGTCTGCACCTTCTGCTTGGCCGCGGTGATGAGAGGTTGCAGCACCGCCCTGGCCTTCAACCCCAGGTCGGGCAACTTGGCATGCGCATCGCCGAACTTCTTGTCCTTGTCGCGCAAATCGCGAAAAGCCTTCAGAGCCGCAAGGAACTGCTTGTCCGCGTCCGGTACGGGATCGGTCTTGGCCTTGGCGACCTTCTCGGCCTCCAGCAGTTCGGCTTCCTGCTTCTTGTACTGCTTGTGCAGCTGGCTCTCGGCCTTGTCCACCGATTCGCGCGCCTTGAACAAGACGTCGGCGAGCTTGTTGGCGTCGTCCCATTTCTTGACGTCGGCCTTGGTCGGGTTGGTCGGTTCCGGGTCCCACAGCCCCGCGTCGTTGGCCGCCGTCTCAAACGCGTCGAGCTTCTCCTTGAGACCGGGCGTCTTCAGCTTGACGGTCATCGCCTTGTAGAAGTTGGACTGCCCGAGCAGCTTCACCTGCGCGTACTTCTCCTTCAGCCACTGCGCATGCGCCGGACCGCTGCCGCTGTCTCGATAGTGGTCGAGCACGTCCGCGAGCTTGGCCTGGAAGTCGGCCAGCAGCGCGGGGAGTTCGCCGTAGCGGTCGACGGTGCGCGCCGCGTCCATGTCGCTGCGCGCCTTCTCGTAGGCGGTCTTCTTGGTGCCGAAGCTGACGCTGGTGACGGCGAGCGCGGTCTTGGCCTGTTCGATCTCGGGCGCGAGTTCCACCACGCGCGCATGGTGGGTCGCGAGCGCGGCGGCCGCCTTGGCGACCTTGCCCTTCAGATCGGTGATCTCGCTGAGCGCCTTGGCGTAGTCGCGGTTCTCGGCGTGCTTGTCGCAGCCGCCGCGCGCGTCGGTCAGCGCGTCACAGCAGGGCTTGTCGATCTTCTCGAGCGTCGCGAGTCGCTTGGCGATGTCGTCGCGCAGCGGCTTGGCGCCGTCGTACCACTTCACCTTGTCCTCGTAGCGATCGCCGGCCGCGGCCTCGAAATCGTCGACCTTCTTCACCGCGCCCAGGTGATCGCCGGTCCGACGCAGTTCGAGTATCGCGTCGTGCTGTTCGCCGACCTTGGCGGCATCGACGTCGCTCCAGGTGCGCAGCTTGTCGAGACGCTGCTTGGCCGCATCGAAGCGCGCGGCGACCGGCTGCCACAGCTGGTCACCGGCGACGGCAATGGCACGGTCGACACCTTCCAGTCCGCTCGTGACGGCGGCGATCAGCGCCACGGCCTGCTGCGCATGGCTGCCCGCGACCTTGCTCGTATAGTCGTCCACCGCTGACTTGAGCGTGCCCTGGGCCTGGGCCACCGCCTCGGGATAGCCGGGTCGCGGCGCGAGCGCGCCCGCCACGCGCGGTTCGACATCCTTGCGATAGGCGGCCTGCGCGTCCTGCTTCGTCTTGGCGTCCTGGGCACGGCCCTGCTCGACGGCCGCGAGGGCCTTGTTCACCGGGTCGAGCAGCGCGGCCAGGTCGACCACCACGCCCTTCAGCCCGTTGGCGTGACCGTCGCAGGCCTGCTTCAGAGTGCCCTGCAACGCGGCGAGGCCCGGCGGATCAGAGGACTCGACCTTGAGCCCGGCATCGAGCCGGTCCTTCAGCGCTACGAACTGGCTGCGCGCCGTCTGCTTGCGGTCATCGAGTTCCTGGCCCTGGTCCCGCGCCAGGTCGTCCAGCAGAGTGCCGGCAGTGACGTAGTCGTCCCGATTTACCGCGTCGGTCACGGCCTTGCGTCGTGCCGCGAGATTGCCGCCCAGGGTGATCTTCCAGTCCGTGGCGTCCTGCCCGAGGTCGCGCAGGCGCGTGAGCAGCGCGGTGGCCTTCATCGGATCGGTGGGGGCCACGTAGCCGCCGTTGGGCGGTGGCGTTTGCGGGGGCGCTGTGCCCTTCTTGCCACGCAGACCTTTGAGAAGCCGACCTATGGCGGTGACGGGGGTGGACACGGGCCTCTGCCTCCTGCTGTCAGATCACTCGAACGATTCCGCGCATGGGCACGCGCTGGGCAGAAGTATAGGGAGGCTCGCCGAACCGCACGAGATGGGCGCGCGCGGCTGGCGCATCGGGTCGCGCGGGCGGCCCCGGGCTTCGCCCGCGAGCGGGTTTGAGGGAGAATGGCCGGCTCTTGCGTCTGCCCAGCCGTCCTGGGCCCGGGACCTCGCCGCCATGCTGCTCATGATCGACAACTACGACTCGTTCACCTACAACCTCGTGCAGTACTGCGGCGAGCTTGGGCAGGACGTGCAGGTGGTGCGCAACGACGCCATCGACATTCGCGGCATCCGCGCACTGGCCCCCGAATTCATCATCATCTCGCCCGGGCCCTGCAGCCCGGACCAGGCGGGGATCTCGCTCGCCGTGGTGCGCGAGCTCAGCGGCGAGTTTCCCATTCTCGGCGTGTGCCTCGGTCATCAGAGCATCACCCAGGCATTCGGTGGCCGGGTGGTGCACGCCAAGCAGGTGATGCACGGCAAGACCTCGCCCATCCACCATCGCGGCGAAAGCGTCTTCCGCGGCCTGCCCTCGCCCTTCACCGCCACCCGCTACCACTCGCTGGTGGCCGAGCAGGCGACCTTCCCGGCCTGCCTGGAAGTGACGGCCTGGACCGAGAACGCCGACGGCGGTCTCGACGAGATCATGGGGCTCAGGCACCGCACGCTCCCCGTGCACGGCGTGCAGTTCCATCCCGAATCCATCCTGACCGAGCACGGCCATCGCCTGCTCGAGAATTTCTTCGCCCTGGGTGGCGTGGCAGCCTGAACGACATGGACATCCAAGCAGCCATTCGACGCGTGGTCGACAAGCACGACCTCGCCTTCGAAGACATGCAGAGCGTGATGCGCAGCATCATGGGCGGCGACGCGACGCCGGCGCAGATCGCGGGTCTGCTGGTCGCATTGCGCATGAAGGGCGAGACCATCGACGAGATAGCCGGCGCGGCGAGCGTGATGCGCGAGCTCGCGCAGCACGTCGAGGTGGGACTCACGCCCCTCATCGACACCTGTGGCACGGGTGGCGACGGCATCGGCACCTTCAACATCTCCACCGCCTCGGCCTTCGTCACCGCCGCCGCAGGCGGGCGCATCGCCAAGCACGGCAATCGCGCGGCCTCCGGCGCGAGCGGCAGCGCCGACGTGCTGGAAGCGGCCGGGGCGCGCATCGATCTCTCGCCCGCGGAAGTCGCCGACTGCGTACGCCAGGTCGGGGTCGGCTTCATGTTCGCGCCGGCCCACCACGGCGCCACGCGCCACGCCGCCGGCCCGCGTCGCGAACTCGGCACGCGCACGCTGTTCAACGTGCTGGGGCCGCTGACCAACCCGGCCAATGCCTCGGTGCAGTTGATGGGCGTCTACGATCGCTCCTGGGTCAGCCGCGCCGCCGAAGTGCTGCAGCGCCTCGGCGTGGCCCGCGCGCTGGTGGTGTGCGCGGAGGACGGCATGGACGAGATCAGCATCGCGAGCGTCACCCATGCGGCGGAACTGCGCGACGGCGCGGTCACCACCTACCTCATCGACCCGCGCGAGTACGGCATTCCGTTTCAAGCGCTGGAGAGTCTCGCCGCGCGCGACGCGCAGGCCAGCCTCGCGCACATCCGCGCGGTGTTCGACGACCAGCCCGGGCCGGCGCGCGACATCGTGACGCTGAATTCCGGCGCGGCCATCTACATCGCGGGCCTCGCCCCGACCCTCGCGGCCGGTATCGAGCGCGCGCGCGAGGTGATCGCGAGCGGCGCGGCGCGCGAGTGCTTCGCGCGCTTCATCGCGCACACCCAATCTTTCAAGAAGCACTGAGCGGACGAGCGACGTGGCCGACATCCTGAGCGAAATCGTTGCGCACAAGAAGACCGAGGTGGCGGCGCGCAAGGCCGCGCGCCCGCTGGTCGAGTTGGAGCAGGCGGCCAAGGCCGCGAGCGCGCCACGCGGCTTCTACCGCGCGCTGATGGAGAAGATCACCGCGGGCCTGCCGGGCGTGATCGCCGAATGCAAGAAGGCTTCGCCGAGCAAGGGCGTCATCCGCGAGCACTATGATCCTGCGAGCATCGCCGCGAGCTATGAGCGCGGCGGCGCGGCCTGCCTCTCGGTGCTGACCGACGAGCGCTACTTCCAGGGGGGCGACGCGCACCTGGTCGCCGCGCGCGGCGCCTGCCGGCTGCCGGTGATCCGCAAGGACTTCATGGTCGATCCCTACCAGGTGGTCGAGGCCCGCGCGCTGGGCGCGGACTGCATCCTCCTGATCGCCGCCTGCCTGGACGACGGGCTCATGACCGAACTCGCGCGCACTGCCGAGGCCCTGGGTCTCGACGTGCTGACCGAGGTGCACGATCGCACCGAGCTCGAGCGCGCCATCCGCCTCCGCACGCCGATGATCGGCATCAACAACCGCGACCTGAAACGCTTCGTCACGAATCTCGACACCACCATCGGCCTGCTGAAGGACGTGCCGTCAGATCGTCTCGTGGTCACCGAATCCGGCATCAATACCCGTGAAGACGTCGCGCGCATGCGCGGTCACGCGGTCAATGCCTTCCTGGTGGGCGAGGCTTTCATGCGCGCTGAAGACCCCGGCGCGAAGCTGAAGGAATTGTTCCTGTAGGTCGGACTTCAGTCCGACATTGTTTCGCCGGGCTTCGAGACCCGTTCTGGAATGAAATGTCGGACTGAAGTCCGACCTACACGGTTGCGAACACATCCTCCGGCCGCTTGAAGGCCTTGAACTCCAGGCAGTTGCCCGAGGGGTCTTCGAGGAAGAAGGTCGCCTGTTCGCCGGGCTTGTCCTGGAAGCGGATGTGCGGCGGCACGCGGAACTTCACGCCGATGTAGCTCATGTGATCGACCGCGCGATGCCAGTCTTCCCAGCCCATGATGAGCCCGAAGTGCGGAATGGGGATGTCGTGGCCGTCGACCGGGTTGGTGGGCAACGTCGTGTCATCGCCAATCTTGTGGGCGGTGATCTGGTAGCCGAAGAAATCGAAGTCGATCCAGGTGTCGCTGGTGCGCCCCACGCGACAGCCGAGCACGTCGACGTAGAAGTTGCGCGTCGCTTCAAGGTCGGTGACGCGAAAGGCGAGATGGAACAGCGGACGCTGGCGGAATTCCTCGACCGCCGCGGGGGGCACTTTAGGGGTCTTGGCCATCACCGGCTCCGTAGGTCTTGAATCGTTCCAGCGCGTCGTCGAGTTCAGCCGGCGAGAGCAGCACCGGCGTGCCGCTCATGAGCGCAAGCGCGTACTGGCGCGCCAGCTCTTCCACTTCGACGGTCAGATCGAGCGCCCGCTCGAGCGAGGCGCCCAGCGCGATCATGCCATGGTTGGCCAACAGGCAGGCGCGCCGCCCGTCGAGCGCGACCAGCGCCGCGTCGGACAGCGCCTGGGTGCCGAAGGTCGCGTAGCCCGAGCAGCGGATCGAGGCGCCGCCGGCCTTGGCGATCATGTAGTGGAAGGCGGGTATGTCGCGCCGCTGGCAGGCGAGCGCGGTGGCGTAGGGCGAATGCACGTGGACGACCGCCTGGGCGTCGGCGCGCCTGGCATAGATGTCACGGTGGAAGCGCCACTCGCTGGAGGGCTGCTGGCCGGCATCTCGCGGGCGGCCGTCGGCGCCCATCGCCACGATCGCGGCTGGCGTCAACCGTGCCGGCTTGACGCCGCTCGGCGTGACCAGGAAGCCGTCGCCGAGCCGCGCGCTCAAGTTGCCCGCGGTGCCGGTGTTGAGACCCCGCGCCTCGAGCGTGCGGCTCGCTTCGCACAGCGCCTCGCGCAGCGGCTGCTCGGCGGCGCTCACGGCGCGCGCAGCCTCATTGCAGGAACAGCCGGTAGGCCGGGTTGCCGGTCTCGTCCTCGAAGCGCATGTCGAGTTCCGACAGCGCGGCCTCGAACGCCGGGTACTCGGCGGCCGGCACCTGTACACCGAGCAGCACGCGGCCATAGGCCGCGCCGTGGTTGCGATAGTGGAACAGGCTGATGTTCCAGCGCCCGCCGAGATGGGTCAGGAAGCGCAGCAGCGCACCCGGCCGCTCGGGAAACTCGATGCGCAGCAGGCGTTCGTTCTCCACACCCCCGCCGTGACCGCCGACCATGAAGCGCACGTGCATCTTCGCCACGTCGTCGTCGGTCAGGTCTATCGGTTCGTAACCCTTCTCGCGCAGGTTGTCGATCAGCGCGCGCCGCTCGAGCTCACGATCCTTGACCTGCACGCCGGCGAACACCGTGGCGCGGGCCTGGTCGGCATAGCGGTAGTTGAACTCGGTGATGAGCCGCGGGCCGAGCGCGTGGCAGAACTCGCGAAAGCTGCCGGGCCGCTCGGGGATGGTCGCGCCGATCAGCACCTCGCGGCGTTCACCGAGTTCGGCGAGCTCCGCGATGTGCCGCAGGCGATCGAAGTTCACATTGGCGCCGGACAGGATCGCGACCAGCTCCTTGTCCTTGCATCGCTCGCGCTGCGCGTACTGCTTGAGCCCTGCCAGCGCCAGCGCGCCCGCCGGCTCGGCGATGGCGCGCGTGTCCTCGAAGATGTCCTTCACCGCCGCGCAGATCTCGTCGATGGTCACGGTCAGCACTTCGTCCACCAGTTCGCGCGCGATGCGGAACGGCTCGACGCCCACCTGCTTGACCGCCGCGCCGTCGGCGAAGATGCCGATGCGCTCCAGCACCACGCGTTCGCCCGCGTCGAGCGCGGCCTTCATGCTCGCCGCTTCGTCGGCCTCGACGCCGATCACCAGCGTCTCGGGCGCGAGCGCCTTGACGTAGGCCGCGACGCCTGCGATGAGGCCGCCACCGCCGACCGGCACGAAGATCGCCGCGATGGCGCGCGGATGCTGGCGCAGGATCTCCATCGCCACCGTGCCCTGGCCGGCGATAACCAGCGGGTGATCGTAGGGCGGGATGTAGGTGAGACCACGGCTCGCCGCGAGCTTGTGCGCGTGATCGCTCGCCTCGTCGTAGGTGTTGCCATGGAGCACGATGTCACCGCCCAAGCGCCGCACGGCGTCGACCTTGATCTCCGGCGTGGTCTTCGGCATCACGATGACCGCACGGCTGCCGAGCTCGCGCGCCGCGAGCGCCACGCCCTGGGCGTGGTTGCCGGCGGACGCCGTGATCACGCCGACCGCGAGATCCTCCTTCGACAGCGAGGCCATCAGGGTATAGGCGCCACGAATCTTGTAGGAGAACACCGGCTGCATGTCCTCGCGCTTCAGCCACACGCGGTTGCCTGTCCGGCGCGAGATGGCGGGCGCTTCGTCCAGCGGCGTCTCGCGCGCGACGTCGTACACCGGCGCGCGCAGGATCATCTTCAAGTATTCGTTCTGCATGGGCTTAAGATAACATTTGCGCTTCTAGATGCGGATTTTCAGTGGAGTTTTTCACCCCATGGCGAGCCAGGACGAGAAGAAACGCAAGGTCGCCGAGGCGGCCCTGGCACACGTGCCCGACGAGGACATCGTGGTCGGCGTAGGTACTGGCAGCACGGCCAGCTACTTCATCGATGCCCTGGCCGCGCGTCGCGCGCGCTTGAGCGGCGCGGTGGCGAGCTCCGAGGCCAGCGCGGCCAGGTTGCGGAGCCACGGCATCCCGGTGCTCGAGCTGAATGCGGTCGCCGACATTCCCATATACGTCGACGGCGCCGACGAGGCGACGCGCGACCGTCACCTGGTGAAGGGCGGCGGCGGGGCACTCACACGCGAGAAGATAGTCGCCCAGGCGAGCACGAAGTTCGTGTGCATCCTGGACGACACCAAGCTGGTGACGCGCCTCGGCGCGTTTCCCCTGCCGGTCGAAGTGATTCCCATGGCGCGCAGCTTCGTCGCGCGCGAGCTCCTGAAGCTCGGCGGCGTACCCGAGTGGCGCGCCGGCTTCGTCACCGACAACGGCAATCTCATCCTCGACGTGCACAAGCTCGACATCACCGACCCCGTGGCGCTCGAGCAGACCCTGAACAATATTCCCGGCGTGGTGACCAACGGCCTCTTCGCGCGGCGTCCCGCCGACGTGCTGCTGATCGGCACCGACTACGGGGTCGACACCGTCTGAGCATGGCGAAGCTCCTGGTCGGGCTCGGGCTTGTGCTGGTGGTGGCGGGCCTCGCCTGGCCGTGGCTGTCGCGGCTGCCGCTCGGTCGGTTGCCCGGCGACATCGTCATCGAGCGCGAGCACTCGCGCTTTTATTTCCCTTGGGTGAGCTGCCTGGTGGTCAGCGCGGTACTCAGCGCCGTGCTATGGCTCTTTCGACGTTGAGGCGAGCGCGCCGTCGGGCTTTGCTTCGTCCGTCTCTTCATCTTCGGCCTCTTCCGGCGGCGCGCCGAAGGCCTTGGCGAACGCTAGTCCCACTTCGTAGAGCATCCAGATCGGAATCGCGAGCATGCACTGCGAGAGCACGTCCGGCGGGGTCAGGATGGCGCCGGCGGTGAAGGCGATGACTATGGCATAGCGGCGTTTGGCGGCGAGATCCGCTGCGCTGATCATGCCGGTCCTGACCAGGAGGAAGGTCGCCACCGGCACCTCGAAGGCGAAGCCGAAGGCGAGGAACATCTTGATCACGAAATCGAGATACTTGCTGATGTCGGTCATCACCTGCACGCCCTCGGGCGCGGTGCTGGTGAAGAAGCCGAAGGCGACCGGGAACACCACGTAGTAGCAGAACGCGATCCCTGCGTAGAACAGGCCCACGCTCGACACCAGCAGCGGCAGCGCGAGGCGGCGTTCGTTCAGGTACAGCCCCGGCGCGACGAAGGCCCACATCTGGTAGAAGACGAACGGGATGGAAACGAACAGCGCGGCGAAGGCCGTGAGCACGAAGGGCGCGTAGAAGGTCGAGGCCACCTCGGTCGCGATCATGGTGCTGCCGCCCGGCAGCTTGGCCAGCAGGGGCGCCGACAGCCACGCGTAGATGTGGTTGGCGAACGGCAGCATCACCATCAGCACCAGCGCCACGCAGGCAATGGCCTTCAAGAGCCGGGAGCGCAGTTCGATCAGATGGGAGATGAAGGTTTGTTCGGCCCCGCCCGGCGGCTCGTCGCCCGGGGTGACATCGTCACGAGGTTCGAGATCCTTGGTCGAAGACATTGGGCTCTGCGCGTGCCTGGTCGCGTCACGGGGCGGGCGGCTGCCCGCTCAGGCCGCCGGCGGCTGGGACTGGGCCGGCGGCGCGGCGGGCGCCGGGTTCGC
>JAIEQK010000040.1 GCA_019747795.1 Gammaproteobacteria bacterium | reverse complement strand
GCACGGCTGACCGGCGCGCGCCGCGTCGCCGCGGCGCTGGACGCGCGACGCGATGAGATCTACTTCGCCGCGCTGGAATTCCCCTCGCCGCTCGCCGCGGGGCTCGTGGTGATCGCCGACTGCGTGCTGGCGCCGGAAGACCTCGCCCTTGCCGACGCAGCGGCCTGGCTCGCAGTCGGCAATGGCTGGTCCATCTACGGCGCGCGTCTGCCGGCCGAGTTCGCCGCGATGCCGCGTCACGAGCTCCTCTACCCCCACGCCAGCGACATCGCCCGCCTCGGCCTCGCGGCGCACCTGGCCGGCGCCAGCGTGGCGGCCTGCGACGCCCACCCGTTCTACCTGCGCGGCGCCCTGGACTGACCGACGCCCCGCCGCGGGCCGCCGCCCAACGAGGCCTTTCGTCACCCGCCGCGCCCCCCACAAGACGGGGGTTTCGACGCCGCCCTTCGCCCCCGCCGGCCACCCTGTCTTAACGCGCTGATCTTCCTGCCGATCTTCCTTTCGTCCACAGGCTTGTGCCCAGCTTATGCCCAGGCTGCGCGCCGGCCATCCACAGATCGAACACAGCATCTTGTGGTGTATTTCGTCCTTGACCACATGTGGTTGGGCCGCTAGAGTTCGCCGCGCTCACTACAAAAAGTCCCGGCGAGCAACCGCACGGGGCCATCCGCTCAGCCACGTTTAGAACTCTTGGGAGGCGTCATGGAATTCGAGAATGCGGCCGTCCGCAGGGAACAGGCATCTGCCCAGTCTGCCTACGTCCATGGCGAATCCACCGCCGAGATTTCCGCCACCGCGCCGGGTGACTTCAAGGTCATTCGCCGCAACGGCAAGGTCACCGGTTTCGACGGCAACAAGATTCGCGTCGCCCTGACCAAGGCCTTTCTCGCCGTCGAAGGCAGCGCCGCCGCCGCCTCGACCCGCATCCACCAGACGGTGGACGAACTCACCGACCAGATCGCCAGCGCGCTGACCCGCCGCATGCCGGCCGGGGGCGCGACCCACATCGAAGACATCCAGGACCAGGTGGAACTCGCGCTGATGCGCTCCGGCGAGCACAAGGTCGCCCGCGCCTACGTCCTGTACCGCGAAGAGCGCGCCCGCGAGCGCCAGGCCGCGCAGAAGAAGCAGGCTCCGGCCGCCCCTCGCAGCACGCTGCGCGTGACGCTGGCCGACGGCAGCCAGGTACCGCTGGACGAGAACCGCCTGAAGCGCGTGGTGGAAGAAGCCTGCCAGGGCGTCGACGGCGCGGTGCCCGAGACCATCGTCGAAGAGGCGCTCCGCTCGCTGTTCGACGGCGTGTCAGAATCCGACGTGTCCAAGGCCGTGACCATGGCCGGCCGCCTGTTCATCGAGCGCGAGCCGAACTACACCTTCGTCGCGGCGCGTCTGCTGCTCGACACCGCGCGCAACGAAGCGCTGACCTTCCTCGCCGGCCGCCGCGACGAAGCCACCCAGACCGAGATGACCGAGCGCTACGCGCTCTACTTCGAGGCCTACGTCAAGCGCGCCATCGACCTCGAGCTGATGGACCCGCGCCTCGGCAACTACGACCTGAAGCGTCTCGGCGCGGCCCTGAAGCCCGAGCGCGACTTCAACTTCACCTACCTCGGCCTGCAGACCCTTTACGACCGCTATTTCCTGCAGAGCCGCGGCACGCGCTTCGAACTGCCGCAGGCGTTCTTCATGCGCGTGGCGATGGGGCTCGCGATCAACGAGATCGAGCCCGAGGCGTGGACCATCAAGTTCTACGACCTGCTGTCGTCCTTCGACTTCATGAGCTCGACGCCGACGCTGTTCAACTCCGGCACGCTGCGGCCGCAGCTCTCGTCCTGCTACCTGACCACCGTGCCGGACGATCTCGACGGCATCTTCAGCGCGATTCGCGACGACGCGCTCCTGTCGAAGTACGCGGGCGGTCTGGGCAACGACTGGACGCCGGTGCGCGGCATGGGCGCCCACATCAAGGGCACCAACGGCAAGTCGCAGGGCGTGGTGCCGTTCCTCAAGGTCGCCAACGACACCGCGGTGGCGGTGAACCAGGGCGGTAAGCGCAAGGGCGCGATGTGCGCCTACCTCGAAACCTGGCACATGGACATCGAGGAGTTCCTGGAACTGCGCAAGAACACCGGCGACGACCGCCGCCGCACCCACGACATGAACACCGCCAACTGGGTGCCGGACCTGTTCATGAAGCGCGTGGTCGAGGACGGTACCTGGACGCTGTTCTCGCCGGACGAAGTGCCGGACCTGCACGACGCCATCGGCGCCGAGTTCGAGCGCAAGTACGCCTACTACGAGGAACAGGCCGAGCGCGGCCAGATCCGCAACGTGAAGCGCCTGCGCGCGGTCGACCTGTGGCGCAAGATGATCGCGATGCTCTACGAGACGGGGCATCCCTGGATCACCTTCAAGGACGCCTGCAACCTGCGCTCGCCGCAGCAGCACGTGGGCGTGGTGCACAGCTCGAACCTGTGCACGGAGATCACGCTGAACACCCGCGCCGGGCAGGAAATCGCGGTGTGCAACCTGGGTTCGGTGAACCTCGCCCAGCACGTGCGCGATGGCCGCCTGGACGAAGAGAAAGTCGCCTACACGGTCGGCATCGCGATGCGCATGCTGGACAACGTGATCGACTACAACTACTACAGCGTGCCGACCGCCCGCGCCGCCAACCTGCGCCATCGGCCGGTGGGTCTCGGCATCATGGGTTTCCAGGACTGCCTGTACCAGCTGCGCATTCCCTACGCCTCGGAAGACGCGGTGGCGTTCGCCGACCGGTCGATGGAAGTGATCAGCTACTACGCGATCAAGGCCTCCACCGATCTCGCCGCCGAGCGCGGCGTCTACCAGAGCTTCGACGGCTCGCTGTGGAGCAAGGGCATCCTGCCCATCGACTCCATCGCGCTCCTGGAGGAAGGCCGCGGCGGTTACATCGAGGTCAACCACGACAGCACGCTCGAGTGGGATGCGCTGCGTGAACGCGTGCGCACCGTCGGCATGCGCAATTCGAACTGCATGGCGATCGCGCCGACCGCGACCATCTCCAACATCTGCGGCGTGAGCCAGTCCATCGAGCCGGCCTACCAGAACCTGTTCGTGAAGGCCAACCTGTCGGGCGACTTCACCGTGGTCAACATGTTCCTGGTCGAGGATCTCAAGCAGCGCAAGCTGTGGGACGAGGTCATGGTCAACGACCTCAAGTACTACGACGGCAGCGTGGCGCGCATCGACCGCATCCCGAACGAGTTGAAGCAGCTCTACGCCACCGCCTTCGAGATCGACGCGCGCTGGCTGGTCGAGGCTGGTTCCCGCCGCCAGAAATGGCTGGACCAGGCGCAGTCGCTGAATCTCTACATGGCCGAGCCGAGCGGCGCCAAGCTCGACAATCTCTACAAGCTCGCCTGGGTCAGGGGTCTCAAGACCACCTACTACCTGCGCACCTTGGGCGCGACCCACGTCGAGAAGAGCACGCTCGCCGACGGCCGCCTGAACGCCGTGCAGAAGGCAGCGACCGACAACGACGGGCCGAAGATGTGTTCCATCCTCGACCCGACCTGCGAAGCCTGCCAGTAAGCGGGACACGCACTCCACCAGGGTGAAGCACATGCTGAATTGGGATGATCCGGTAGCCAAGTTCCGCGCCCCCGCGAGCGGCGGCGCAGAAGCCGCGGGCGCGCAGGTACAGCGCGAGCGGCACGCGCGCGCCATGCTTGCCACCGAGGCGTTGGCCGAGCTCGAGCGCGGCCAGCCGCGCCCGTCGCTGCAGGACAAGAGCGAGGCGGTTCGCGCGGTGATCGACCAGACCGCGGCGGCGGCACTGGCGGTCCACGAGGACGATGGCGAACACGGCATCACCGGCCTCGAGCAGGTGGAGTTCGGCGCCCGTCGCCTGGCGGTCGACGACAAGAAGATGATCAACTGCCGGGCCGATCTGAATCAGCTCGTGCCGTTCAAGTACAAGTGGGCGTGGCAGAAGTATCTCGACGGCTGCGCGAACCACTGGATGCCGCAGGAAATCAACATGAATGCGGACATCAGCCTGTGGAAGGACCCGGACGGTCTGACCGCCGACGAACGCACCATCATCAAGCGCAACCTGGGCTTCTTCTCCACCGCCGATTCGCTGGTGGCGAACAACCTGGTGCTGGCGGTCTACCGCCACATCACCAACCCGGAGTGCCGCCAGTACCTGCTGCGCCAGGCCTTCGAGGAGGCGCTGCACACCCACGCCTACCAGTACTGCATCGAGAGCCTGGGCCTGGACGAGGCCGAGGTGTTCAACATGTACCGCGAGGTGCCGGCGGTGCACAACAAGGCCGCGTGGGCGCTGCAGTTCACCCAGAGCCTGGGCGATCCGACCTTCTCCACCGGCACGCCGGAAGCCGATCAGCGCCTGCTGCGCGATCTGATCGCCTTCTACGTGGTGTTCGAGGGCATCTTCTTCTACGTCGGCTTCGTGCAGATCCTGTCCATGGGCCGGCGCAACAAGATGACCGGCGTGGCGGAGCAGTTCCAGTACATCCTGCGCGACGAGTCGATGCACATGAACTTCGGCATCGACGTCATCAACCAGATCAAGGTCGAGAACCCGCACCTGTGGACCGAGGCCTTCCAGAAACAAATCATCGCGCTCATTCGTGAGGCGGTGGAACTGGAAGTGGCCTACGCCCACGACACCATGGCGCGCGGCGTGCTGGGCCTGAACGCGAACATGTTCGAGGACTATCTCGGCTTCATCGCCAACCGGCGCTGCGCCCAGATAGGCCTGCCCGAACAGTACCCGGGAGCGAGCAACCCGTTCCCGTGGATGAGCGAGGTCATCGACCTCAAGAAGGAAAAGAATTTCTTCGAGACTCGGGTGACCGAGTACCAGACCGGCGGCGCTCTTAGCTGGGACTAATTGGGCATTAGACCAGACCTCCTCGCATGGGAGCTAAGATGCGCTGCATTAGCTGGTGAGCCCGGCAACGGGCTCACCAGCCTTTTTTATTCCTCGAACACGGGCCACGCATGCGGCCCGTGTGCTTTCAGGAGAGGTTGAAACGTCGCGCGCCGGCGTGCAGTTCGTCGGCCAGCAGCGCGAGATCGTCACTTGCCTTGGCGATGCGCACCGTCTCGTCGCTGGTCTGCGCGGCGATACCGGCGATGCTCTCCACCGAGAGATTGACGCTGCGGGCGGTGACGCGCTGTTCGTCGGCGACCGCGGCGATCTGCACGTTCTTGCCGCGGATGGCGTCGACCATGGCGGCGATGGCGGCGAGCGAGCTGGCCGCCACGCGGGCCTGCTGCACGGTGCCCTCGGCGCGCTGGCGCCCCTGCTCCATGGCCATCACGGCCTGCTCGGCGCCCTGCTGCAGACCCGCGATCATGTCGTGGATCTCCTGCGTCGACTGCTGGGTGCGGCTGGCGAGACTGCGCACCTCGTCGGCCACCACGGCGAAGCCGCGTCCCTGCTCGCCGGCGCGCGCCGCTTCGATGGCCGCGTTCAGCGCCAGCAGGTTGGTCTGCTCGGCGATGCCGCGAATGACATCCAGCACCGAGCTGATGCCGAGGGTGCTCGCCCGTACGTCCTGCACCAGTCTCGCGGTGCTCTGCACTTCGCCGGCCAATTCGTCGATGGTGCGGCAGGACGCGTCCACCACCGCCAGGCCGCGCTTGGACTCGAGGTCGGCCTCGACCGCCGCCGCCGCCGCGTGCTGCGCGTGACTGGCGACGTCCTCGACGGTCGCGGTCATCTGCTGCATGGCGCCCGCGACCTGCTCTAGTTCGGCGCGCTGCCTCGCGGCGCGTTGACGACTCTCGCCGGTGCCCGCCGACAGCAGGCCGGCCGCGCCGCTCAGCCGCTCCACGCCCGCCTGGGTGGCGGCCAGCAATTCGGCGATCTTCTTGCGCGCGCAGGTGTACTCCCAGGCCATCCAGGCGAACTCGTCGCGCCCATCGAGCTTGAGCTTGACGGTCAGATCCCCCTTGGAGAGGGCCTGCAGACCGGCGACCACGGCCTCCGCCCGCTGTCCGGCAGCGCCACCGCACAGGTGCGCGAATGCCGCCGCAGGCAGGCCGGCGCCCAGCGTGACCGCCGCCAGCAGTACGAGGCCGGGCTCGGCCCCAGGCCTGGTCAGCACCAGCGCCGTGACCGCGGCCGAACATAGACCGGCCACCGCCGCGACCGAATACATCTGCTGGCGTAACGCCAGTCTCCCGAACACGCTCTGCATCGCCGCTCCCCCACGCATGGGTATCGGCGAGCTAGCGGCGGACCGGGCTCGGTCTTTAGCGTGGCTCGCGCAGGTCGGCCAGCGCCGCGTCACGCTCCGCAGCGTCGGAGAAGAGGCTCAGCATGGCGGCCGCCTTGTCGAGGCTTTCCTGGTACTCGGCCTCGAGCTCAGAATCGATCACGATGCCGCCCCCGGCCCAGCAGTACAGTCGCTCGCGCTGGAACAGCAGCGTGCGAATGGCGATGTTGGTGTCCATCTGACCGTCGCGCGAGAGATAACCGAGCGCGCCGCAGTAGACCGCGCGTCGCGTCGGTTCCAGTTCCTCGATGATCTCCATCGCCCGCAGCTTGGGTGCCCCGGTGATCGAGCCGCCCGGCAGGCAGCCGCGCAGCAGTTCCAGCGCGTCGACCCCGGGCCGGAGCTCACCGCGCACGCTGCTGACGAGGTGATGGACGCGCGCATAGCTCTCGACCGTGAAGAGTTCCGGCACGCGCACGCTGCCGACCGCGCAGTTGCGGCCGAGGTCGTTGCGCAGGAGATCCACGATCATGAGGTTCTCGGCGCGATCCTTGACGCTGGTCGCGAGCTCGGCGACCACGGCCGCATCGGCTGCGCCGTCGCCCGTGCGGCGCCGCGTGCCCTTGATCGGACGGGTCTCCACCGCGCTGCCGCGCACCTCGATGAAACGCTCGGGTGACGAACTCAGGATGGCCGCGTCGGGCAGGTTGAGGAACGCGGCGAAGGGCGCGGGATTTAATCGTCGCAGGCGCTGGTAGGCGTCGAAGGCTTCGCCGTGCGCGGCGGCGGAGAAGCGCTGGGTGTAGTTGACCTGGTAGCAGTCGCCGTCGGTGAGATAGCGCTTGATGCGCGCGAAACCCGCCGCGTAGTCCGCGAAGCTGATCTCCGGCGCCACCGCCGAGGTCACCACGAAGCGCGTCGCGAGCACCGCCGGCGTCAGGCTGCGCGGCACTTCGAGCAGCGCGAGCGCGGCGTCCACCTGCGTCGCGGGCAGCCCACAGTGCACGAACCACGCGCGGCCTGCATCGTGATCCACGAGCAGCGCGCGATCATAGATTCCGACCGCCATCTCCGGCAGTTCGATGTCGCGCCGCGCGCGCGCGGGCAAGCGTTCCCAGCGGCGCGCGAGGTCGTAGCCGAACATGCCGATCGCCCCGCCACTGAAGGGCAGCGGGCCGGGCGCCGACGGTGGACCGAGCGCCGCGCGCAGCAGCGCGAAGGGACAGTCACTCGATGCGAAGACGTCCGCACCGTGCGCCACGCGCGTCATCGCGCCGCGGGTCTCCAGCACCGCGCGCGGCGCCCAGGCCACGATGTCCCAGCGTCCGCGTCCGCCCGGCGCCTGGCGACAGCTGTCGAGGAACACGAACCACGGCTCGCTGGCGAGGCGCCGCACGCGCAGCGCCGTGTCGGGCCAGTACTCGACGTCAATCAGGGTCGCTTCGGACAGCGGATGCATGGCTCAGGCGGACAGGCGGCACGGCGCCCACTGTAGACCAGTGTGGGCCTCGGCATCGAGCGTGGCGGAAGGCGCAAAAAAAACGCCCCGCGAGCGCGGGGCGTCGAGGCAGCGCGGGCCCGTGGGCCCGGCGAACTCAGCTGTGCGCCTGGAAGGGGTGGTCGACCGAACCCTTCTTGGCCACCACTTCCGAGGCCTTCGGCGAACGCGCGATCGCGCGCTGGATCGACTGCTTGGTGGCCTGGTAGTTGTAGTCCTGGATCTTGGCGTTGTCTTCCGCCAGCCAGTGGATGAACACGCCGACGCAGATGAAGATGTCGTCGGCCTCGGCGGCGGGGATGGTCCCGTCCTCGACGCTGTCGGCCACCGCCATCGCGACGCCGCGCTGCGCCGGGCCGAACATCTGCACGGCCTGCTTGGAACCCTTGATGGTCACCTTGTTGAACATCACCGTGTTCGGCTTCACCGCGAGGTTCGGCGCGACGACGGCCAGCAGGCTGCTGAAACCGTCCTTGTTGTTGGTGATGCAATTGCAGAATGCTGCCTCCGCGGCGCTGCCGCGCGGCCCCATGATCAAATCGATGTGCGCGACTTCGTTGCCGTCACCGACCAGCGACTCGCCCACCAGTACACGATCTACCACTGCCATGCCTTGTTCTCCTTCTGATGCTGGGAATTGAGATTGTTGAGTTGCAAACAGCGCTTTGAATATCGACATTGCGCCAACACCTCGTCAGCGTTCGTCCACGCGCGCCGCTGGCAATGGGGCACGCGTCCGGATTGTTATTGTCATGCGAGACGCTCTCGCAGCAGCAGGACCGCGACGCTGGCGACGGTGAGGTCCGCGCTGGTTCCCGGATTGACGCCCCTGGATTTCAGTTCGTCGTCGAAGGCCCGAAGCCGGGGGACGACGGCGCGGGGATTCTCGCACGCTTTGAGGGCCGATTCCAAGGTTCGAGCCCGCGCCGAAACCTCGTCGGCAAACGCCCTACCCCACTTGCGCGCGATGTGACTGTCGGGTCCCGCGGCGAGCAACTGCAGGAAACACGCAGTGCTCGCCCAGGCGAGCGATCGCCAGCGCGCGCGCAACGCGAGCAGCGTCGGCACGGCGTGATCGAACACCTCGGCGTAGTCGTCGACGTAAGCCGCGGCAATGCGGTCGCGTATGGCGGCAAGCGCCATCGCTTCGCGCAGCGTCATGCGCGGCTCCTCGCGCACGTCGCCCTCCGCCACCTGGCCGAGACCGGCCGGCTGGGTGAACGCGATGGCGCGAAAGGCCGCGGCGGCATCGTCACGATCGAGCGTCGCCAGCACCGCGGCCAGCGCAGCGCGGAGTTCACCGCCGCGCGCGGCGGCGACGGCGAGCGGCGCGAGCAGCAGCACGATGCCGAGGTTGGTGTTGCAGCCGACCGCATCGAGCGTCGCGCGCATGGCGTTCTCGATGCGCGCGCCTACCGTCGCGCCGTCGCGGCACAAGGCGGGCACCGCGACGCGCGCGCTCGTGAGGAAGTCCCGCGCCTGCATGCCGTGTCCCGGCGACCAGAGGCTGACGTTGCCCGGCTTGCAGGCCACCACGTCGAGCCGGCAGGCGCGCGCCAGGCAGGCGGCGATGACCGCGCCGCGCGTCATCCGCGCCGGTAGGCCTCGACCCGTCGCAGACACAGCGCGGCGAGCTCCGCGCCGATGTCCACGCCTGTGGCGCTCTCGAGCCCCTGCCAGGCGGGAATGCCGTTCACCTCGGTAACCAGCCAGCCGCCCTTGGCATCGCGCAGCAGGTCGACACCGGCGTAGTCCGCGCCGACCGCCGCCGATGCGCCCTCCGCCACGCGCGCGAGTTCCGCGTCCAGCGGCTGGGCCGCGCAGCTCGCGCCCTGCGCGCGATTGGTCACCCAGTGCTCGCTCACACGCGCCATGGCGGCCCGGGCGCGGCCGGCGATGACCATGACGCGGTAGTCGCGATAGGGCGCTTCGTCGCGCGCCACGAAGTGCTGCAGGTAGCACACCTCGCCGGGCAGCAGGTAACCGAGATCCTCCAGCACACGGATGCGCCGGAGTCCCTTGCCCTGCGATCCGAACAGCGGCTTCTTGACGAGCGTCGCGCCCGCCGCCAGCGCGCGCGCAGCGAAGTCGCGCGCGCGCTCGAGCGATTCGCTGACGAAGGTGACGGGTGTCGGCACGCCGTGCTGGTGCAGGAGCAGGCTGGTCATGCCCTTGTCCACCGTGCGTTCGATGGTGCGTGCGCTGTTGACGACCGGCACGCCGAGACTCGCCAGGCGATGCAGCACGTCCAGGCGATGGGTGATGGCTTCCAGCGAGCCGCCCGGCACGCCGCGCACGAACACGCCGTCGGGCAGCGTGGTGCCGAAAGGACCGATGTGAAAGCCGCTGCCGCTGGCCGCGAGGTCGATGTCGCAATCGCTGAGCGAGACGTAGTGCGCATCTGCGCCGTGGTCGGTGAACCACCCGCGCAGCCGTGCGCCGTGCCAGCCCGGCTCGTCGGTGAAGATCGCGATCCGCGGCCGCGCGCCGTCAGGCAGGTTCACGCGCCGAAGGACTGGTCCAGCAGTTCCACATGCAGGCCGCCGCCGGTGAAGCTGCGCCCGGTCCTGACATTGGTCACGGTCACGGCGGCCGGCGAGAACAGCATGGGATCGACCTTGTAGAAGTCGTAGCCATAGCCCTTGAAGACCTGCGCGAAGGGCTTGCCGAAATCACGCGAGGCGGACGACGGCATCTTCGCCGCGAGCTCACGTGCGGCGTCGTCCTCGCCCGTGACGTAGAGCTGCACCTGGCCGCCGAACAGGATGGCGTCGTTGGTGCGCCCCATGGCGGTCATGAAATCGGGCGACGGCGGCGGCAGCGGCGCGCAGGCCGTGCCGTCGACGAAGTCGGCGAGCGGGAATTCGAGCGCGTGCAGCTTGTGCAGCGCGACCTCGAGCACGCGCGCGACGATCTGCACGCCACCGGCCAGACTGCTGGTCGGCGTGAGGATCATGGTGAGCTGCTCGGGCCGGATGCCGCAGCGCTCGATTATCTTGTCCGCCACCGGCGCGGGCGGCAGCTTGTCGACCTCGAGCACGATGACCGTGTCGCCCGCGGGGGTACGGTAGCCGAGTTCCTCGAACAGCGGTTCCTTGCTGCCCATCGCGCGCGCGGGCCCCGAACCGAGCGCGAAGAACGCGCCCTTGCCCTCACCATGGTTGAGACTCCAGCCGGCATACTGCGAGGCGAGACAGGCGACCAACGGATGGCTGGCCGCCACCTCCACCTGCCAGCGCCAGCGTGCGAACGGCGCGGCGCTGGAAAAATTCACGCGACCGAGGCCGCCCATGCAGATCTCGGCGATCAGGCGGCCTGCTTCGAGCCCGCCGACCTCGGCGATGCCGGCGTCGATCACCGTCACGCCATTGTCCAGACGGCTCACGCCGACGCGGTATTCCGCGGCCTTGTCGCGCAGGCGCGCGACCAACGGCTGCACCGCGACGTTGACGTTGCAGGCACGGTCGAGTTCCAGCTTCGACATTGTTCAACCTCCCATGGAGCGGATGCGAATTACGGACGGGAGCACGAGTTCCAACCCGAGCATGCGCCGCAGACGCGCGTAGCGGCGCGTGAGCCGCGCCGCGAGTTCATGTTCATCGCGACCGTCGGCCAGCAGCGTGCAGAGCGGCGCGCCGCGCGGTACATCGACACCGCTGGCGGGCCGATCCGCGACCCAGGCGGGCCAGCGAATATCGGCCGACGCGCGCCAGGGCGCCTCTGCGTACAGCACGAGATGCGCACGCTCCGTCGCGCGGCGCGGCTTAATATACAAGAGCGTTCCACCCGCACAAGCCGCGAGATGCGCGTCGAACACGGCTGCGCGATCGGACCACAGCTCGAGCGTCACCGGTGGTCGCGGATTGATGTCCACCAGTGTGACTTCGCCGTCGGCATCGAGCAGGAAGTCGAAGCCCCACAGGCCGCGCAGGCCGAGTCGCACGGTGAGCGCCATACCCATGCGTAGGGTCGCGGACTGCAGCGCACGCGGCGGGCGCGCGAGCGCACGCGCGCCTTCGTAGCGATAGCCATCTCGCGGATGCCAGCGCAGATGGGCGGCGATGCCGACCAGGCGACAGCGCGTGCCGGCGGACAGGAAACTCGCCGACAGACTCTGGCCCTCGTGCAACCGCTGGTAGTAGTCATGCGCGCCGGCGGCGTGAGTCGCCGGTCGTAGATGATCGCCGCCGCTGCCGCCGGCACGTTTCAGCAACCAGCCACGCGGCGTCCGCGGTGGTGTCCAGCGCGAGTCCGGTGTCGCGATGCCGTGCTCGCGCCGCAGCACGCGCCACAGGCCGGGCGGATCGAGCAGCGCCTGGTAGGCCCGCGCGTCGCAGGCCAGGGTCGGCCAGCGCGCGGCGATGCGCGCGAGCGTGGCGGGCGTCGCCTCGAAGGCGCTGCCCGGCACCACGGGCATGGGACCCGCGCGGCGCTGCATCGCGTCGATGGCGGACAACAGGTCGCGCTGACGGAAACTGTAGGCGCGCGTGGGATCGAGGGTCACGAGGCCGGCGGCGCAGGCGCGCGTGTCGGCGTCGCCGAACAGATCGATCACCCACGGCGCATGGCCCGCCTCGCGCGCGACCTCGGCGAGCACGCGCGCGGAGCGACCGAGCACCAGCAGCTTATTTGCGCGGCTTGGCGACAAGCGCGCGCGCCGTGGCGAAGGCTTCCTCGTAACCCAGGAACACCGGGCTGCTGGCGTTGTGCATCTGCTGCAGGAGCGCGGTGTGCACCTTGTACTTGAGATCGCCGATGGTGAGCGCGCCGAGCGCCACCGCGCTGCCACCCTCGCCCACCGCGAGCGCCTTGCCCTTGTCCTTCACCCCCACGCCGGCGATGCCGGCCGGCGGCACGGCGTTGGCGTCCGCCACCACCTTGAGCGCCCAGCCCGCCGCGAGGGTTTCCGTCGATACCACCTGCACGCCGGCGCGCGCGGCGCCGAACAGCACTTCGATCTCGGGCAGCCACCGCTGGATGGCCTGCTGCGAACTGCCGTCAACGCCGTCCAGTTCGACGCCATGCACCCGGTTCAGGCGATCGGCCACCACCTGTGCGGCGCCCTGTCCCTGGTGCGAGACGATGGCGCAGCGCGCGCCCGCGCGCGACACGAGCAGCGCGGTGCAGACGCCGACCGGACCGGTGCCGCCGAACACGCACACGCGGCGTCCCGCCAGGTCCCCGCCGCCCGCCTTCTTCGCCCAGTGTTCCACTAGCGCGACCATCGCCGCGGCGGTGGTGATCGCACCGCTCGGATCGGCCATCACCGACACGGTGAAGGGCGGCACCATCGCCGCCTTGGCCGCCTCCAGCATGGCGAGCGCCAGGTCGAACTCGCGTCCGCCGATGAAGATGCCGGTGCGCCGCACGCCCTCGGGACTCCGCGAGAAGATGGTGTCCTGGGTGAGCGCCGTGATCTCGTCGAGGGTGACGTTACAGTAGGGGATCACCGCGTCGAAGCGCGCCTCGTAGGCCATGTTGATGTCGAACGGCGAGACGTACTTGGTCGGGCTGAAGATGTGCAGCAGATGCGGGTGTTGCATGGCGTTCTCCGGCGAAGATGAGGATGTGGCGTCGGTCGGCTCAGGCCTGCGTCGCGCGCGCCGGCACGGACTCGTCGTCCACCGACAGGCGCGCGCCGTGATTGCGCGCCGCGCACACGAGGATCTCGAGTCCCTTCGCCGCGCCGACCCGCGCGCGCAGTCGTGCCGCCACGTCCGCGGCGCGCGATTCGGACTCGACGAAGGCGAAACCGGTAGGGCCCCAGCTGCTCTGCCCCACACCGCTGACGCCGCAATGCGCTTCGGCCCAGCCGAGCAGTTCGCCGACGCGCGGACTCGTGTAGCGCCCGTTCTGCGCCGCCGCGAAGTAGTCGCCGGCGACCCTCTGCAATTCACTGAGCGCGGCGCCGAAAGCCGCGAAGTCCTGTTCCGCCACCGCGGGCAGCAGCCCGAGCAGCGTGGTGTGACACAGGCGCGCGGCGAGCGCTTCGGGCATCGGCGCGAGCGCGCCGAAGGCCGCGCTCTCGGCACGACCGCTCAGGCCTTCGGCGGCACGGTCGCACACCAGGATCACGCGCCACGCGTCGGGAAAGGCCAGGCGCGCGATCACCGGCGGACTCGTCGTCCCCGCGCCATGGCCGCCATCGACCACCAGGCCGCCCTGCTCGAAGAGACTGGTGCCGATGCCCGAACGCCTCGCGCGCCCGAGCAGCGCGGCGAGCTCCGGCGCGTTGCACGCTCGGCGATGCGCGACCAGCGCGACGGCGCCGACGGCGAGCGCGAGCTGCGTACCGGAACCGAGCCCCGCGTGGGCGGGGATGGCGCGTTCGACAGTCATGCGCAGCGGCGTGTCGAGCGCGTAGTGCGTGTACACCAGCGCCAGGTGCTCCGCCGCGCGCGCGTGCATCGGGCCCTGCACTTCAGTCGCGACATACGGCACCGCATTGACGATGGTGGAGAGTCCGTCAATCGCGAGTCCAACGCTGCCGAAACGCCGCCCGCGACTCGCGCTCGGATCGAGAAAGCCGAGATGCAGGCGCGCCGGCGCTTCGATGCGGGTTTCCCGCGGAATGGAGTTCATGCTGCTTCGTCGAACTAACAGGGCCGCGATTATAGGTCGCGCATGCCGCGATGGAACGCGGCGCCCGCCCGCTAGTGAGCGCTGGACAGCTATGCTAACTTGCCGCCGGCTTCTGGCTGCCGCGCGCGATGTCGCGCACGATGCGTACGCGCATGGTGGTCCATGACGATGGACCGCCTCCCGCCACGAGCTACTCGTCAATGCAGCACCGGGGTTCCTGCACCTGTGAGCGCCAGACCGTCTTCCGCCGATCCTGCCCTCACTTCGGCGCCACACGCCGCCGTATGCCCGTTCTGTTCACTGCTGTGTGACGACGTGCAACTGGCGGCGCGCAAGGACGCCGGTTTCGATGTCACGCGCAACGGCTGTCGCCGCGCACAGCGCGGCTTCGCGCGCGCGCCGCTGGCGCCCATCCCGCGCGTCGAAGGTCGCGAGGCAAGTTTCGCGAGCGCGGTGTCGCATGCCGCGCGGCTCCTGCGCGCTGCGCGCCAACCGCATTTCGCCGGCCTCGGCACCGACGTCGACGGCATGCGCGCCGCCATCGATCTCGCCGAGCGCTGCGGCGCGAGTCTCGACCACGCCCACGGCGAGACGCTGGCGGCGATGAACCGCGTGCTGCAGACGCGCGGCTGGTATGCGACCACGCTGGCCGAGGTACGCAATCGCGCCGATCACATCGTGCTCATCGGCGTCGATCTCGAGCAGCGCTACGAGAACTTGGTGTCACGCTGTCTGCGGCCCGCCGCGAGCCTGGAGAGCGCGAGGTTGGAAGGCCGGCGCATCACCGCGCTGGGGCCACGCCCCGCGCCGGCGGCGGCGCAGCCCGCCGAGCATCTGCGCTGCGCACAGGATGACCTGGTCGGCGTGCTGCATGCGCTGCTCGGCCTTCTGAAGGGCGCCGCGCCGGATGTGCGCCGCATCGGCTCGCTTCCGCTGACCAGGCTCGCGGCGCTCGCCGAGGCGCTGCGCGCCGCGCGCTACGCGACGCTAGTGTTCGCGCCCGGCGCCCTCGCCGCACCGCGCGAGCCGGCGCTCACACTGTTGTGCGAGCTGATCGATGAACTCAACCGCGGCGGCCGCGCGGCGCTGCTGCCACTCGGCGGCGACGATGGCGCGCAGACCGCGCAGAGCACCTGCGCGTGGCTCACGGGCTATCCGCTGCGCCTGCGCGTCGGCACGCGACTGGACTACCAGCCGGAAGCGCTTTCCACCGCGCATGTGTTCGCGAAGGGCGGCGCCGATGCGCTGTTGTGGATCGATGCCTTCGGCACCCTGGGGGCGCCGCCGGCCGGCGCGAGCGGCGCGCGCAGCGTGATGCTCGGCGCGGCGGCACCGGACGCGGACTGTGAAGTATTCATCCCGGTCGGCACGCCGGGCCTCGACCATGCCGCGCAGCTGCTGCGCACCGACGCCGTGGTGAGCCTGCCGCTCGCGGCGCAGCGCGACAGCGGCCTGCCTTCGGTCGCCACCGTGCTGCGCGCGCTGCTGGCGGAGATGCGCTGATGTTGACGGCACTGAAGGGCGGACGCGTCTACGACCCGGCCAACGGCGTCGATGGCGAGGTGCGCGACATCTACCTGCAGGATGGGCGCATCGTCGCCGCGCCGCGCGACGGGCGACCGGCGGACGTGAATTACGATCTCACGGGCTGCGTGGTGATGGCTGGCGCCATCGATCTGCATACCCATATCGGCGGCGGCAAGGTCAACATCGCGCGCAGCATGCTGCCCGAGGATCACGCGCGCGACCTGGTCGACGGGCATCGCCATCCCCATGCCGGCTGCGGGCACGCCGCGCCGGCCACGCGCACTGCCGGCTACCGCTACGCGGAGATGGGCTACGTGGCCTGCTTCGAGCCGGCCATGCTGGCCACCAACGCGCGCCAGGCACACATGGAAATGGCCGACACGCCGATGGTCGACAAGGGCGCCTACGTGCTGCTCGGCAACGACGACTTCCTGCTCGGCGCGCTGCGCGACGGCCGCTCGCCGGGTTTCATTCGCGACTACGTGGCCTGGACCCTGAAGGCCGCCCAGGCTCTGGCCATCAAGGTGGTCAATCCGGGCGGCATCAACGCCTTCAAGTACAACCAGCGGCAGTTGGACCTGGACGAGCAGAACGCGGCCTACGGCGTCACGCCGCGGCGCATCCTGACCGCGCTCGCGAGCGCGGTCGGCGAACTCGGACTCGCCCATCCGCTGCACATCCACGGCTGCAACCTCGGCGTGCCGGGCAACGTCGAGACAACCCTCGCCACCATCGGCGCGCTGGAGGGCCTGCGCGGCCACCTGACCCACATCCAGTTCCACAGCTACGGCACCGAAGGCGATCGCAAGTTCTCGTCCGGCGCGGCGCGCATCGCCGAAGCCGTCAACGCCAATCCCAACGTCTCGGTGGACGTCGGCCAGATCATGTTTGGTCGCACCGTCACCGAATCGGGCGACAGCATGCGCCAGTATGCCGGCAGCGCCTTCGCGGATCCGAAGAAATGGGTCGGCATGGACATCGAGTGCGACGCCGGCTGCGGCGTGGTGCCGTTCCGCTACCGCAACAAGAATTTCGTCAATGCGCTGCAGTGGGCCATCGGCCTCGAGCTGTTCCTGCAGGTGAACGATCCGTGGCGCATCTTCCTCACCACCGATCATCCGAACGGCGCACCGTTCACCAGCTATCCTCATCTCATCCGGCTTCTGATGGACAAGAGCTTTCGCAATGACATGCTCGCGACGCTCGATCCGGACGCGGCGGCGGCCACCATCCTCGCGAGCCTGGATCGCGAATACAGCCTGTACGAGATAGCGATCATGACCCGCGCGGCGCCGGCGCGCTCGCTCGGCCTGGAGGGCTTCGGCTCGCTCGGCCTCGGCGCGCGCGCACACGTCACCGTCTACCGCGAGGACGAGAACAGGGAAAAGATGTTCGCCACGCCCGCCTACGTGTTCAAGGACGGCCAGCTCATCGTCCGCGACGGCCGCGTGCTGGAGGAAATCCACGGCGCGACCCACGCCGTGCATCCCGACTACGACGGCGCAATCGAGCGCGAACTCGACGAGTACTTCACGCGCTACATGACCGTGCGCAAGGACAATCAGCGGGTCGCGGATGACGAGATCCGCGACGGCGGTCGCGGCGCGCTGGTGCTGCACCCGGTCAAGCCGGCATGAAGGTCAACGGCGTCCACATCGACGATACCTTCGCCGAGGCCTTTCCCATGAAGGCCACGCGCATCGTGGTCACCGCGCGCAACGAGACCTGGGTCGAGCACGCGGTGCGCGCCATGACCGGCTTCGCGACCTCGGTGATCGCCTGCGGCTGCGAAGCAGGCATCGAACGACGGCTGAAGCCGGGCGAGACGCCCGACGGCCGTCCCGGCGCGGCGGTGCTGTTGTTCACCATGAGCAACAAGGAACTGACCAAGCAGATCCAGAACCGGGTCGGTCAATGCGTGCTGACCTCGCCGACCAGCGCCTGCTTCGCCGGATTGAGCGAAGGCGACCCGATCCCGCTCGGGCGCAACCTGCGTTTCTTCGGCGACGGCTGGCAGATGTCGAAGAAGCTCGGCGCGCGCCGCTACTGGCGCGTGCCGGTGATGGACGGCGAGTTCATCTGCGAAGAGGACACGCGGGTGGTGAAGGCCATCGGCGGCGGCAATTTCCTCATTCTCGCGCGCGACCAGGACAGCGCGCTCGCGGCCAGTGAACGGGCCATCGCCGCGATGCAGAAGATACGCGGCGTGATCATGCCCTTTCCTGGCGGCGTGGTGCGCTCGGGCTCGAAGGTCGGTTCCAAGTACAAGACCCTGCCGGCCTCCACCAATCACCTGTTCTGCCCGACCTTGAAGGGCGCGGT
>JAIEQK010000267.1 GCA_019747795.1 Gammaproteobacteria bacterium | reverse complement strand
GCGCTCAGCCACGACGTCCTCGCCACCGCCCGCCAAGTGGCGCAGGCGCTCGGTCGAGCGATGCCCTTCGATGTGCGAATGTTGGATGATCCGCGGGCCGAGCCGACCGGATGCGATGCGCTTGTCATCCCCGGCCAGGGGCTCGCGGACGCGGCGCAGGTCGACGCCTTTCTCGCCGGGCCTGACGTCTCCGACTGGTTCGCGTTCCTGCGCGCGTGCCACGCGTCGGGCGCGACGCTGGTGACGTCCTGCTCCGGCGTCCTGCTGCTCGCTGCCGCCGGGCTTCTCGACGAGCGCGCCTGCACCACGTCCTGGTTCCTCGCGCCGCTCCTCGCGCACCGTCACCCGCGGGTGCGCGTGCACGCCGACGCGCTCGTGGTCGAGGATGGGCCCTTCATCACGGGCGGCGCGGCCCTCGCACAGGGCGAAGCGGTGCTCGCGCTGGTCGCGCGCATGGCGGGCTTCGAAGTGGCCGATCTGACAGCGCGCTATCTCCTGCTCGACAACCGACGTTCCCAGGCCGACTTTCGCTTGATGAGACCGCTGGTCGCCGGGGATCTCATGCTGGCCGAGGCCGAACGTTGGACGCGCGCGCGGCTCGCCGAGGGCTTCTCGATCCCCGACCTGGCGCGGGCGCTCGGAACGACGAGTCGCACCCTCGCGCGCCGGCTGGCCCGGGCCTGCGGCATGAGTCCCATCGCGTTCGTCAATCACATTCGGCGCGAGGAGGCGTTGCGACTCCTGGCCGGCGGGAGTCGCTTCGACCAGGCCGCCTATGCCGTCGGCTACAGCGATCCATCCGCGTTGCGACGACTGCTCGGGCGTGTGCGTGGACGTTGAAACCAAGAGGGACGTGGCCACGAACCGTGCAAGACGCGCGCAGCTCACGTGTCACGCATGGCGCTCCGGAGTGCCTGCGAAGGGAAGTGAAGGAGAAAGACTGCGGGCTGAAGCATCAGCCTGCGTGGAGTGGCTCCCCGGGACGGGCTCGAACCGCCGACCTAGTGATTAACAGTCACCCGCTCTACCGACTGAGCTACCGGGGAATGCGAAGAGCGGCGTATGGTACTGAGGTCGGGGTGGGGCGGTCAATCCGACCGCGGCGTCGGGCTCAGGCGAGCAGCTTGCGCATGCGCGCGAGCGCCTCGCGCAGCACGTCCATCGGCGCCGCGAGCGAGAGACGCAGGCAATCCGGCGTGCCGAAGGCCGCGCCGGGTACGACCGCGATGCCGGCCTGCTCCAGCAGGAGTTCGGCGAGCGCGACATCGTCGTCGATGTCCCCGCGCCGGTCGATGACACCGCGCATGTCCGGAAACACGAAGAAACTGCCTTCCGCGGGATGCACGTCCACGCCGCGGATCAGCGCCAGCTCGCGCAGCACGAAGTCGTGACGTCGCCGGTACTCTTCGTTGCGCTCGCCCAGGAATGCCTGGTCGCCGTCCAGCGCCGCGCAGGCCGCGACTTGCGCGATGGAGGTCGGGTTGGACGTGCTCTGCGATTGGATCCTTTTCATCGCCGCGATTAGCGGCGCCGGCCCCGCCGCGTAGCCGATGCGCCAGCCGGCCATGCCGTAGGCCTTGGACACGCCGTTCACGATCACCGTGCGTTCGTGCAGCCGCGGAACGGCGTTCAGGATGTTGACGAAGTCGTCGCCGTTCCAGCGCACGTGCTCGAAGATGTCGTCGCTGACCACGATCACTTCCGGGAACTCGAGCAGCACCGCGCCGAGCGCCTCCAGTTCGCGATGGCTGTACACCGCGCCGCTGGGATTGCCCGGGCTGTTCAGGATCAGCAGGCGCGAGCGCGGACCGAGCGCGCCGCGCAATTGCTCCGGGGTGATCTTGAAATGCTGCTTGAACTTGGTGCGGATGATCACCGGGTCGGCGCCGGCGAGCCGCGCCATGTCCGGGTAGGACACCCAGTAGGGCGCGGGGATCAGCACCTCGTCGTCCTCGTTCAGCAGCGCCTGCATCAGGTTGTACAGGCTGTGCTTGCCGCCGCAGGACACCAGCAGGTTCTCGGGCTTGAAGTGCAGGCCGTTGTCGCGCGCGAACTTGCGCAGGATCGCGGCCTTGAGTTCCGGCGTACCGTCGACCTCGGTGTACTTGGTGAAATCCGCGTCGAGCGCGGCGATGGCCGCCGCCTTGACGTGGGCCGGCGTGGCGAAGTCCGGTTGCCCGGCGGCGAGATTCAGGATCTCGCGGCCGGCGCGCGCCAGCGCCGCGGCCTCGGCAGCCACCGCCAGGGTCGGCGAGGTCTTGACGCTCGCGGCGCGTTGTGAGGGTTTCACGTCCAACGGGACGACGCTCCTGGCTCGAGTGAATGGGCTCGCTGCGGGTCGTGTAAGATGAGGCTCGCCGCGACCTCGCCAGCACACCGACCGATGAGCAGCAATATCGACGAACGACCGCCCAGCCGCAAGTTCGAATTGGTGTCGCAATTCGCACCAGCCGGTGGTCAGCCCGAAGCGATCGCCAAGCTGATCGAAGGGCTCGAAGCCGGCCTCTATCACCAGACCCTGCTTGGCGTCACGGGTTCGGGCAAGACCTTCACCATCGCCAACGTGATCGAGGCGGTGCAGCGGCCGACCATCGTGCTGGCGCCGAACAAGACCCTGGCCGCGCAGCTCTACGGCGAGATGCGTGATTTCTTTCCGCACAACGCGGTCGAGTACTTCGTCTCCTACTACGACTACTATCAGCCGGAGGCCTACGTACCCGCGTCCGACACCTACATCGAGAAGGACGCCTCGATCAACGATCACATCGAACAGATGCGCCTTTCGGCGACCAAGGCGCTGCTCGAGCGCACCGACGTGATCATCGTGGCGACGGTGTCCGCCATCTACGGCCTCGGCGAACCCGACGAATACCACTCCATGGTGCTGCACCTGCGGCGCGGTGACATCATCGACCAGCGCGCAATCCTGCGGCGCCTGACGGCGCTGCAGTACAAGCGCAACGACGTGGTGCTCGAACGCGGCACCTACCGCGTGCGCGGCGAGGTGATCGACATCTACCCGGCGGAGTCCGAGCGCGACGCGCTGCGCGTCGAGCTGTTCGATGACGAGGTCGAGAGTCTCGCCTTGTTCGATCCCCTGACCGGCGAAGTGGTGCGCAAGCTGCCGCGCTATACCATCTATCCCAAGTCCCACTACGTGACCACGCGCGAGACCGTGCTGCGCGCGGTGGAGACCATCAAGGAAGAGCTCAAGGAACGGCTCGAGCAGCTGCGCTCGCTGAACAAGCTGGTGGAGGCGCAGCGGCTTGAGCAGCGCACCCGTTTCGACCTCGAGATGATGGCCGAGCTCGGCTACTGCAACGGCATCGAGAACTACAGTCGTCACCTGTCGGGGCGCGCGGCGGGGGAGCCGCCCGCGACGCTGTTCGAATATCTGCCCAAGAACGCGCTGATGGTGATCGACGAGAGTCACGTCACCATTCCGCAACTCGGCGGCATGTTCCGCGGCGACCGCTCGCGCAAGGAGAACCTGGTCGAGTACGGCTTCCGCCTGCCCTCGGCGCTGGACAACCGACCGCTCAAATTCGAGGAGTGGGAGCGGCTCGCGCCGCAGATGATCTTCGTGTCGGCCACGCCTGGCGGGTACGAGGCCAACCATGCCGGCCGGGTGGTGGAACTGGTGGTGCGGCCCACCGGGCTCATCGACCCCCAGGTCGAGGTGCGGCCGGCCGGCAGCCAGGTGGACGACCTGCTGTCCGAGATCAACGCCTGTGTGGCGCTGGAGCAACGGGTGCTGGTGACCACGCTCACCAAGCGCATGGCGGAGGACCTGACCGATTACCTGGGCGAGCACGGGGTGCGGGTGCGCTACCTGCACTCTGACATCGACACCGTCGAGCGGGTCGAGATCCTGCGCGACCTGCGCCTAGGCGAGTTCGACGTGCTGGTCGGCATCAACCTCCTGCGCGAGGGCCTGGACCTGCCGGAGGTAGGGCTGGTGGCCATCCTGGACGCCGACAAGGAGGGCTTCCTGCGCTCCGACCGCTCGCTCATCCAGACCGTCGGTCGAGCCGCGCGCAACCTGGAGGGCCGCGCCATCATGTACGCGGACAGCGTCACCGGCTCCATGCAGCGCGCGCTGGAGGAGATGGAACGGCGCCGTGAAGTGCAGCTCGCGTTCAACACCGAGCACGGCATCACCCCGACCGGCATCAGCAAGCAGGTCGCGGACATCATGGAGGGCGCCTATGGCCCGGCGGCCGGCCAGCCGCGTCGCGCTCAAGGGCAGCGCGCGGCGGCCGAGAAGCGCGCGCCCTACGCGGGCCTGAGCGAGGAGGGCGCGCTGAAGAAGGTCAAGCAGCTCGAGGAGCGCATGTACCGTCATGCCCGGGACCTCGAGTTCGAGGAGGCCGCCCGCCTGCGCGACGAGATCGCCGGCATCAAGCGCACCCTGCTCGACATGCCGGCGGTGTCCGCCGATTGAGCCGCGCGAGCCCGCGCGGCTGGTGACAGTGGCGCGATTTGTGTATTCTTTGCGCCCCTTCGCGGCACGGAACATGTCCCGGTCAACTTGCACCGGCCCGTGCCGACAATGCGAAGGCCGAACGACAGGCGCGTAGCTCAGCTGGTTAGAGCACCACCTTGACATGGTGGGGGTCGTTGGTTCGAATCCAATCGCGCCTACCAATCAGACCTCGCGGGTCAAGCATCCACGACCTGCCGCGAAGCGGCGGCGAACGTGCGCTGGTGAGCACGTCGCCCGTCGCGCAACGGCGAGTCACAGGGTGGCGTGTCCCGCCTATTCGATGGCCGCTCGTACAGGCCACGGAGAACGACCATGCCGCAAATCACTCTTCCCGACGGTAGCCAGCGCCAGTTCGATGCACCCGTGACCGTGGGCGAGGTGGCCGCCGCCATCGGACCCGGCCTCGCCAAGGCCGCGCTCGGCGGGCGGGTCGATGGCCGCGAGGTGGACACCTCTTATTCGATCGCCCAGGACTGCAGCCTCGCCATCATCACGCCCAAGGACGAGGCAGGTCTCGAGATCATCCGCCACAGCACCGCCCACCTGCTGGCGCAGGCGGTGAAGCAACTCTACCCCGCCGCCCAGGTCACCATCGGGCCGGTGGTCGAGGACGGCTTCTATTACGACTTCGCCTACGAGCGCTCCTTCACGCCCGAGGATCTCGAGCGCATCGAGAAGCGCATGGAGGAACTGGCCGAGGCCGACATCCCCGTGCACCGCAGCGTCATGGCGCGGGATGCGGCGGTCGATTACTTCAAGGGCTTGGGCGAGCATTACAAGGCGGAGATCATCGCCTCCATTCCGGCCGACCAGGAGATTTCCCTGTACGGCCAGGGCGACTTCACCGACCTGTGTCGCGGGCCCCATGTGCCCAGCACCGGGCGGCTGAAGGCCTTCAAGCTGACCAAGATCGCGGGCGCGTACTGGCGTGGGGACTCCAACAACGAGGTCCTGCAGCGCATCTATGGCACCGCGTGGGCCGACAAGAAGGATCTCGCCGCCTACCTGAAGCGCATCGAGGAAGCGGAGAAGCGCGATCACCGCAAGCTCGGCCGCAGCCTGGACCTGTTCCACTTCCAGGAAGAGGCGCCCGGCATGGTGTTCTGGCACCAGAAGGGCTGGGTGCTGTACCGCCTGGTGGAGCGCTACATTCGCGACGTGTGCTACGCCGACTACCAGGAAGTCCACACTCCGCAGGTGCTGGATCGCTCGCTCTGGGAGAAGTCCGGACACTGGGACAAGTTCCACGACATGATCTTCGCGACCCAGTCGGAGAACCGTGAGTACGCGGTCAAGCCGATGAACTGCCCGGGCCACGTGCAGATCTTCAACCATGGCCTGCGCAGCTACCGCGACCTGCCGTTCCGCATCGCGGAATTCGGCATCGTCCATCGCAACGAGCCATCGGGAACCCTGCACGGGCTGCTGCGCGCCCGCCGCTTCACCCAGGACGACGCGCACATCTTCTGCAGCGAGGGCGAACTGCAGGCCGAGGTCAGCCGCCTGATCGACATGACCTACCAGGTCTACGCGGACTTCGGCTTCAGCGACATCGAGGTCGCCCTGTCCCTGCGCCCGGCGCAGCGTGTGGGCGCGGATGCCCTGTGGGACAAGGCCGAGGCCGCGCTCGAACTGGCGCTGACCAACAAGGGGCTGAAGTTCCGTCTGCAGCCGGGGGAGGGCGCGTTCTACGGCCCGAAAATCGAGTTCACCCTCAAGGACTGCCTGGGCCGGACCTGGCAATGCGGCACGGTGCAGGTGGATTTCTCCATGCCCGAGCGGCTTGGCGCCAAGTTCGTCGGCGAGGATGGCGACCGCCACGTGCCGGTCATGATTCACCGCGCCATCCTCGGATCCATGGAGCGCTTCATCGGCATTCTCATCGAGCACCACGCCGGGCGCTTCCCCGCCTGGCTGGCGCCGGTGCAGGCTGTCGCCCTCAGTATCACGGAACACCACGGGGCCTGGGCCGAAGAGGTTGCGGAAACCCTGAAAAATCAAGGATTCCGATGCGACGCGGACTTGAGAAACGAGAAGATCGGGCTTAAGATCCGCGAGCACACCTTGCAGCGCATCCCCTACCTCCTCGTCGTAGGCGAGCGGGAAATGGGCAATAAAACCGTGGCCGTGCGAGCGCAGAGCGGTGCCGACCTGGGCGAAATGTCTCTCGAGGCATTCTGCTCGCGGCTCCGCAACGAAGTTGCGCAGCGCGGCCACAGCATTTTGGAGGATTGAGGTATAGCCGCCGACAAGAAGAACCGGGTCAACGGGGAGATCAACTCACCGCAAGTGCGCCTGATAGGCGCCGAGGGTGAGAACCTCGGTATCGTCACCATCGACGCCGCGCGCCGCGAGGCAGAAATCCACGAACTCGACCTGGTCGAGATCGTGCCGACTGCCGACCCACCCGTGTGCCGGGTGATGGACTTCGGCAAGTTCCTGTTTGATCTGAGCAAGAAACGTCACGCCGCGAAGCGCAAGCAGAAGCAGATCCAGGTCAAGGAAATCAAGTTCCGACCTGGCACGGACGAAGGGGATTACCAGATCAAGCTGAGGAACCTGAAGCGCTTCCTCGAGACTGGTGACAAGGTGAAGGTGACCCTGCGTTTTCGAGGGCGGGAAATGGCCCATCAGGAACTCGGTTCACAGATGCTGAAGCGGGTGGAGAGCGACTTGGGGCCGTTGGGCAACGTGGAGCAATTTCCGAAGCTGGAAGGGCGACAGATGGTCATGGTCATCGCGCCCAAGCGCAGCTAGCGGGCAGTGGAGTAGTGGGTAATGCCGAAATTGAAGAGCAATCGTGGCGCGGCGAAGCGGTTTTCCAAGACCGGCAGCGGCCGTATCAAGCGTCGCCAGTCGTTCAAGAATCACATCTTGACCAAGAAGAGCCCCAAGCGTAAGCGGCAGCTGCGCCATGGCGCACTGATCGCACACGCCGACGAAGCGGCGGTGCGTCAGATGTTGCCCGGGCTGTAAACGGTCTAGCGTTGTAAGGATTAGTCAGCAATGGCACGAGTCAAGCGTGGTGTCCAGGCGCATGCCCGGCACAAGAAAGTCATCGAACAGGCCAAGGGCTACCGTGGGCGTCGCAAGAACGTCTACCGCGTCGCCAAGCAGGCGGTCATCAAGGCCGGGCAGTACGCCTACCGCGATCGTCGCCAGCGCAAGCGGCAGTTCCGCGCCCTGTGGATCGTCCGCATCAACGCGGCGGCCCGCGGTTTCGGCCTGAGCTACTCGCGCTTCATCAACGGCCTGGCACGCGCCGGGGTACAGGTCGACCGCAAGGTCCTGGCCGACCTCGCGGTGCACGACCTCGGCGCCTTCGGCGCGCTCGCGGAACGCTCCAAGCTCGCGCTGGCCGGCTGAGGCCGGTCCCGCGTTGCCCTGAAGGGGAAAGGTGCGCCTTTCCCCTTTCTGTTTGTGGTCCTCGAATGCCCGGTCATGAGCGACATCGAAGTCATCGTTGAAGAAGCCGCCGCCGCGCTGGCGGCAGCCGCCGACCTCGCCGCGCTGGACGAACTGCGCGTGCACTACCTGGGCAAGAAGGGGCGCATCACCGCGCTGCTGAAGACCCTGGGCAGCCTGCCGGCCGAGCAGCGTCCGGCCTTCGGCCAGGCGATTAACGACGCCAAGGACAGGGTCAGCGCGCAGCTGGACGCACGGCGCGAGGCGCTGGAGGCCGCGCGCCTCGAGCAGCGTCTGCAGGACGAGCGGATCGACGTGACCCTGCCCGGGCGCGGCGACGCCAGCGGTGGACTGCACCCCGTCAGCCTGGTCATCGAGCGCATCGAGAGCATCTTCCGCCACGCCGGCTACGACGTCGCGCGCGGGCCGGAAATCGAGGACGACTACCACAACTTCGAGGCGCTCAACATTCCCGCCCACCATCCGGCGCGGGCGATGCATGACACCTTCTACCTGGCCGACGGTCGCCTGCTGCGCACACACACCTCGCCGGTGCAGATCCGGGTCATGGAGCACAGCGCCCCGCCCCTGCGCATCATCGCGCCCGGACGGGTCTATCGCTGCGACTACGATCAGACCCACTCGCCGATGTTCCACCAGGTCGAGGGGCTCTGCATCGACGAGCACGTGACCATGGCGGATCTGAAGGGCACGTTGGATGTGTTCCTGAAGACCTTCTTCGCTCGCGATGATCTGCAGATCCGCTATCGCCCGTCCTACTTCCCGTTCACCGAGCCGTCGATGGAAGTCGACATCAAGCTCGAGTCGCGCCACGGCATCAGCAACTGGCTCGAGGTGATGGGTTGCGGCATGGTGCATCCCAATGTGCTGCTGAAGGTCGGCATCGACTCGGAGCGCTACACGGGTTTTGCCTTCGGCCTCGGCGTCGAGCGCCTGACCATGCTGCGCCATGGCATCTCCGATCTGCGGCTGTTCTACGAAAACGATATCCAGTTCCTGCGCCAGTTCGCCTGAGCGCGGCGCGCGATACGGCAGAGCCCGATGAAACTCAGCGAACGATGGTTGCGTGAATGGTTCGACCCGGGCGTGGACCGGGCGGCGCTGGCCGAGCGCCTGACCCTGGCGGGTCTCGAGATCGATGGCATGGCGCCGGCGGGCCCGCCCTTGCCCGGCGTGCTGGTGGCGGAGGTGCGCACGACGGCGCGTCATCCCGATGCCGACACCCTCAGCGTGTGCACGGTGTTCGATGGGCAGGCCAGCCACCAGGTGGTTTGCGGCGCGGCCAACGTGCGGCCCGGACTCAAGACTGCCTTTGCCCCGCCTGGCGCGACCATCGGCGATGGCCGTGTCCTCACCGAGACGACGATTCGTGGCGTGGGGTCGCGCGGCATGCTGTGCTCCATGGCCGAACTCGGGCTCGGCGACGATGCCGAGGGCATCGTCGAATTGCCGGCGGACGCGCGACCTGGTGACGCGCTGCATGCCGCCCTGGTCCTCGACGACGCCGTCCTCGAAATCAACCTCACGCCGAATCGCGGCGACTGCCTGTCGGTGCTCGGCATCGCGCGCGATCTCGCTGCGTTGCACGATCACTGCGTGCCATCGCCGAACGTTCCGCCCGTGCCGCCGGCCAGCGACGCCACGGTGGAGGTGCGACTCGACGCGCCGGCCAGCTGCGCGAGCTACGCGGGACGCGTGATCACCGGGCTGGACCCGCGCGCGCGTACACCGCTCTGGATGGCGGAGAAGCTGCGCCGCTCCGGGGTGCGCTGCATTCACCCGCTGGTCGACGTGACCAACTTCGTGATGCTGGAGCTCGGCCAGCCGATGCACGCTTTCGACCTCGCCAAGCTCACCGCCCCGGTGGTGGTGCGCGAGGCGGCGGCCGGCGAATCCATCGTGCTGCTCGACGGCAACGCGCTGGAACTCGAGTCCGGCAGCCTGCTCATCACCGATGCGAGCGGCCCCGTCGCGCTCGCGGGGATCATGGGCGGCGCCTCGACCGCGGTGTCGGAGCGCACCACCGCGGTGTTCCTTGAGAGCGCCTACTTCGATCCGATCCGGCTGGCGGGCGCGGCGCGGCGCTACAAGCTGCACACCGATGCCTCGCAGCGCTTCGAGCGCGGCGTGGACCCGAGCGGACAGGCGCGGGCGGTGGAGCGCGCCACGGCGCTGATCCTCGAGATTTGTGGCGGCACGCCGGGCCCCTGCGTGGTGACCCGCGTCGCGGCCGCCGAGCGGCCGCCGGTGCGCATCGCTTTTCATCCCGCGAAGGTGGAGCGCCTGCTGGGCGTGACGGTCGACGAGCCGCGCATCGTCGCGATACTGCGCAATCTCGGCATGCAGGTCGATGACGGACGTCTGCCGTGGCAGGTGGACGTGCCGCCCTGCCGCTTCGACATCACCCTGGAAGCCGACCTCGTGGAGGAGGTGGCAAGGGTCAACGGTTATGAGCACATTCCGGTGCGCCTGCCCTTGACCGCCGGTCGTCCGGCGAGCATCGACCCGGCATCGCGGCGCGACAGCCGGACGCGTGGGGTGCTCGCCGCGCGAGGATATTTCGAGGCGATCACCTACAGCTTCATCGAGCCTTCGCTGGCGCGTGCCTTCGAGCCTGGAACGGAGTCGCTGGCGCTCGCCAATCCCATATCGAGCGAGATGTCGCTCATGCGTCGCTCGCTGTGGCCGGGACTGGTCCAGGCGGCCCTGCACAACCGCAATCGCCAGGTCGACGACATCCGCCTGTTCGAAATCGGCATGGTCTTCCAGGGCAGCGGCGCGGACCTGCGGCAGTTCGATCAGCTCGCCGGCCTGCGTACCGGCGCCGCGCGCCGCCAGCATTGGCTGGAGAACGCGCGCGACTGTGATTTTTTTGATATAAAACAAGACGTTGAATCGGTGTTGCAGATCCTGGGTCAGGACCGGGTCGAGTTCGCGCCCGCGACCCACGCGGCGCTGCATCCCGGCCAGTGTGCCGCGCTCGTTCGGGACGGGCGGATGCTGGGCCACGCCGGCATGCTGCATCCCGCCCTTGGCGCCCGGCTCGGCTTCGACAAGCCGCTGTTCCTGTTCGAGATTGTTGCCGACGTGGAGGGCGAGGCGCCGGTCGCGCAGTTCCAACCCATCTCGCGCTTTCCGGCCGTGCGCCGCGATCTCGCCGTGGTGGTCGACGAAGCCGTGCGCGCCGCGGACTGCCTGGCGGTGGCCCGCGAAGCCGCTGGCGCGCTCCTGCGTGACCTTGAGTTATTTGACGTGTATCGAGGCCAAGGTATTGATTCGGGCAAAAAAAGCTTGGCTTTAGGCTTGATCTTTCAGGCCCTTTCGAGCACTCTTACCGACGACGAAGTCGAGCAAGCGGTAAGGCGGGTCCTCACGCAACTGCGTGAGCGCCTTGGGGGAACCTTGAGGGACTAATTCTGATGGCGTTGACGAAAGCCGAAATGGCCGAGCGTCTGTTCGAGGACCTAGGCCTCAACAAGCGCGAAGCCAAGGAACTTGTCGAGGCCTTTTTCGAAGAAATCCGCATGTCTCTGGAAGCAGGGCAGCAGGTCAAACTTTCCGGATTTGGCAACTTCGATCTTCGTGACAAAAACCAGCGGCCGGGACGAAATCCCAAGACCGGTGAGGAGATTCCGATCACTGCGCGTCGCGTCGTGACGTTCAGACCCGGCCAAAAACTAAAAGCCCGAGTAGAAGCCTATGCTGGAAGCATCGAACAATAACGAACTGCCCGTCATTCCTGGCAAACGCTACTTCACGATTGGTGAAGTGAGTGAACTGTGCGCGGTCAAGCCGCACGTGCTCCGCTACTGGGAACAGGAATTCCCGCAACTGAAGCCGATCAAGCGGCGCGGCAACCGGCGCTATTACCAGCGCCAGGACGTGATCCTCATCCGCCAGATCCGCAGCCTGCTCTACGAGCACGGCTTCACCATCGGTGGCGCGCGGCAGAAGCTCTCCGGCGACGAGGTCAAGGCTGATTCGAGCATGAGTCAGCAGATCGTCCGCCAGCTGCGCATCGAACTCGAAGAGGTGCTGGACATTCTGCGACGCTGACCCGGCGTCGCGCACGGGCGCGTCACGCGACGCGTCCCGATGCACAAATGGGTGGCCATCCGCATCGAATCCAACTAACCTTTACGCGCCCGGCGACCTGCCGGGCTCAGCGTCGATTTTTGAAGCTCGTCGGGGCGTAGCGCAGCCTGGTAGCGCATCTGCATGGGGTGCAGAGGGTCGGAGGTTCGAATCCTCTCGCCCCGACCATTCAATCGACTTTGGCAGGTAGCTGGTTGAAGCGCGCTGTCTTCCGTACCTCGAGCAGCGGTGACCTGGTGCAAAGCGGCGCCTCGCCGCGCCGTGACCTCGCCCCCTCGCCGCGCTTCGTCGCCGCCTGCCTCCTGACATTCGCCCTCGCGCTCGCCGCCGCTTGCGGCTCGGGGGACGATCCCTATGCCGCTTTCCGTAACGGGCATTACGAGCGCGCTTTCAAGTCCTTTCTGCGCCGCGCCGATAATGGCGACAGTGCCGCAATCAACTTCGTGGGCGTTCATTACTATCTCGGACTCGGCGTGCCGCGCGATTTCGCGCAGGCCGCGGTCTGGTTCGAACGCGCGGCGCGGGCGGCGAACGCGGACGCGCAGCGCAACCTGGGCGTGCTGTACTTGCGCGGCTGGGGTGTGCCGCGCGATAACGTCACGGCCTATGCGTGGTTGTTCCAGGCGGTGAGCCAGGGTAACGGTCGAGCGCGCGAGTACCTGGAAATGGTCGAGCATCAGATCACGCCGAACCAGACGATGCAGGCCAGGGCCTGGATTGCCGACCAGTTGCAGTTGCCGGGGGAGCCGCGGCTCAAGGCGCGGCCGCGCCCATGATCAACAGCGAAGGCGGGAAGTAGAACCGATATGTGTGGAATTGTGGGAGCTGTCGCCCAGCGCGACGTCGCGCCGATCCTGGTCGAGGGGCTGAAGCGCCTGGAGTATCGCGGCTACGATTCCGCCGGGCTCGCCACGGTCAAGGACGGTACCGTGCAGCGCGTGCGGGTGGCCGGCAAGGTGCGCGTGCTGGAGGAGGCGCTGCAGGGCGAGCCCCACGCCGGCGGCCTCGGCATCGCGCACACCCGCTGGGCCACCCACGGCGTCCCGTCCATCCGTAATGCCCATCCGCACGTGTGTCGCGAGACCGTCGCGCTGGTGCACAACGGCATCATCGAGAATCACGAACGGTTGCGCGCGGAGCTCACCGCCGCCGGCCACACCTTCACCTCCGACACCGACACCGAGGTGGTGGTCAACCGCATCTACGACTACCTGCAGGATGGCGACGACCTGCTCGCCGCAGTGCGGCGCACGACCGCGGACCTCGAAGGCGCGTATGCGCTGGGCGTGCTCTCCACGACCTGCACCGATCGCCTCGTGGTGGCGCGCCGCGGCAGCCCGCTGGTGATAGGACTCGGCATCGGCGAGAACTTCGTGGCCTCCGACGTGTTCGCGCTCCTGCCCGTGACGCAGCGCTTCATTTTCCTCGAAGAGGGGGACGTGGCCGAGATCACGCGCGAGCAGGTGCGTATCTTCGACCTCGAAGGTCGGCCGGTGACGCGCGCCGAGTCGCTGTCCGAACTGTCGGCCGACGCGGCCGAGAAATCCGGCTATCGGCACTTCATGCTGAAGGAGATCTTCACCCAGCCGCGCGCGGTGGCCGAGACCCTCGAGAGCCGCATCGAGCATGGCCGGGTGCTGGACGAGACCTTCGGCTACGGCGCGACGGCGGTGCTCGATCGGGTGAAGTCGGTGACCATCGTCGCCTGCGGCACCAGTTATCACGCCGGCCTCGTCGCGCGCTACTGGATGGAAGGCCTTGCCGGCGTGCCCTGCACGGTCGAGGTCGCGAGCGAATTCCGCTATCGCCGCCCGGTGGTCGCGCCGGATGCGCTGTTCGTCACCATCTCGCAGTCGGGCGAAACGGCCGACACCCTCGCGGCCCTGCGTGAGGCCAAGCACTGGGGATACGCCCACTCGCTCGCGGTGTGCAATGTGCCCGAGAGCTCGCTCACCCGCGAATCCGAGCTAGTGCTGATGACCCGCGCCGGTCCGGAGATCGGCGTGGCGTCCACCAAGGCGTTCACCACCCAGCTGGTGGCCCTGATGCTGCTAGTGATCGCGCTCGGCCGTCGCCACGGCATGAGCGAAGACACCGAGCGCGCCCTGGTGCACCAGCTGGAGACCCTGCCCGGGCGCCTGAACGGCGTGCTCGAGCTGAACGACCGTATCGCCGATCTCTCGCAGGCCTTCGCGCACAAGCATCACGCCCTGTTCCTCGGCCGCGGGTCGATGTACCCGGTGGCGATGGAGGGCGCGCTGAAGCTGAAGGAGATCTCCTACATCCACGCCGAGGCCTACCCGGCGGGCGAACTCAAGCACGGTCCCCTGGCGCTGGTCGATGAAGACATGCCGGTCATCGCCGTGGCCCCCAACAACCAGTTGCTGGAGAAGCTGAAGTCCAACCTCGAGGAAGTGCGCGCCCGTGGCGGACAGCTCTACCTGTTCGCCGACTCGCGCGTCGAGGTCGGTCGTCAGCCCGATATCCACGTGCTGGACGTGTCGCCGGTGGACGATGCCATCGCGCCCATCGTCTACACCATCCCGCTGCAGCTGTTGGCCTACCACGTCGCGGTGATTCGCGGCGCCGACGTCGACCAGCCGCGCAACCTCGCCAAGTCGGTGACGGTCGAGTGACGCGCGGGCACCCGGCCAGGTGCCCAGCCGGGGCGAGGTCATGAACACGGCCGAGAGCCGACAGGACGCCGGCAAGGTGCTCCTGGTCGACGACGACCAGGACATGCTGAAGCTGCTCTCCGCCTGGCTGGCCGCCGCGGGATTCACCGCGCTGACCGCGTCTTCCGGGAGTGACGCGCTGCGCCAGCTGGCCGCCGCGCGGCCCGACATCGTCGTGACCGACCTGTTCATGGAAGAGATGGACGGCATGACCCTGGTCACCCACGTCCACGCCGAGAACCCGCTCACGCCGGTCATCATGTTGAGCGGTTCGGCACAGATTCCCGATGCGGTGCGAGCCACCCATCTCGGCACCTCGGCCTTCCTGACCAAGCCCATCGCCAAGGAAGCCTTCCTCGACGAGGTGATGAAGCACATCCGTCCGCGCAGCCGCGCCGGGGACGCGCGTTTCGGCACCAACCTCATCTATCGCAGCGACGTGATGTCGGAACTGCTGGAGCAGGCCGAACTGGTCGCGATGGGCGACGTGACGGTGTTCATCAACGGCGAGACCGGCACCGGCAAGGAGGTGCTGGCGCGCGCCATCCACGATGCGAGTCGCCGTCGTCAGCATCCCTTCATCGGTGTCAACTGCGGCGCGATCCCCGAGCAGCTCCTGGAGTCCGAGCTGTTCGGCCACGAGAAGGGCGCCTTCACCGGCGCCAACAACCGGCACGACGGCCTGTTCCTCGCGGCCGACGGCGGCACCCTGTTCCTGGACGAGATCGGCGACATGCCGCTCGGCCTGCAGGTCAAGCTGCTGCGCGTGCTGCAGGACTTCGAAGTCCGGCCGGTGGGCGCGGTCAAGAGCGTGCCGGTCAACGTGCGCATCATCTCCGCCACGCACAACGATCTCGAGGCCCTGGTGGAGAAGGGCGAGTTCCGCGAGGACCTCTACTACCGCCTGAACGTGGTGCCGTTGAAGATGCCGCGCCTGGCCGAGCGCGCGGAGGACATCCCGCTCCTGCTCGAGCACTTCCTCGCCCTGCACGCGCAGCGCGCCGGCACGCCCAAGAAACGCTTCGCGCCGGACGCCATCACCTACCTGTCCGCGTCGGAGTGGCCGGGCAACATCCGCCAGCTCGCGAACGCGGTGGAACTCTGCGCGACGCTCTACACCGGCGACATCATTCCGCTCGCCATGGCGCAGCGCGCGCTGCGCCAGCGGCCCGCGCAGATGAAGACGCTGAAGGACGCGAAAGCCGACTTCGAGCGCAACTACCTGGTCAGCGTGCTGCGCATCAGCGGCGGCAACGTCGCCAACGCGGCGCGCATCGCCGGACGCAATCGCACCGAGTTCTACAAGCTGCTGAACCAGTACGACCTGGACGCGGCCAGCTACCGTGACGGCGGCGACGAACAGTGAACCGGCAGGGCGGCCGCGCCAGCGCGAGGAGCAGGGCATGAGCGAGCGCATCACCATCGCCATCGATCCCGACATCGCCGAGCTGGTGCCGGGCTTTCTCGACAACCGCCGGCGCGACGTCGACAAGCTGCGCGCACTGCTGGCCGCGGGCGCCTTCGCCGAGGTGCGTCTGATCGGCCACAGCATGAAGGGCGCGGGCGGTGGCTACGGTTTCGACGCCATCACCGACATCGGCGCGCGCATCGAGCGCGCCGCGCTGGCGGCGGACAGCGCGGAGATCGAGGCCGGCATCGCGGCGCTGGCCGACTACCTCGCGCGCCTCGATGTCGTGGTGGGCGACTAGCCCGCCGCGCGGGGCGCAGCCGTGCAGCGCCATTCCTCCTCCACGCTGTTCTACTTCGTCGCCGCTGCGCTCGGCGTGTCGTTCACGTGCGTGCTGGTGGTACTTGCCTGGAACAGCGCGCTGAAGAGCGCCACGCGAGACTTCAATTTCAACACCATCGCGGTGCGTAACGAGGTGGGCGCCAACGCGCGCACTGCGGATGCCATCGTGGCCGGGCTCGCGAGCTTCGTCGCCGCCGAACGCGGGCAGGATGCCCAGCAGTTCCAGCACTACATCGAGGGCACGCTGGCACGCTACGAGTTCATCACCGGCATGGCGCACATCCGCGTCGAGCCGGGCGGCGCGCGGATCGTGCAGCAGGCTGGCCGCACCCGTGCCGACGAAGTGCTGCGCCTGCTGGCCGCCGACGAGCGCGCGCGGGAGACGGTGGACGCCGCGGTCGGCCGCGAGGCGGCGGTGCCGCTCGTGCCGCGCGACGGACCGGAGCTGCAGCGCTCGCTGTTCCTGGTGCAGCCGCTGGCGGCCAGCGGCGCGCCCGACGAGAGCTACGACTGTGCGGTGTTGACGCTCGATCTCTCCGGCCTGGTTGGTGCGCAGTCGGTCGATCCGAGCATCGCGATCGCGTTCTACACCGAGTCCGAGGGCGTGGCGGGACGGCAGCTCGCCTACACCCGCGCCGCCGCGGGCGCCGACGACACGAGCGACTGGGTGGTGGAATCCCTCGAGGAAGACAGCCCGGTGCGGCTGAACCGTCTGTCGGCGCGCCTGGTCACGGCCCGCGAACTGCGCTGGGGCGGGGTCGACACCGGGCTCGTGCTGGTGGCGGCCGTGCTCGGCGTCGGTGTGACGCTGCTGCTGGTGGCGCTCGCCCGCGCACGCGATCTGCAGGCGCGTGAACTCGAGGCGCGCAACCGCGTGATCGAGGAACAGGTGCGGCAACAGACGCGCGAGCTCGCCGTCGCCCGCGACCTGGCGCTGGAGGCTTCGCGGGTCAAGTCCGACTTCCTGGCGAGCATGAGCCACGAGATCCGCACGCCCTTGAACGCCATCATCGGCATGGCGGAACTGCTGTCCGAGTCGCGCCTGTCCCACGAACAGGAAAACTACGTGGGCGTGTTCCGCAACGCCGGCGAGGCGCTGCTCGGGCTGGTCAACGACATCCTCGACCTGTCGAAGATCGAAGCCGAGCAGCTGCAGCTCGAGGCCATCGAGTTCGACCCGCTCGCGATCCTGGAACAGGCGGTGGACATCCACGCGCTGAAGGCCGATGGGCGCGGTGTGGCGCTCGTGCTCGATGCCGACGCGGCGCTGCCGGCGGCGGTGCGCGGCGACCCGGGCCGCCTGCGCCAGGTCCTGCTGAACCTGATCGGCAATGCCACCAAGTTCACGGCCCAGGGCGCCATCGTGGTCCGCGCGCGCGGCCAGGATGTCGACGATGCCACGCTGCTGCGTGTCGAAGTCGAGGACTCCGGCATCGGTATCCCCGCCGACAAGCTGGAGAGCATCTTCGGCAGCTTCACCCAGGTCGACAGCTCCATCACCCGCCGCTACGGCGGCACCGGGCTCGGCCTCGCCATCTGCCGGCGCCTGGTGGAGATGATGGATGGGCGCATCTGGGTGGACAGCGTCGAGGGGCAGGGCAGCGTGTTCCAGTTCGAAGTGCGGCTCGGGCGCGTGGTGCCCGCGCGGCCGTCCGCCCAACCACGGCTGGCCGCGGGTTTGCGCCTGCTGCTGGTCGGCGCCGAGCCGGCGAG
>JAIEQK010000207.1 GCA_019747795.1 Gammaproteobacteria bacterium | reverse complement strand
GTCTGATCGTGAAGTGGTGCGACTACTGGGATCTCGCGACCTTCAAGCCGATCCTGGATTCGATCAGCAAGTAGCCGTGCGCCGGGGCCGGCGCGGGTAGTCTTTTGCGGGCGGCTCCGGCACCATGGCCGGCGTTTTCATCGCCCGGATCGTCGCATGCATCTCGCCCTCACCGAAGAACAGGCCCTCATCCAGGACGCCGCCCGCCGCTTCGCCGCCAGCGAGCTCGCGCCGGTCGCGGCGCGGGTCGAAGAGGCGGAGTTTCGCCCCGCCTACCTCGCCAACCTGAAGAAGCTCGCCGAACTTGGACTGATGGGCGTCAACGTCGCACCCGAGTACGGCGGCAGCGGCGCGGGTGTGGTGGCCTTCAGCGTCGCGGTCACCGAAGTCGCGCGCGCCTGCGCTTCCACCGCGGTCGCGGTGTCGGTCAACAACCTGGTGGCCGAGGTCATCCAGGCCATCGGCAACGACGAGCAGAAACGCGCCTACGTGCCGCGTATCTGCGACGGCACCTACCCCGCCGCGGGCTTCTGCCTGTCCGAAGCGGGCGCCGGCTCCGATCCGTCCGGCATGCAGACCCGCGCGGTGCGCGACGGCGACGACTACGTGCTGAACGGCACCAAGATGTGGATCTCGAACGCCGAGTACGCCGGCGTGTTCGTGGTGTGGGCCGTGACCGACGCCGCGGCCGCGCCGGGCAAGGGCATCTCCTGCTTCCTGGTTGAGGCCGGCACACCCGGGCTCTCCATCGGTCGCGCCGAACACAAGATGGGCCAGCGCGGTTCGAGCACCAACCCGGTGATCTTCGACGACGTGCGCGTGCCGGCGAGCGCCATGCTCGGCCGCGAGAACGACGGCTTCCGCATTGCCGTGGGGGAATTGACCGGCGGACGCATCGGCATCGGCTCGCTCGCGCTCGGCGTCGGCACGGCGGCCATCGACATCGCGCGCGACTACGTGCGCGAACGTCGCCAGTTCGGCAAGCCCATCGGCGACTTCCAGGGCATCCAGTGGATGCTGGCCGACACCTACACCGCGCTCGAGGCCTCGCGCCTGCTGCTGATGAACGCCGCCTATCTCAAGGAGAGCGGCCAGTCCTACGCCAAGGCGGCCTCCATGGCCAAGCTGCACGCGACCGAGACCGCGAACGAAGCCTGCTACACCGCGCTGCAGCTGATGGGCGGCGTGGGCTACACCACCGAATACCCCCTCGAGCGGCTGGCGCGCGACGCGCGCGTCACCACCATCTACGAGGGCACGAGTGAAATCCAGCGCGTGATCATCGCGCGCGAACTGATGAGGGAAGTGGCGTGAACTTCGATCTGCCGGAAGAACTGGTTGCCTATCTCGCTGAACTGGACGACTTCATCGAGCGTGAAATCAAGCCGCTGGAAGCGCAGGACGACAACATCCGCTTCTTCGATCATCGCCGCGAACACGCGCGCACCGACTGGGACCGCGGTGGCCTGCCGCGTCATGACTGGGAGGCGTTGCTGGCTGAAGCGCGCCGCCGCGCCGACGCCGCCGGCCACTACCGCTACGCCTTCCCCAAGGAATTCGGCGGCCGCGACGGCACCAACCTCGGTATGGCGGTGATTCGCGAACACCTCGCCGCCAAGGGCCTCGGCCTGCACTGCGACCTGCAGAACGAGCACGCCATCGTCGCGAACAACATCGGCCTGCTGCTCATGCTCCACTACGGCAGCGAAGCGCAGAAGGCCGAATGGGTGGAGCCGCTCGCCAACGGCACGGGCTTCATCGCCTTCGGCATCACCGAGCCCAAGCACGGCTCGGACGCGACCCACATGGAGACGACCGCGGTGCGCACCGCGAACGGCTGGCGCATCAACGGCGAGAAGACCTGGAACACCGGCATCCACACCGCGCCCTGCGACATGATCTTCGCCCGCACCGCCGGCAAGGCCGGCGACGCCGACGGCATCACCGCCTTCCTGGTGCCGACCAATGCGCCCGGCTTCAAGATCGAGCAGATGCTGTGGACCTTCAACATGCCGACCGATCACGGCCACATCAGCCTGACCGACGTCGAGGTGCCGGACTCGGCCATCCTCGGCAAGGAAGGCCGCGGCCTGCAGATAGTCCAGCACTTCTTCAACGAGAACCGCATCCGCCAGGCGGCCTCCAGCCTCGGTGCCGCGCAGTTCTGCGTGAACGAGGCGGTGGCCTACGCGCTCGAGCGCAAGCCCTTCGGCAAGCCGCTGTCGTCGAACCAGGGCATCCAGTTTCCGCTGGTGGAACTGCAGACCCAGTGCGAGCTGGTGCGCGCGCTGATCCACAAGACCGCGTGGATGATGGACAAGTACGGCGCGTTCTCGGTGTCGGACAAGGTCTCGATGTGCAACTACTGGTCGAACCGCCTGTGCTGCGAGGCCGCCGACCGCGCGATGCAGGTTCACGGCGGCATGGGCTATTCGCGTCACAAGCCCTTCGAGCATATCTACCGCCACCACCGCCGCTACCGCATCACCGAGGGCACGGAAGAGATCCAGATGCGCCGCATCGCCGGCTACATGTTCGGCTTCATGAAGCAGCGCGCGCCGAAGGGCGTGCAGGAATAACGACCACTCGCCCTCGCCATCCCGTCACCCCCGCGAAAGCGGGGGTCCATCTGCGTATACCGACGCCGCATGGATTCCCGCTTTCGCGGGAATGACCAATGGCATGAACAGCAAACCAGGGAGCACCCCATGAAACTCGTCCCGCTCATGACCTACCACGCCAACCTCGCCCAGGCCCTGCCGGTCGGACAGGGCATGTACGGCAACCGCCTCATCGTCGAAGTGGACGGCGGCGCGTTCGAAGGTCCGCGGCTCAAGGGCGTGATCCGCAAGGCCGGGTGCGCCGACTGGCTGACCATGGCCGAGGACTATGGCCACCTCGATGTACGCGCCACCTTCGAGACCCACGACGGCGCCTACATCTACATCGAGTACATCGGCAAGCTGGAACTGACGCCGAAAGTGCTGGCCGCGCTCGAGGGCAAGGGCACGACGGAGTTCGGCGAAGCCTATTTCGTCACCGCGCCGCGCATGCAGACCGGCGACCCGCGCTATCGCTGGGTGAACAATCTCATCTGCGTCGCGCAGGGCAAGATCTCGGCCGGGCGGGTGGATTACCGGGTGTTCGAGGTGCAGAACGACTGAGCAACTCAACGTACGAAATCCGGTCGTCTGGCTGTACGGCAGGGGTTTCATTCCACCTTTGAGGGTCGCGACTCACTAGACCTCCTCGACCGAATGTGGGTTTTGCCACATCTGCTGACTACCTCTCTCCGCTACCGTGCCCGTACCACACTACGTGTCTTGAGCTTTCGTTCAAGTGGGCTACCAACACCGGAGGTTGGAAATCGATGGGAATTCACCATAAGTGCGTCAACTGCATCACGCCCCCGCATCTCCTGAGGAAACTACTGGAGAGTCCGCGCGAGGAGATCCGCCAGGCCGCCCTCTCTACATTGTTGGTTACGGAGCGACTGCGCGGACAGCGCGTCCTTCGGTCTCTCCAGGGCGTCGCCATGGCGCCCAGCCGCGGCCGCAGGACCGTGCTGGATCTTCGCGGCAGCTCGCGCCTGCAGTCTGCTGTGATCGCTCGGACGGAAGACGGACCGCCGTCCTCGGATGCGTCGGTCAATCGGGCCTTTGACGGCCTCGGTCAGACCCGCGAATTCTTCCAGCGCGTCCACGCCCGCAACTCCATTGATGACCGCGGCATGAGACTCGACGCCTACGTCCATCGGGGTCAACGCTACAATAATGCGTTCTGGGACGGCCAGCAGATGGTATTTGGGGATGGGGACGGCGTGCTCTTCACCGACTTCACCAAGTCGCTCGATGTCATCGCCCATGAACTTACGCACGGCGTGACGGAGCACTCGGCCGGGCTGGAGTACCACCGGCAGCCCGGCGCACTCAATGAATCCATGTCAGACGTGTTCGGGTCGCTGGTCAAGCAGTGGGTGCTGAACCAGACTGCCGATGAAGCCGACTGGCTGATCGGCAGTGACATCTTCACGCCCGGAATCGAGGCGGACGCCTTGCGCTCTTTGAAAGCCCCCGGCAGTGCATATGACTCGCCGGACATGGGAAAGGATCCTCAACCAGCCCACTTTAGCCAGTACGTGAACCTGCCTGACACTGAGGACGGCGACTGGGGCGGCGTGCACATCAATTCAGGCATTCCCAACAAGGCCTTCTTCCTGGTCGCAACAGCCATCGGCGGCCATGCCTGGGAGGCGCCAGGACAAATATGGTACTCCGCCCTCAAGGCCGCTGGACCAAACACTCAGTTTCGCGAATTTGCAGAACTGACCTGCCTGCAGGCGGGGCGCCTGTTCGGGACGGGAAGCACCCAGCAGCAAGCCGTGGTCCATGGATGGGGGGAGGTGGGGATCGAACTCTCCAGACCGGCGCTAGGCGACGTCAATGCGAAGTCCCTCACTGCGATCACCGACTTGTCCAGCCAACTCGCCGCGCTGATTGCGCGGGTCGAAGCGATCGGAGACAGTGTCAAGGCGCTGAATGTTCGGCGCTGACCCTGTTGGAACTGCGTACTATGCGTGTGAGCTTGGAGCGACTTGGTGGATGGACCGCGCAGCTACGGCTGCGGGGTTCAACACCCGTGGTGTCGATTGACACGGCCCAGCTTGCTTCAGTAGACGCCGGTCAGCTTCTCGATCTCGTGGACCGATTGCGCACGGAGTCGGCGCGGCTTCCAGAGCAACACCACGGTCCTTCGCCTGATGCGCAGACCTGCCGCGTAACGGTCGAAGACGGCGATACGGTGCAGGTCTTCCGACAGTCGGATAACGCGATGTGTCCTGAAATGGCAGACTTGATCGATTGGCTTACCGCAAGGCATGAGCCATCAACCTAGCCGCGCCGCCCGCCTAAAAGAAGCGATTTTCGTCCAGCGCCGCGCACATGCCGGCGTAGAGCTCACGCAGCGCCGGCTTGTCAGGCCTGGCCCCCGCCTTCGCGAGCAGACAACGGGCGAGCGGTGCGCGTTCGACAAGACGCCAGACGTCGCGGTCTGCTTCCTGTCCGATGCGCCCGACCGCTCTGCGCCACGCTTCACCCATCGTAAGCGGCTCGGCGCCAAGACCCAGCGCCGCCAGCACCGCCGGCTCTTCGATGCGCGTCGCCTCCCCTTCCCGCAGGCTCCGCACGAACAGCGCAGCGAGCGCCTCCGTACCGACTGCCGCCTGGGCGCGCGCATCGCTCGCGCGTTCCTCGTACAAGTCCTTCACCAGGCCCACCACCGCGCGCGCCACGGCGAGATCCGCGCGCGGCGACTCCTGCGCGTCCAGCACACGGATCTCGATCGCACCGCGCTCGAAGCGCGCGATGGCGCCGCGCGAGTTCAGCCATTCGCCATGCAGCACGCCGTCGGGGTCCAGGGACGCAATGGCGCGGTACATGGGCTCCAGGATGCGCTCGTGATACTCGGCGATGCTGCCGACGCGATCCGGCACCACCGCGCCCGCGATCTCGGGCACGCGGCGCTGGTTCAGGCGATAGGTCTCGAGACGGGTGTCCAAGAGGCCGCTCGCCCGGCCGTCCGCGTAGGGTGAGGCCGCGGCCAGCGCCGGCAGCAGCGGCAGCGCGATGCGGATGGCGTCGTGCAGGCGCACGAACTCGGCGTCGTTCGCGAACGGCAGGTTGATGTGCATGCTCTGCAGGTTGGCCCAGCCGTGGCCCTTGCAGTCGAAGATGCGATCGTAGGCCGCGTAGATCTCGTTCATCTCGTGCGGCCACAGGCGCTGCTCGGTCAGCGGGTCCATCCAGGGATGCATGGGCCCCGGCAGGATGCGCGCGCCGAGCGCGTGCAGATGGCCCTGCACGCGGCGGACCTCCGCGGCGAACAGCGCGTCGAGCCCGTCCAGCGTCGGCGCCGGGCCGTTGGTCTTCAGTTCGATGACATGCAGCGAGAGTTCGTTCGACCAGGCGATGGGGCCATCGGCGAACTCGTTGGTCTCGTGTCCCGCCGCCGCGGCCAGCAGGGTGTCGGCGATGGGCCGCACGTCCAGGCTGTCGCGATCGACGATGGCGTATTCGATCTCGATGCCGTAGGCGGTGAAGGCGTGCAGAGGGCTGCGCTCGCTCATGGGATGTCGAACTCCAGGCGCTTGCGCGCGATGATGCGGCGGAGCATGAGCCCCATGATTTCACGGTACAGGGCGTCCTTCAGGATCTTGTCTTCGTTGCCCACATCGATGTTCGGATTGTCGTTGACCTCGATGACCACCGCGCGCCGGCCGATGCGCTTGAGATCCACGCCGTACAGCCCATCGCCGATGAGGTTGGCGGCGCGCACCGCGGTGCGCACGATGTCGGCCGGCGCCTCGGCGACGGACAGCGTATCCACCGCGCCCTCGGCCGAGGTCTTGCCGCTCGCGTCACGCTGGATCACCTGCCAGTGGCTCTTGGCCATGTGGTAGCGGCACACGTAGAGCGGCCGTCCGTCCAGCACGCCCACCCGCCAGTCGAAGTCGGTGGGCAGGAATTCCTGCGCGACGACCAGGTCCGAGCCGTCGAAGAACTTCTCCAGCGCGCGATGGAGTTCCTCGGCGTCGTTGACCTTGATGACGCCCGCCGAGAAGGACGAATCCGGCGCCTTCAGCACGCAGGGAAAGCTGCACACGCCCTCCACCTCGTGGGCGTTGCCGCGATGAACGATCAGCGTCTTGGGGATCGCGACGTCATAGCGATCCAGCAGCTCGGCGAGGTAGACCTTGTTGGTGCAGCGGATGATCGAGCGCGGGTCGTCGATCACCACCAGCCCCTCGGCCTCGGCGCGACTCGCCATGCGAAAGGTGTGGTGATTGACCGCGGTGGTCTCGCGGATGAAGAGCGCATCGAACTCGGCGAGTCGGCCGACGTCGTCGCGGGTGATGAACTCGCAGGCGAGCCCCACCGCGTCCGCCGCGCGCTCGAACTTGCGCAGCGCGCGCGCGTCCGAGGGCGGCGTCTTCTCGTTGGGATCGATCAGGATGGCGACGTCGAAGCGCGGCGCCGCGCGGCGGCGCCGACTGAGCCGCCCGCGGTGGAAGTGCGCGGCGGCGGCCTCGGCCACGTAGGGCCGATGCTTTTCCGGGATGTCGTTGCTGCCCATCACCACCACCGAGCGCAGCTCCCAGCGCGTCCCGCTGCGTTCGAGCCGCGCGCGCAGCAGCGGCGCCGGGAACAGTTCGAACAGCGCCTTGGCCAGCGCCGCGTAGCGCTGCGCCATGTTCTGACCGAAGTAGATCGAGAGCTCGAAGGTCTTGGAGCGCAGCGGCTTCAGCATGCGCTGGATGCGCTCGTCGAGGTCTTCAGACAGCGCGCGCACCACGCTCTGCGAGCGCAGATCCTGCAGCGTGGCGATGCTCGGGATGGGCCGGTGCCCGCGCGCCTCGGCCAGCAGCGACACGTAGTAGCCGGCGGTCTGGTAGCGATAGGAGTGGCACAGGTTGAAGACCTTGGCGGCACGCATGTCGCTGTAGCGCCGCTCGGTCAGGTAGTCGCGGGACGAAATGATCTCCACCCCCGGAATGCTGACGGGCCAGCGCTTCGGGTTGTCGACCACGAACAGGGAACTCATGACTCACGCTCCAGGACCAGAAGGCTCGCGTCATAGGTCATCACGCCGAGCAGGATGGCGCCGATGACGCGGTCGATGTGCACCCAGTAGAGCTGCTCCGCGGCCACCGGGTTCGGCACGTAGGGGTCGGCCACCGCGATGCTGCGATCGTCGCGGTTGTAGCCGGTCAGCACCACGAAATGTCCACAGGACTCGCCGTGCACGTCGTCCGGATCGTCGTGCGGTCCCGACACCCGCGCGTGGCGATAGAGATAGGTGACGTTCAGCCCCGCGATCACCGGCGCGCCGCGACGCAGAAGCCCGCGCAGCTGGGCGCGGGTCAGGTCGGTGAACTTGAGCTCGCCGCCGCGCGCGAGGAACTCGCAGTAGGCCTCCGCCGCCACGCCGAACTTCTTGCCGCGCTTGCGCGCGGCGCGGGCGCGCAGCTTGGCGGCGATGTCGACGCCCGGCTCGGCGAACCAGGTCGGATCGAAGAGGTTCAGATTGAACGTGTAGATGGTCGCCTCGAAGCCGCGCGCGAGCGCATCGTTCGCGAGCAGCACTTCGAGCGTACCGCCTTCTTCCAGCGGCTGTACGGAATCGATGACCTGCCCAAGCGGCAGGCGCAGACCGTGAAAGCGGTACAACGCGTGCAGGCAGGTGGGACCACAGGTGATGCCGTCGGGTTGCGGCTCGATCTCGACCGGCAGCTGCAGGATGTCCTCGGTCGCGCTGGCGCCGCGGGCGGCATGTCGAACGTTCAGTGTGGATCTCCGGCGACGGACGAATGGTCTCGCGTTACAGGCCTACATCCTAATGGGTAGGTCGCTGGGACGCCGTGGAATTTTCGGGTTTAATGCCGGCCAAGGGAAGAGCAGCCTCGCGCCGCGACGTGCCCACGGCCGGCGTCACCGCTGCCTCGAGCCACCGACCAGCAGCGAGGACCCGCCCGCATGAAATTCGGCCTGTTTTACGAACTCTCCACCCCCCGCCCCTTCACCGCCGCGCAGCAGACCGCGGTGTTCGAGAACGCGCTGGAACAGATTCGCCTCGCCGACCAGCTCGGCTTCCACAGCGTGTGGTGCGTCGAACATCACTTCCTCGAAGAGTACTCCCACGCGAGCTGCCCGGACATGTTCCTGACCGCCGCCGCGCGTGAGACCAAGAACATCCGGGTCGGCTTCGGCATCGGCACCTGCGTGCCGGCCATGCATTCGCCGATCCGCTGGGCGGAGAAGGCCGCGTTCCTCGATCACTTGTCGAACGGTCGCGTCGAGTTCGGCACCGGCCGCTCGTCCACCTGGAACGAACTCGGCGGCTTCAACGCCAAGGTCGACGACACCAAGCGCACCTGGGACGAGTTCTGTCGCGTGATCCCGAAGATGTGGACCGAGGAGCGCTTCAGTCATGAGGGCACCTACTTCAGCATGCCCGAGCGCTGCATCCTGCCGAAGCCGGTGCAGGATCCCCATCCGCCGCTGTGGGTCGCGGTGACCGCGCCGGGCACCGAGTTCGACGCCGCCGACCGCGGCATGGGCGCGCTGATCCTCTCGATCTCGGAAGTCGAGAGGAACGTGCCCCGCATCCGCGAGTACCGCGAGCGCATCAAGCGCTGCAAGCCGGTCGGCGCCTTCGTCAATGACCAGGTGGCGATCGCCAACTGGCTGCACTGCCATCCCGACGACAAGCTGGCCAAGCAGCGCGGCGACGAACTCATCGCGACCTTCGGCTACATGGCCGGCCAGACCATCGAGGTGTCCGAGGCCTACCCGGCCAACAACTACACCGCCATCGGCCTCTTGAGTTCGCTGCGCCCCGATCCCAATGCGCCGGGCGACACCAAGAAGCCGCCGGCCAGCGGACTGTGCTTCGGCAGCCCGGAGGCCTTGATCGAGACCATCGGCCGCTGGGAGGCGGCGGGCGCCGATCACCTGGTGTTCATGGTGCAGGCGCGTGAGCACCTGCCGCAGAAGGAAGTGCTGGATTCGCTCAGGCTGTTCGCCAAGGAAGTGATGCCGCACTTCGCCACCGACGCGCGGCAGGCGCAACTGAGCGCGGCGGTGAACGCGTGAACGCGCCGGTCCTTCTTTACGGCAACCGTGCGCCGTCCACGGTCACGCTCGCGGCCGAGCCGCTCGACGTCTCGCCCCAGGAGACCCTGGTGCTGCCGGACGTCGCGATCCTCTACGTGCTGTTCGAGATGCCGATGACGGTCGCGCTGGAGCGCCTGCCGGTGGCGCTGCATCCGAGCATTCCGGCGGTGCTGGGCATCACCGTGATGCATGCCAAGGAAAGCCCCTTCGGCGAGTTCACCCTGGCTTACCAGGGGATCGCCTGCCGCACCGGCATCAAGCCGCGACACTTCATCACCGGCGCCTTCTGCGGCAACGCACAGGCGGCGCACTACTTCACCGTCCGCTACGGGCTCGACGTGCGCGCGGCCGAGGTGAGCTATCTCGAGACCTACGATCGCGTGCATGGCGAAGTGCGCGTGGACGGCAGGTCCATCCTCGATCTCTCCATCGTCGAATGCCTGCCGCTGGTCGGCAACGGCGCGCTGATCAAGTACTCGCCGCCGCTCGCCGCGACGCGCGTCAACGGCGAACCGGCGCTGGTGCAGTTCGAGGCGGGCTACGACTTCAAGCGCTCGATCCGCGGACGTCCGCAACTGACGGCCTTCGACGCCGCCGCGCTCGGCGATGCCGCGGTCAAGCCCGCGACGCCTATCGCCGGTTCGAACTCGGTGGTCGATCTGCACCTGATGCCGGTGCGTTTCCAGGTCGATCTCACCACGCCGGCCGAAGCCGGCGGCGCGAAGAAGGTGACGCGCCCGTAGGTCGGACGTCAGTCCGACATTCCGCTGTACGTCGGGCTTCAACCCGACATCCCTCTGTAGGTCGGGTTTCAACCCGACATTGCCTTCCAGAGCCTTCCGGAAGGAATGTCGGGTGCAAGCCCGACCTACACGCGGCGGCGAGTGGCGAGGGCGAACACCGCCCCGCCGAACAACCACAGCGCGCCCGGCACGGGCACCGGCGCCGCGCCGGCGGTGATACCGGTCGGCCCGAAATGCAGCGCGAGCGGCTGGCCGTTGCCGAGCGTCGGCAAGAGGATGTTGGCGAACGCGCCGACGATGTTGCTCGCGGCGAGGAAGCCGAAGCTGTCGTCAGCGTCCGGCACGAAGCCGTTCAGCAATACGATTTCGAGCGTGCCCCCGAGCGTCATGGTGCCATTCACGGTAAGCAGGTCGAAGTCGACACCCGGCGTGGTCCCGCCGATCTCGATCACCAGGCGGCCGTCCGCGCCCTGGGTGTAGTCACCGTCGATGACCATCACGCCGGGCGATTCACCGACCGCCACCACGCCGTGGTTCTCGACGTTGCCGATGAGCGTGCCGCCGCTGCCGTTCAGGGTGCCGTTCGCGCCGATCACGATTCGGTCGGCCTCGAGCACGCCTCCATTGCGTACAGTCACGACGGAGGTGCCACCCGGTGCCGTGACTTCGTGGTACACGCTGGTTGCGGGGTCGAACTCGAACAGCACGCCGGCGCTGAACAATGGTCCGGCGACCACGCGCGAACCTGCGCCGTCCACCACGAGGCGGCTCGGTTGGACTGCGGGATCGGGCGGAAGCAGTGAGCCAAGCCCCACGCCACTCAAGCCGGTGTTCGCGGCAATCACTTCGACCACGCCGCCGTTGGTGACCGCCAGGGTGGACGCCTGTTGCAGGAATAGGCCGGTGATCACGCTGGGTGCGGTGCCATCTTGCGTACCGTGGATGCGCAGGGCCGAGCCCGCGCCGTCGACCGTCACGTCGAGCGGCGGCCGATACGAGTACACTACGGCGCTGGCATTGCCGGCGCCGGTGACGCTGATCTCGGCCCCTTCCAGCACGCTGATAGCGCTCGGCTGCACGGTCGGGTAGGCGCCGAGATCAGCAATGCCCACGAAGCCGAAGGCGCTGCCGTCAGCGAGGAGCAGACGAGAACCAGCACCAGCGACGCTGACGTCCAAAGGACCATCGCCGAGCCGCAAGACGATCGAGGCGTGCACTTCGCCCCCCGCCGTGACCTGTAGTTCCGCACCCGCGCCGCCCGCAATGATCGTCGGCGACTGCAGAACGCTACCCGCGCCGGTGACGGTGACTGCACCGGTTCCGAGACTCCCCAGCGAGACACCGAGCACCGCGGTTGAGGCGCCGCCGGCGAGCGTCGCCGTACCATCCTGTGCCGGTTCGTAGGGACTGCCGATCTGTATCGACCCCGGGAAATCTGCCGAGTCGCTCGCCCAGCCGGTCGTCGTCCACGGCGCGCCGAGTGCCACGGGCGTCGACTCGCGCGGCACGGCGCTCGTCTGCTGGGAGTAGAAAGTCACCGAGGTGAAGCCGGTCACGCCCGCCTGCGGTCCGTCCAGCACTTCCCAGAACTGGCTCTCCTGCGCGACGCCCTGCCAGTCCTCGGGCAGCAACGGCACGACGGTGTCGAAGTGCGTGAGCAGATCGCCCTCATAGCGATCGGCCGCGTTCTGGAAGGGAAGCAGGTAGTGACCCGTGCCCTGGATGTGCAGCCGGCCGCCGTAGGTCGGGTCGTCGATCACGAAGTCGGTGGTGTAGCTCTGGTCGCGATTGAGCGTGATGGTCGAAGTGCTGCCGGCGTCCAGCGATTGGGTGAAGGGCACGTTGAACATGCCGAGGAAGTTCTGGTTCCACTCACCGAAGTTCGTTATCGAGGTGTGGGTGCTGACGCCGAAGAACTGCTGCTCGACCAGGCCGAAGGGCGTGACGCCGGCGGTCGTCATGCTGCCGGCCAGCACGCCGTACGTGAAGTTGGACGCGCTGAACTGGCTCGCGGCGCCGATAGTGTTGAGTCCCGTGCCGAACAGGTCGTCGCCGTTGCCGAGGAAGCCATCGACCGAGAGCACGCCTACCAGCGACTCGTGGGTGAGAAAGGTGAAGTCGATGGCCTGCGCGGGCGCGGTGGCGGCCGCCAGGAGCAGGGTAGCGAAGGCGTTGGAGCGACTGTGACGCATGGCGGCGTTCTCCTGGGTGACGGTGGCCGGGCCTCGTCTACGCGTCGCCCTGCGCCACGGACAGTAGGGAACCCCGCAGTCGCCAGCCATTCCCATTTGGGAGCTGCGGCATATTCACGCGACGCGTGGCTACAATGCCCACGGCATCCACGCGAGGCGCAACGTCCATGGCCGACTCCTTCACCATCGCCCGCATGCTCGTCGACGAACTGCGCGCGCGCGGCGTCGACCACGTGTTCGGCATTCCGGGCGACTACGCGCTCGGTCTGTTCAAGGTCATGGAGGACTCCGAACTGGCGCTCATCAATACCTGCGACGAGCAGGGCGCGGGGTTCGCGGCGGATGCCTATGCGCGCATTCGCGGGCTCGGCGCGGTCGCGGTGACCTACGGCGTGGGCGCGTTGAAGCTGGTCAATTCCACCGCCCAGGCCTACGCCGAGCGCTCACCGGTGGTGGTGGTGAGCGGCGCGCCGGGCGTGGCCGAGACCACCGGCGACGCCCTGCTCCACCATCGCGTGCGCGACTTCGGCACGCAGATGCGGGTGTTTCGCGAAGTGACCGTGGCGCAGTGCGTGCTGGACGATCCCGAGACCGCGCAGCGCGAACTGCGCCGTGTGCTGGCGGCGGCCGCGCGCCACAAGCGGCCGGTCTACGTCGAGGTGCCGCGCGACTGCGCGCTCACAACCGCCGTGGACGAGGGCGCGGAGAGCATCGCCGCGCCGCCCACCGTCGACGCTGCCACGCTCGCCGAAGCCGTACAGGAAGCGGTCGGGATGCTGAACCGCGCGCAGCGACCCATCATCCTCGCCGGCGTGGAACTGCATCGCTTCGGGCTGCAGGACAAGCTCATCTCCCTGGTCGGCAAGTCGGGTATCCGCTTCGCCACCACCATCATGGGCAAGTCGGTGGTGAACGAAGAGCTGCCGGGCTTCGTCGGCGTGTACGCCGGCTCGCTGTCGAACGAGATGGCGCGCAGCGCGGTGGAGTCCGCCGACTGCATCCTGAACCTCGGCGCGATGCTGACCGATCTGGACACCGGCATCTTCACCGCCAACCTGGATCCCGCGCGGGTCATCGCCGCGGGCGCCGAATCGCTCGGCATCCGCCGCCACGTGTATCCCGGCATTGGGCTCGCAACCTTCATCGAGGCGCTGTGCAAGGCCGAGCTGGTCGATCGCGATCCACTCCCGCCGAGCTGTCACGCGGCGCCCGATCAGTTCGAGCCGGTCAGCGACGACCCCATCACCATCGCGCGCCTGTTCGAGTGCCTGGATGCCGAACTCACCGAGGACGTCGCGGTGATCGCCGATCCGGGCGACGCGCTGTTCGGCGCCATCGATCTCACCATCCACTCGCGCAGCGAATTCATGGCCTGCGCCTATTACGCGTCACTCGGCTTCGCGGTGCCGGCCAGCATCGCGCTGCAGTTCGCCGAGCCCGGCTGGCGCCCGCTGGTCCTGGTCGGCGACGGCGCCTTCCAGATGACGGGCCTGGAACTCACCACCGCCGCGCGCTATGGCCTGACGCCCATCGTGGTGGTGCTGGACAACGACGGCTACGGCACCGAGCGTCCGATGGTCGACGGCAAGTTCAACGACGTGCACGGCTGGGCCGTGAGCCAGGTGCCGGACCTCATTCGCAGCGGTCAGGGTTACGAGGTGCGTACCGAGCAGCAGTTCGTCGCCGCGCTCGGCGCGGCGCTGGCCGATACCTCACGACTCGCGGTGATCCACGTGCGCCTCGCGCAGCACGACATCTCGCCGGCGCTCGAGCGGCTGACGCGGGAGTTGAAGCAGCGCGTGTAGGGCCGGTTTCAACCGGCCAGGCGCGGCGCTGGTTCAGGCCGGTCAGGCGCGAACGATTGCAACGCGCGGCTGCCGCGCACCCAGGCGCGCGGCAGTCGCACAAGTGGCCGTTGGCCGCCGTTCAGGCCGCGCGACGGCGCAGTCCCAGCACGCCGCAAGCGCCGAGCAGCAGCCCGAACGCGGGCGGCAGCGGCACCGGGAAGCTCGAGGACCGAGTCGCCCAGTCGACACCCGACTCGTCCAGCACCTGCACGTCCAGCAACGGCTGCCCGTTGGCGTCGGTGAAGCCACCGAAACCGCCCCAGTGCAGAGTCCCGTCGAAGCTCGATGACGAGAACACGTGCTGCGACGGGGCGCCGGTGGTGGTGGGCACGGGCAACAGCGAGGCGCGCGCGTAGAACTCGAGAATCACCAGGTATTCCCTGCCGTTCTGCACGGTGAAGTCCGGGTTGGGATCGCCCGTCAGGGGTGGCGTAACGCCCGGGCCTACCGGTTCCAGCGCCTGCACGCTGCCTTCGGAGAAGTCACGATGCGGGTTATCCCCGGTCGTGGCGCTGACCTCGAAGGACTTGGCCTTGCTCGCGCCGAGTTCGCGATTGCCGAAAAAATCAGTGCTGAATTCAATCAGTGCGAACAGCCCCTGGATGGAGGCCGTGCCCGTCCCATGGGTAAAGGACGCCGGCGCGTCCAGCGAACCGTGCACCGCCGGGTCCAGCAGGTTGAAGCTCACGTTCTCGCCGTCCGCGACCCCGGCCGCATCGATGGTGATCACCGCGTCGATGTGAACCTTGGTGGTGACTTCGATCACGCCATTGCGCGGCGGTGGCGGATGCAGCACGTCGTAGGCGGACATGTAGGCTTCGGCGTTGGCTCGCACACCGAGCTTCTTGACGCCCGTTGAGCTCCAGGTCGCTGCGGCCCCCAAGCCAATGTTCGTCGCCACGGTGAGAGGTTGCGTGCCTGCGAAATTGAACTCGTAATCGCGGGTCATCAACGCGGCGGTGCCGGGCACATTGAGTTCCTCCTCGTGCAGGAAGACCTCGCCCGGGGCCCGGCCGACGTCGGCCGTGAAGTCGAAGTTGATGCTGGTCGCCTGGGACGCTGCCGAGAACAGCAGGCTCGATGCCAGCAAAGAAATACCTGCGGCGCGCTGCATTCCGCGCCGTACCGTGAAACTCTCCATGCCCCACTCCTGCGCCGCCCGCGGCGCCCCTGGTCGGTGTCGTCGTTGTTGTCAGCGCTCCTGGCGCTGCCTCGATGTTCGTCGAGCGCTCGGCGTGCTGCAAGAGGCGTTGGCGGTAATGGTTCGCGGAAAGCGGGCTGCCCTCAGTGCGCGCCGCCCGCATCCGCCGCACCGGCGGCGGAGGCCGCCTTCGGCGGTCGCGCGTGCCACACCATCAGCATCAGCGCCATGAACAGGAGCGCGCTCGCGCGAAAGATGTCGGCGGCCGCGAGCATGAAGGCCTGGTTGTCGATCAGGCGGTTGATGACCGCGAGCGCCTCCGGCGGCGGTGGCAGGGTCCGGGTCAGCGCGCCCATACCGCTCGCGAAGGCCGGGTTGGTGACATCGATGTGCTCGGCGAGATAGGCGTGGTGCATGGACGCGCGGTTGTCCCACAGCGTGGTGGCGACCGAGGCGCCAAAAGCGCCGGCGGTGATGCGCAGGAAGTTCAGCATGCCGGAGGCCGAGGCGGTCTTCTCCACCGGCACGCCGGACAGCGCGAGATTGAACAGCGGGATGAAGAACAGACCGATGGCCGCCCCTTGGATGAAGGTCGGCACGAGGATGGTGTAGAAGTCGGCGTCGGTGTTGAAGCCCGCGCGCATCCACAGCACGAAGGCGAAGGTCGAGAAGCCGACGGTCGCGAGCAGCCGCGGATCGATGCGGTTGATGTTCTTGCCGACCCAGGGCGTGACCACGATCGCGAGCAGGCCGACCGGCGCCATGGCGAAGCCGGCCAGGGTCGGCGTGTAGCCCATGTGCTGCTGCAGCCACGCCGGCAGCAGCACCAGGTTGCCGAAGAACGCGCTGTAGCCGACCGCGACGGTCAAGGTCGCGACTGCGAAGTTGCGATTGGCAAAGAGGGCGAGGTCGACCACCGGGTGCTTTTCCGTCAGCTCCCACACCACGAAAACCAGGAAGCCGATCGCGGCCACCACCGCGAGCGTGACTATCTGGCTGGACTCGAACCAGTCCAGTTCCTTGCCCTTGTCGAGCATGATCTGGAACGCGCCTATCCACAGCACCAGCAGCGCGAGCCCGACCACGTCCACCGGCAGGCGTCGCGTCGGCGATTCGCGATCGCGGTACAGCCACCAGGCGATGCCGGCCGCGGCGAGTCCCACCGGCACGTTGATGTAGAAGATCCACGCCCAGTGGAAGTTGTCGGTGATGAGACCGCCGAGCACCGGTCCGACCACCGGGCCGACCAGCGAGGTGATGGTCCAGATGGCGAGCGCGGTGCCGGACTTCTCGCGCGGATAGCTCGACAGCATCAGGGTCTGGGACATCGGGATCATGGGTCCAGCGACCGCGCCCTGCAGCACGCGCATGGCGATCAGCGCGGTCATGTTGGTCGCGAGACCGCACAGCCATGAAGCGATGGTGAACAGCAGCACGCTCGCGACGAACAGGCGCACTGCGCCGAAGCGCTGCGCGAGCCAGCCGGTCATGGGCAGGCCGATGCCGCTCGAGACCGCGAAGGAGGTGATGACCCACGTGCCCTGGTTGGGCGCCACGCCGAGCGCACCCGAGATTGCCGGGATGGAGACGTTGGCGATGGACGTGTCGAGCACGTTCATGAAGGTCGCCGCCGACAGCGCCACGCTGCCGAGCAGCAGTTTGACCCCGGTCAGCGGGGGCGGTGGCGCCGGCGGCGCCGCGGGCGGCGCGTCGTCGCGGGCGTCGGCGCTCATGTCACTGCCGCGCAGCGACGCCGTCGCCGTGGCGGCCGCTGTTGCGCGCGACGATCTCGTCGATGCGCAGGTCGGCGGCCTTGGTCAGATCCCGGAAGATCGAGGTTCGGCTGCGCACCGCGTCGGCGGCCACGGTCTCGCGCAGGCGGGGTCCGCTCACGTCGTGCAGGTCGACTTCCGCGGTCATCGACAGCCCGACGCGCAGCGGATGCTCGGCGAGCGTCTCGCGGTCGAGATCGATGCGCACCGGCACGCGCTGCACGATCTTGATCCAGTTGCCTGTGGCGTTCTGCGCGGGCAGCAGCGCGAAAGCCGAGCCGGTGCCGGCGCCGAAACCGACCACGTGGCCCTGGTATTCGACTTCGTCGCCGTACAGGTCGGCGTGCAGCCTGACCGGCTGGCCGATGCGCATGTCGCGCAGCTGCACTTCCTTGAAGTTGGCGTCCACCCACACGTGCTCCAGCGGCACGATGGACAGGAGGTTGCTGCCGGGCTGCACGCGCTGACCGACCTGCACCGCGCGCTTCGCGACGTCGCCGGCGGCCGGCGCGAGGATGCGCGTGCGTGCCCAGGCGAGATAGGCCTCGCGCACCCGCGCCGCGGCGCGCTGCACCTCGGGATGCTGCTCCGGCGCCACGCCCTCGGTCAGCGCCTGGTTGGCCGCGAGCCGCTCGCGCGCCGCGGCAATGGCGGCGGCGGCGGCCT
>JAIEQK010000306.1 GCA_019747795.1 Gammaproteobacteria bacterium | reverse complement strand
CACAAGGTCGGTACGGCGACCATCACGCTGACCTCGAACGGCGCCGGCACCAGCGGTCTCGGCACGACCGGGCTCGGTACGCAGACGGTGAACGTGAGCGGCAACGTGTACCGCTTCGCGCAGGCGAGCACGGTGGCGGCGGTGCAGTTCGGCAACGTGCACGTGGGTGAGGTGGTGAGCCGCACGCTCAGCTTGAGCAACATCGCGGCGGCGGACGGCTTCTCCGAGTCGCTGGACGCGGTGTTCGGCGGCGTGTCGGACGCGCGCATCCTGACCAGCGGCAGCGTGAGCGGTCTCGCGGCCGGCGCGACCGACAGCAGCAGCCTGGTGGTGGAGCTGGATACCAGCACCGCCGGCAGTCTGACCGGCTTCGCGACCTTGAACTTCACGTCCAACGGCGCGGGCACGAGCGGTCTCGGTACGACGTCCCTCGGCTTCCAGAATGTGGGCGTGACGACCAACGTGGCGGTGTATCGGTTCGCGGACGGCGCGGTCGATACGGCACAGCCCATCGACCTGGGTGCGTTCCGCGTCGGTGACGTGGCGGGCACGCGGGGCGTGACGGTGCGGAACGCCGCGGTGAACGATGGCTTCTCGGAAGCGCTGGACGTTGCGGTGGCTTCGGTGGACGCGGGCTTCACGGCCGGCGGCACGGTGAGCGGTCTCACGGCGGGTGCGAGCAACGGCAGCGGCATCCAGGTGGGTCTGGACACCAGCAGCGCGGGTGTGAAGAACGGCCAGGCGACGCTCGGCTACGTGTCGAACGGCGCTGGGACCAGCGGCCTTGGCACGACGGCGGTGGGCACGGAAGGGGTGGCGCTGACCGGCCGGGTCTATGCACAGGCGGTGGCGTCGGTCGAGACGGTCGGCATCGACTTCGGCATCGTGCACGTGGGCGACGTGATCGGCCCGCAGGGCGTGACTGTCAGGAACGTCGCGGCAGGTACGTTGACGGACAACCTGCTGGGCAGCATCAGCGCGGTACCGGCGGGCTTCGTCGGCGGCGGCAGCCTGGGCGCGACGGGGCTCGCGCAGGGCGCGGCGAGCAGCGCCCTGACGGTGGGTTTGAGCACGGTGTCGGCGGGGGTGTTCAGCGGCGAAGCGAGCCTGTCCTTCGCGAGCCACAACGCAGAGATGGCGGATCTGGCGCTGGCTGGCCAGGGCGTGACCCTGACGGCGCAGGTCAATAACTACGCGAACGCGGTGCTGGACAAGGCGGGCGGCGACGGCACGTTCGCGCAGGTGAACGTGGGTCAGTTCGTGTTCGACTTCGGCACGCTGACGGCGGGCGGCAACGTGGCCGGTCTGCTGAGCCTGGCGAACGTCTCGCCGGGCGGTCCGACGGACGTGCTGGGGGCGGACTTCGACATCGATGGCGGCTCTTTCACGCTGACCGGCTTCGATGCGTTCAGCGGTCTCGCGACGACGGACTCGACGCGCATGCTGGAGGTGTCGCTGAACCCGATGGTGGCAGGCGTGTTCGAGCAGGTGGTACGCATCAACCTGTACGGCGAGAACGCGAGCGGCTTCCGTGGTTCGCTCGGCACCTACGAGCTGACCCTGCGGGCGAACGTGAACGCGGTGCCGGTGCCGGGCGCGGTGTGGCTGCTGGGCTCGGCGCTGGTGGGGCTGGTGAAGCTGCGCAGGCGCGTGTAGGTCGGACTTCAGTCCGACATTCGTGTAGGTCGGGTTTCAACCCGACATTCGTTCCCAGGGCGCCTGTCGAAGCCCGCAACGAATGTCGGACTGAAGTCCGACCTACAAAGGAACGCCGGGCTGTCGCGGGCGCCGTTTCCGTTGTAACGTGGACCCCGCGGGGCGCGGCGACATTCGCACCTGCGCGGGCACGACGCATCGCCTGTCAACCATGAGGCGACCCGAGGGTCGCGAGACAAAGGCGCATTCTCTCCCGCAGGTGCGAATGTCGGCGCGCCATCGCCCCTTTCGAGGAATCGGTGGGCGCGGGCGCCGCCGGTATACTGCCGCGCCCATGAGTGCCGACCTTACCGTTCCAGCGTCGGCCCCGCGGCCCTGGCGCGGCGTCCTGATGGCGCTGGCGGTGGGCGTCGCCTTCGCCACCAACACCAGCCTCGCGGCGCTCGCCTACCGCGGTGGCGCATCGCCCATCGCCGTGCTGCTGGCGCGCTCCTGCGTCGCCTTCGTGGTGCTGTTCCTGCTGCTCGGCTGGCTGCGCGTGCCGCGCGCCCTGCCGGCGCCGCGTCGGCGCGGCGCGATCCTGGTCGGCTGCATCTTCGCGAGTTATTCCTTCGGCGTGCTGGTCGCGATCAAGCTCCTGCCGGTGGGACTGGTGGTGGCGACTTTCTACACCTTCCCGATGCTGGTCGCGCTGGTCGAGTGGTGGAGCGGCCGGCAGATCCTGAACGCGCGCACCGTGGTGTCTCTCGGCCTCGCCTTCGGCGGCATCCTGCTCGCGCTGGACGTGTTCGGCGCGCGGCTCGATCGCCTCGGCATCACGCTCTGCCTGCTCGGCGCGGTGGGCGTGACGGCGGTGATGACCTTGAGCGCCAAGGTGCGCGGCGGCGGTGATTCGCGCCCCGTCACGCTGCACATGCTCGGCACCGCAGTCGCGGTCTTCTCCTTGATTGCACTGACCCGCGGCGGCCTGTCCCTGCCACACACCGGTCTCGGCTGGCTGGCCTTCACCGCCGCGCCGCTGTTCTACACCTTCGGCATCATCACGCTGTTCGTGGTGATCGCCGAACTGGGTCCGGTGAAGACCTCGCTGGTGATGAACATAGAACCCGTGACCAGCGTGATGCTGGGTTTCCTGCTGCTCGACCAGCGTCTCGGTCCCACCCAGGTGCTGGGCGTCGGCCTGGTGGTCGCGGCGGTGCTGCTGCTGGAGAGCGCAAAGCTGAAACGCACCGTGTAGGTCGGACTTCAGTCCGACGTTCGTATTGAATCCGCTTCGCGCGCTCTGGGATTGAATGTCGGACTGAAGTCCGACCTACAATACCCGCGACCTATCCTTCACAGGAGTCCCCCGATGAGCCTCATCGAAATCCTCTCCCCCGTCGCCGCCACGCGCGTCGCGACGCGACCGCTCGCGCCGCGTCTCGAGACGCTTACGGCCAAGCGCATCGGCTGGCTGGACAACATGAAGGCCAATGCCGGTGACCTGCTGCGCGCGGTCGAGCGCGAACTGCGCGCCGCGGGCCACGACTTCGTGAGCGCGACGGCGGCGAAGAACGCCACGGCCGCTGCACCGGAGGCGGTGATGACGCATCTCAAGACCTGCGACGCGGTGGTGCTCGCCATCTCCGACTGAGGCTCCTGTACGTCGTGGAGTGTCCATGACTCGATTGCGCTGGAGACCGCCGGGATACCGACCGCGGTGATCTGCAGCGACGAATTCGGCCCGCTGGGGCGCGCCGAAGCGCAGGTGCTCGGCCTGGGCGGACTGCCGCTGCTGGCCATTCCCCATCCGCTGGCCGGCAACGACGCCGCGCTGGTGGAAGCCAAGGCGCGCGCCATCGCCGCCGAGGTGCTCGCGACCTTGACCGATGACGCCGAGCGCCTCGCCGCGCGGCACGCGGAGCGCTTCCTCGCGCTGACCGAGAAGCGCCTGGAGGGCGGTGCGGTGTGTACCGACGACGTCTGCGCCTACGATCCGGCGCTGGGCGCGGGGGCGTCGCGATGAGCGACGTGCTGCGCCTGGACGCCGAGCGCCTCGACGACGAGTTCGAGGCGCGCGGCTGGTCTGACGGCCTGCCGGTGGTGGCGCCGACCCGCGCGCGGGTGGACGCGATGCTCTGCTACTGCGATCGCGAGCCGCACGCCGAACTCGGCACCATGCCGCCGCGCCATGGCATCGTCACGCCGGAGATCCTCGCGGTGAACGCGGTGATGGCGGGTTGCCGGCCGGAGTACTTTCCGGTGGTGCTGGCGGCGGTGGAGGCAATGCTGACCCCCGCCTTCAACCTGTTCGCGGTGCAGGCCACCACCCATCCTTGCGCGCCCTGCGTGGTAGTCAACGGGCCCATCGCGCGCGAACTCGGCATCAACGCGCGCTATGGCGCCTTCGGCCCCGGGGTGCGCGCCAACGCCACCATCGGCCGCGCGATTCGGCTCATCCTCTTGAACGTCGGCGGCGCCGCGCCCGGCATCCTCGATCGTTCCACCCAGGGGCAGCCGGCCAAGTACAGCTACTGCGTGGCCGAGAACGAGGCCGAGAGTCCCTGGGAGCCGTTGCACGTGGAGCGCGGCTTCGCGCTGGACGACTCCACCGTCACCGTGACCGGTGCGGACGGTCCGCACAACCTGAACGATCACGTGAGCGATCGCGCCGCCGGCATCCTCGCCATGCTGAAGGGCGCGCTCACCGACATGGGCTCGAACAATGCCTATCTCTACGGCCAGCCGACCATCGCCTTCGGGCCCGAGCATGCCGCGATCCTGGCGGCCGACGGCTGGTCCAAGACCGCTCTCAAGCGCTTCGTGTTCGAAGAGGTGCGCCTGCCGCGCGCGCTGTGGTCGCAGGGTGGCATGGCCGGCATGTTTCCCGACCTGTTTCCCGAGTTGGACGAGAAGCCGATCATCAAGCAGCCGGACGATCTGCTGATCATCGTGGTCGGCGGCTTCGGTCGGCATTCCTGCTGGCTGCCGACCTTCGGCGACACCACCCGCGCGGTCACCCGTCGCATCGAGCGCGCCGACGGCACGCCATTGCGTTCGGTACGTGATCTGTACAGACCGATGTAAACGGGGACAGACCACGGTTTCGTAGAAACCGTGGTCTGTCCCCGTTTACGCCGCCTGGATCAGGTCTTGTCCCAGGTGACGTAATCGCCATCGCGTTGCGCGCGGCGCAGCATCTCGATGAGCGGCAGCGCACGGTGCGCGGCGCTGACGCCGCGCCCGCGGTCGTTGTCGTCATCGTCATCTCGTCTGCGCTCGGCGTCCAAGGGCTTCGCGGCGCCGCTGGCCAGCGCGGCCTCGAGCTTCGCCAGCGCCTCGGGCAAATCCTCGGGCGCCCAGGAGCCCGGCAGTGTGCCGCTGTGACCCATCATGCGGATCAGTTCGCGGGCGACGTTCTCCAGCATCAGGATGTCGGGGGAGTGCTTGCTCTTGAAGGTGATGGGCATGGAAGGCGCCTCGGCGATGACTGCGGGCACAGTAACACGAAGCCCGCGACGCGCCTGTCGGTCGCCCACCCGGTCGGGGAGTGGCCGCCTCGGAACGTGCCTGCCACACTCGCGGCCGATAGCCTCACCGCGCCGCAAGGAATCTCGCTCGATGCACACGCCCTGGACGACCGACGCCATCCTGGCGCGCGCCGCCACGCTCGGCGCGAACCGCACCGCGGCGGTGATGGGCGAGGACGGCGCGTCGCTCACCTACGGCGAACTCGACGCGCGCGCCACGCGCTTCGCCAACGCGCTGCGTGCGCATGGCATCGGTCCGGGCGAGCGCGTCGCGGTGCTGATGGAGAACCATCTCGACTACCTGGTCGCCTACCACGGCACTGGCCGCGCGCGCGCCGTGTTCGTGCCCATCGTCACGCAGTCCAAGCTGCCGGAGATCGAATACTTCGTCAGTCATGCGGAGCCCACGCTGCTGCTGGTCGACGGCGAGCGCTGGCGGGGCGTGGCGCAGGCCTGGGCCGACGGCAATCCCGCCTTCGCCTCGCTGCGCCATGTGTGGCTGGCGGGCGACGGGCGGGCGCCGGAACTGACGACCTTGGCCGCGCAGCTGGCCAACGCGAGCGCGACGCCCCTGGACGACGCGCCGACTCCCGACGAACCGGTGGCCTTCATGTACACCTCGGGTTCGACCGGCAGGCCGAAAGCCGTTATCCATTCGCATTACACCGCGGTGGCGCAGGCCGAGGCGGTGTGCAACCGCATGGGCTACGACGCGGAGGATCGTCTGATGACGGTGTTCCCGCTGTTCCACGGCAACGCGCTGGTGTGGTCGGCGCTCGCCGCGGTATGGGTGGGCGCGCGGGTGATCGTGCACAGGCGCTTCAGCGCGAGCGGCTTCTGGGCCTCGGCGCGCACCCATGGCGCGACCGAGATCAACCTGCTGCTGGGCGCGATCAACATGCTGCTCGCGCAGCCGCCGCGTGAAAACGATCGCGAACATCCCATTCGCCTGGTGCTGGCCAACGTCACGGAGCCGATCCACCGCGAGTTCACCGCACGCTTCGGCGTGGACATCGTCTCCACCTGGGCGCTGGCCGAAGGCCCCCTCGGCACCATGACGGCGCCGGGTCACGGCTATCGCGCCGGCGAGATCGGCTGGCCGATGGGCGAACAGAACGAAGTGCGCGTGGTGGACGAGGACGACAATCCGCTGCCCGACGGCGAAGTGGGCGAACTCGTGCAGCGCAATCGCGCGATGATGCTCGGCTACTACCGCAACCCGGAGGAGACCGCGCGCGTGCTGCGCGGCGGCTGGGTGCACAGTGGCGACCTCGGCTACCGCGATACGCGCGGCCTGTTCTACTTCGTCGGTCGGCGCAAGAACATCATCCGCCGCGCCGGCGAGAACGTCTCCAGCGAAGAAGTGGAAGAGTGCCTGCAGACCCATCCCGCGGTCGAAGAAGCCGCGGTGGTCGCGGTGCCGGACGACATCCGCGGCGAGGAAGTGAAGGCCCACGTCGTGCTGCGCGCCGGGCAGTCGCTGACGCCGCAGGACGTGGTGGCGTGGTGCGCCGAACGCCTCGCGGACTTCAAGGTGCCGCGCTACGTCGAGTTCGTCGCCAGCCTGCCGCGCACCGGCCCGCTCAAGATCGACCGCGCCGCGCTCGCCGCGCGACCCGACGCCACGGACTGCTGGGATCGCCTGCGCGAGCGCGCCGCGCGCTGAACGCGCCATGGGCTATCTCTGCGGCGTCGATATCGGCGGTACGTTCACCGATGCGGTGATCATCGACGCCGCCGGCCGCGTCACGCTCGCCAAGTCGCCCTCCACGCCGGACGACTTCGCGCGCGGCTTCTTCGCCGCGCTGGAGGAGGGGGCCCGCGCGCTGGGTCTGGGCCTCGAACAACTGCTGGCCGAGACCGAGCTCCTGTCCCACGGCACGACCGTCGCGACCAACGTGGTGGTGGAGCGCCGCGGCGCCAAGGTCGGACTCATCGCCACCGCTGGCCACGGCGACGCGATCCTCATCATGCGTGCCCACGGCCGCGCGGCCGGCCTGTCGCCGGCCGAGACACTGCGCTTCGCCGCCACCGCCAAGCCCGCGCCGCTGGTACCGCGCAGCCTGGTGCGCGAAGTCGCCGAGCGCGTCGACGTCAACGGCACCGTGGTGGTGGCGCTGGAAGAGGCGGCGGTCGAGGCCGCGGCGCGCGAACTGCTCGCCGCGGGCTGCGAGGCCATCGCCATCGCGTTTCTGTGGTCGTTCCGCAATCCCGTGCACGAACGCCGCGCGCGCGACATCGTGCGGCGCGTGGCGCCGGACTGCTTCGTCACCTGCTCCCACGAGATAGCCCCGCAGCTCGGCGAGTATGAGCGCACCGTCGCGACGGTGCTGAACTGCTACGTCGGTCCCGTGACCAGCGCCTACGTGCAGCGGCTCGCGTCCCGCGCGCGCGACGCCTCGCTCGGCGGCCCGCTGCTCTTGATGCAATGCAATGGCGGACTCGCGACGGTGGAGGACGTGCGCGAGTCACCGCTGCTCCTGCTGCAGTCCGGACCCTGCGGCGGCGTGGTGGGTGCCGCCGCGCTCGGGCAGGTGCTCGGCTATCCCAATCTCATCGCGACCGACATGGGCGGCACCACCTTCGACGTCGGCCTGGTGCACGATGGGCAGGCGCTGCGCGGCGCGACCACCATCGTCCACCAGTACGAGTTCTTCGTGCCGGCGCTGGCGGTGAAGTCGGTCGGCGCCGGCGGCGGCAGCATCGCCTGGCGGGACCCGCAGCGCGGCGCGCTGTCGGTCGGGCCCCGCAGCGCGGGTGCGCAACCGGGCCCGGTGTGCTATCGCCGCGGCGGCGTGGAACCGACCGTCACCGACGCCGACCTGGTGCTGGGCTACATCGACGCGGACTACTTCCTCGGCGGCCGCGAGCGGCTCGACTACGACGCGGCATGGCGCGCGATCGCGGCACTGGGCGCCGAACTGGGGCTCGATCCCTGGCAGACCGCGGCCGGCATCAATCGCATCGCCGACGAACACCTGGCGGGCCTCATCCGCCGCGAGACCATCGAGAAGGGCCTCGATCCCCGCGACTTCGTGCTGTTCAGCTACGGCGGCGCGGGTCCTTGTCATGCCGGCGCCTACGCGCGTGAGCTCGGCGTGCGGAAGATCATCGTGCCGCTCGCGAGCGCGGCCTCGGTGTGGTCGGCCTTTGGCGTCGCGTCGTCAGACGTGGTGCACGTGCAGAGCCGCGACCTGATGCTGGTCGCGCCCTTCGACATGGCCGCGTTGCGCGCAGGTGTCGCCGAACTGCGCGCGCAGGCCGACGCACGCTTCGCGGCCCAAGGCTTCGGCGCGGACCGGCGTCGCTACGCGTGGTCGGCGGACGTGCGCCATCGGCTGCAGGTGCACGTGGTCGAGGTACCGTTCGCGCCCGAGAGGCCGGACGACGCGCTGGCGACGGCGCTGATCGAAGACTTCACCGCGCGCTACGAGGGCCTTTACGGTGCCGGCACCGCCTATCGCGACGCGGGCGTGGAACTGGTCAGCCTGCGCCTGACCGCGAGCGCGGCGCTCACCAAGCCCGCGCTCGAGCAGCGACCGCTCGCATCGGCCGCGCCAACGTCGGACGCCGTGGCGCCTGCGCGTGCCATCTACTGGCCCGAGCGCGGCGCTCGGCTCGAGAGCGCAATCTACCGAGCCGCGGCGCTGCTGCCGGGCAACGTGATGGCGGGACCTGCGGTGATCGAGTCCACCATCACGACCATCGTCGTGCGGCCGGGCCAGACGGCCTCGGTCGACGCCTACGGCAACATCGTCATCGACCTCGCGGTGGGAGACACGACATGAGCACGGCGCCGGATTTCCAAGCGCTCGGCTGGAACGGCACCACGCAGTCCTACATGCCGTCCACGCCGCTCGCCATCGACCCGCGCGTGCCGCTGCACCGCGAGGCCGCCACGACGCTCGATCCTGTTACCTACGAAGTGCTGCGCCATGCGCTGTGGAACGTCAACGACGAACACGGCATGACCATCCAGAAGGTCTCGGGCTCGCCCTTCGCGAGCGTCGCCCATGACTTCAACACCGTGATCCTGACCGAGGACGGCGAGTTCGTCTTCTTCGGGCCGCATATCCAGTACTTCTCCGGCACCATGGATCTGCCCATCAAGTGGACGCTGGAACAGCTGGGCGGCAATCCGGGCATCGCGCCCGGCGACATGTTCCTGTCCAACGATCCCTGGATTGGTTCCAGCCACCAGTCCGACGTGCAGATCACCTGCCCGGTGTTCTGGCAAGGTGAGCTCTTCTGCTGGGTCGCGAACGCGCTGCACCAGTACGACGTCGGCGGCAACACGCCGGGCAGCTTCTGCGCCGACGCGCGCGACGTGTTCGACGAGCCGGTACCGATACCGCCGATCAAGATAGTGGAGGGCGGCACGCTCCGTCGCGACATCGAGCGCATGTACCTGCGGCACTCGCGCCAGCCGCAGCTGGTGGCGCTCGATCTGCGTGCACAGATCGCCGGCAACCTGGTCGCCGGCAAGCGCGTGCTTGCGTTGATCGAGCGCTATGGCGCGGCGACGGTGAAGGCCGCCATGCGTCGCCTGCTGGACGACGGCGAGGCGGCGTTTCGCGCGCGGCTCGCGCAGATCCCGCATGGCACCTGGCGCGCGGTGAGCTATCTCGAAGCCGCCCATCCCGGCGACCGCGCGATCTACCCGGTGCATTTCGCCGTGACCCACGATGAACGCGGACTCACCTTCACCAACCGCGGCTCCCACCCGCAGGTCGGCTCGCTGAACGCGAGCTTCTCCGGCTGGCGGGCCGGGATACTCAGCGTGGTGAACCCGCTGCTCTGCCACGAGCAGCTCTATTCCACCGGCGGCGCGCTCAGGCATCTGCGCTTCGAGCCCGAGGTCGGCACGATCAACTGCCCGTCCTTTCCGGCCTCGGTGACCAATTCGCAGATCGGCAACCTGATCGGCGGCGCGCTCGCCAACCAGGCCATCGGCAAGATGCTGCTGGCCGCGCCGGCGCTGCGCGAGGATGTGTTCGCGGTATGCGGCGACAGCGTGTTCCCGCTGTCCGCCATCGCGGGTGTCGATGCCGGCGGGCGCGCCTTCGGCACCGGCTTCCTCGATCCCATGGCGGGCGCCATCGGCGCCTTTCCCACGCGCGACGGCATCGACACCGGCGGCGTGCACTGGGAACCGAAGTCCATCATGGGCAACGTCGAGCAGATCGAGCAGACCTTTCCAGTGCTCTATCTCTATCGCCGCGAAGTGCCAGATTCCGGCGGCGCGGGTCGCTATCGTGGCGGCAACTCCGCGGCGTTCGCGGTCGTGCCGCACGGGGTCGATCGCTTGCTGCACGCACCGTCCGCGGCCGGCTGCGCGGTGCCGACCAGCGCCGGACTCGCCGGCGGTTACCCGGCGCGCACCAACGCCTTTCGCATGCGCCGCGGCACCGACTTGCGCGCGCGCTTCGCGCACGGCGAACTGCCGACCTCGCTCGACGTCCTCGCCGGCGAGGAGCTCGTTGTCGGGCCCAAGGCCCGCGGCCTCGTGCAAGGACCGGATGACGTGTGGGAAGTGGCCTGGTGCGCGGGCGGCGGCTACGGCGATCCACTGTGCCGCGACGCCGACCGCGTGCTGGACGACGTCAACGAAGGCCGCGTGACCGCGGCCTGGGCGCGCGCCGGCTACGGCGTGGTGTTGGCCGGGGACTCGACGCCGTATGCGCTCGATCTCGATGCCACGGTGCGCGAGCGCGCAGCACGGCGCGGCGCCTTCGTGCAGCCGCACACCGTGCGCGGCGTCAGCACCGGTAGTCCGATCAGCGAATCGCTGTTGCGCTTCACGGCGGACGGCGTGGATGAATTTCGCTGCGCCGCCTGCGGCGCGCGGCTCGGCGATGCCCGCGGTAACTTCAAGCACGCGGCGCTGTGCGAGGAGACCGGCATCGCGGCGGCCAATCCCCTGATCCGCGATCCCGCGGCGGCGGTCGATGCCGCGCTGGTGCTCCGTCGCTGGCATTGCCCGGGCTGCGGCGTGACGCTGGACACCGAGGTGGCGCAGGCGGGTGACGCGCCGCTGTGGGACATCGAGCTGGCCTGAGAGCGGATGGGCAAGGTCGCGCGTCAGCTGTCGCTGGAAGCCCTCGTCGCCGAGTGCGTGCCGCGTGACGCGGTGCTGGCGCTCGGCGGTTTGCACTACCACAACACGCCCATGGCGCTGGTGCGCGAACTCGTTCGCCAGCAGGTGCCGATCGCGACCCTCGTGCCGCCGCTGGACGGGTCGTTGAACGCCGACCAGCTGATCGGCGCAGATCTCGTCGCGGAAGTGCAGTTCGCCTACCTTGGTCTAGAGAACTTCGGACTCGCCGGTCGCTTTCGCGCGGCGGCCGAAGCGGGACGGCTCCGCCTGCGCGACTGCGAGGAAGCGGGCTTCACGCTCGCGCTGCGCGCCGGCGCCGCGGGGCTGCCCTTCGCCGCGCTGCCCACTGACTTTCTGCCGGCGCCGGGCGCGCTGCCGACGGTGCGCGGGGTCAATCCCCGCGACTACGCCGAGCTCGTCAATCCCTTTACCGGGGCGCGCGAGGTCGTGATCCGCGCCATCACGCCCGACGTCGCGCTGCTCCACTGTCAGCTCGTCGATGCGCGCGGCAACTGCGGCTACCTCGGCGCGCCGTTTCTCGATCTCGACATCGCGCGCGCGGCGCGGGTCTGCCTGGTGCAGGCCGAGCGCGCCGTCCCGCGCCTGCCGGACCACTGCCGTGCGGTGCTGCCCGGCTACGTGGTGGACGCCTGCTGCGTCCTGCCGGGCGGTGCCCATCCCGCGTCGTCCCATGGCTGCTATGCAGAGGACGATGTCGCACTCGCCGACTACGCGCGCGCTTCGCGCAGCGACGCGGACTTCGCCCGTTATCGCGTCGAGACCATCGGCGACAGCGAAGCGCATTACCGTCGCGCGCTCGACGTCGATGCCCGCCTCGCGTCGCTCGCGCGCACGCCGCCATGAACTACAGCCGCGCGGAACTGATGGCGCTGGTGATGGCGCGTGCGCTGCGTGACGGTGACGTGGTGGTGTGCGGCACCAACGCGACCCTGCCCGGCGCCGCCTATCGCACGGCGCAGCGTTTGGCCAAGCCGCGCGTCGCGGCCTTGATCGGCGCGAGCGGTACGCTGGATCCGGACCTGGACGGCGCGCCCGTCTCGGGCGGCGACCAGGCCTTCATTCCTGGCCGCGCTACCTTGGACCTCGGCACCGGCGTGATGGATCAACTGCGCGGCTTCATCGACGTCATCTTTCTCGGCGCGCTGCAGCTCGACGTGGAGGGACGCATCAACCTCGCGGTGATCGGCGACTACGCGCGCCCGCGTCTGCGCGGCCCGGGCAGCATCGGGCTCTCCATGGTCGGCAGCGTGCCGCGCTGCTTCCTGTTCTTCGAGAGCCACGATCCCCGGGTGTTCGTGCCGCGGGTGGACTTCGTCAGTGGCGAGACCCTGCGGCGTGGCGCGCCGGACGCGCTGCTGGTGGTGACGCCGCTCGCGGTGTTCGGCCCCGCGCCCGACGGACGGCGTGTGGCGTTACGGAGCGTGCATCCCGGCGTCAGCTTCGAGGAAGTACAGGCTCGCACCGGCTTTCCGCTCGATGTCGCCGCGGCGAGCGTGACGCCGGCACCGAGCGAGGCGGAACTGGCGGCGCTGCGTGCGAGCGTCGACGGACGCCGGCTCGCGGACTACCCGCTCGGCTGATCCGTCGTCAGGGCAGGATGGCGTAGGCCCGCGCCGGAAAGCCGAAGCCCTTCTTGACCTTCGGCCAGGTCACCGCGATCAGCGCGCCGGTAGGCGGCACCTGGTCGAGATTGGCCATCGCCTCGATCTGCCAGTGGCCGTGCTTCAGCACCCAGGCCTCGGCGGCGAAGTCCTCGCTCGCGTCGGTGTCCAGCGACTCGTGACCGATGGCGACGATGCCGCGCTGCTCGAACAGGAAACGCACGGCGTCCAGCGACCAGCCGGGAAAGGGCGCGCGCTTGAAGCGCGCCGGGTCGCGCTCGAAGTCCTTCGCCATGTCGGTGCGCAGCGCCGCGAAGGCGCCGCGCGGCACGGGCCCATGCTGCTTCTCCCAGGCCTCGATGTCGGCCACGGTGAGGGCGTGATTCGGTTCGGCCGTGAGCCGCGGCGTGATGTCGATGACGACCAGCGGCACCAGCATCTCTTCCAGCGGGATCTCGTCCATGGTGCGGCCCTGTTCGTCGAAGTGCGCGGGCGGATCGACGTGCGTGCCGTACTGGCCGACCATCGCGTAGAACGTGGTGCGAAAGCCGTGGGTCGCGATGGTGTAGGGCTGGTGGGTGTCGGGATCGGCCGCCGCGCCCATCGCCGCCTGGCCGAAGCCGCGCCACACCGGCGTGTCGGGGCCGAAGGCGTGGGTGAGATCGACGCGCTTCTTCGTCGCGATGATCGCGTAGGCCTCGGCCAGGCTGTCCGCGGCGAGACATTGCACGACGGGAAGCAGGAGCGCGACGAGCAGGGCGAAGCGGCGACGCATGGGCAGGACTCCTCGATGGATTCGGCCGCAGTGTAGCGCCTCCGGGCGCCCTGACCACGCACGCGGTCATGCCATAATCGCCGCGCGATCGCACCACCTCACACCACGCGCGCAGGGAGTACACGATGAGCATCGAACGGGTTCTGTCGCCCCTTCCGGGGACCTTCTACCGGCGTCCGGCGCCGGACCAGCCGCCCTTCAAGGCCGACGGCGCGGACGTCGCGGTGGGCGATGTGCTGGGTCTCGTCGAGGTCATGAAGAACTTCCAGGAAGTGACCGCCGAGGTCGCTGGCCGCGGCATCCGTTTCCTGGTGGAGGACGGCGAGGCGATCGACGCCGAACAGGTGCTCGCCGAGCTCGAGGTGTGAACATCACCCGCGTGCTGATCGCGAACCGCGGCGAGATCGCGGTACGCATCAACCAGGCCTGTCGCAAGCTCGGGCTCGCGACGGTGCAGGTGCATTCGAGCGCCGATGCGGACTCGCTCGCGGTGCGTCTCGCCGACCACGCGGTGGAGATCGGTCCGCCGCCGGCGGCCAAGTCCTACCTGAACATCGCCGCCATCATCGACGCGGCGCGTGCGAGCGGCGCCGACGCCGTGCATCCCGGCTACGGCTTCCTGGCCGAGAACGGCGAGTTCGCCGACGCGGTGACGGCGGCGGGCCTCGCGTTCATCGGGCCGAGCGGTGACGCCATCCGCCTGCTCGGCGACAAGGTCGCGGCGCGCCAGGTGGCGGCCAACGCCGGCGTGCCGACCGTGCCGGGCAGCACCGCGCGCCTGACCGACGTCGACGCGGGCCTCGGGCTCGCCGCGCGCATCGGCTACCCGGTGATGATCAAGGCCGCGGCCGGCGGCGGCGGTCGTGGCATACGCGTGGTGGCGGACGCCGAGGAGTTCGCGCGCCAGTTCCCACAGGCGAGCGCCGAGGCGCTCGCGGCTTTCGGCGACGGCGGTCTGTACGTGGAGAAGATGATCGCGCGTGCGCGCCACGTCGAAGTGCAGGTGCTGGGCGACGGGCAGCGCTGGATCCATTGCTTCGAGCGCGAGTGTTCACTGCAGCGCCGTCGGCAGAAGGTGTGGGAGGAAGCGCCGGCGCTGTGCCTGACGGCGGAGGTCCGCGCGGCGATGTGCACGGCGGCGGTGAAGCTCGCCGCGCAGGTGAAGTATAGCGGCGCGGGCACCGTCGAATTCCTCTACGACGAGGCGAGCGGCGAGTTCTATTTCATCGAGGTCAACACGCGCATCCAGGTCGAGCATCCGGTGACCGAGATGATCACCGGCCTCGACCTGGTGGCGGAGATGATCCGCGTCGCCGGCGGTGAGCGCCTGTCCATCGAGCAGGACGACGTGGAGATCCGCGGCCACGCGATCGAATGCCGCATCAACGCCGAGAACCCGGCAAAGAACTTCCTGCCGCAACCGGGCACGGTGAGCGCGCTCCAGGTGCCCGTGGCGGACGACGTGCGCTTCGACACCATGCTGTTCGAAGGCTACAAGGTGCCGCCGTTCTACGACTCGCTGCTCGGCAAGCTCATCGTGCACGGCGACTCGCGCGCCGCCTGTCTCGCGCGCCTGCGCGAGGTGCTGACGTTGCTCCGCATCGAGGGCCTCGCCACCACCATCCCACTGCACACGGCGCTGGCCGCGGACCCGCAAGTCGCGGCGGGCGAGTTCGATACGCGTTTCCTGGAGCGATGGCTGGCGGGACGTAGCTTGTAGGGCGGGTTTCAACCCGCCATGTAGGGCGCCTGACGTCTGCGCCTTGCTTGGCGGGTTGAAATCGGCCCTACAACGAAGGCCCCGCCCGCTCCAGCACCACCACCGGGATCTCCCGCGTGGTCTTGCCCTGGTACTCGGCGAATGGCGGGTACATCGCCACCATGTGCTGCCACAGGCGCGCGCGCTCCTCGCCTGCGGCGATGCGCGCGCGGGCCGCAAAGATCTCCGTGCCGATCTGCAGTTCCACCCGCGGCTCGGCCACCAGGTTGTGGTACCAGGCGGGCTGGGTCGGCGCGCCGCCCTTGGAGCCGATGATCACGTAGGCGCCGTCCACCGCGCCGTAGATCAGCGGCATGGTGTGCTGGCGACCGGTGCGGCGACCACGCGTGGTCAGCAACAGGGTCGGTACGGCCGCGCCGCCGCCCGCAAAGCGCGCATCGAACAAGTGGCCCTCGCGGCCGCCGCTCTCGCGGTAGGCGCGCAGGTGCTCGACTATCCAGGCGGGCACCTGGCCGCTGGTCAGTTCGCGCACGGTGTCATCGACGTTGAATTCGCTCATGGCAATAGCTCCTCGGCCAAGGATGGACGGAGCATGCCTCGGCCCGATGCCGGTGGGGAAGGATCTGCGAGAGTAAAAGGCGGGCGCGGCCGGACGGCCGCGCCCGCAAGCGCGAGGCTACTGGGGTTCCAAGGGAGACATTCGAGGCCCGTCGCGCCGGTGGGGCCGTGCGCGCCGTGAAATAAAGCCTCAGACCCTTGAGTTGTTCACCTCGTTGGGGACTGGCGCCGACCCCCGCGGACGGGCGTCGGACAGAACACTGATGGGCAGCATATTTTTTATAGAATGATTATTCAATCTAAAAAAACAGATCACAGCGGAAGGCGCGTTGACAGGGTTGTGAAAAAAACCTGATTATTCTGAAGTACGCATATAGGGGGGGAGACTGCCTCCCGGTGGTTCGTGGGGACGGACCGGCCGGATTGGGGGCATTGCGGACCTATGGACGACGACAAGTACCACAACGAGGGCGCGGTTCGTGGGCACCGTGCCAGGGAGCGTCGCGAGCAGATCCTGGACGCTGCCTCGGTGTGCTTCGCACGCGAGGGCTTTCACGGCGCGAGCATCGCGCAGATTTCCAAGCTCTCGGGCATGAGCCCGGGCCACATCTATCACTTCTTCGAGAACAAGGAAGCCATCGTCAGCGGCATCGTGCAGCGCATGGCGACGCGCTGGCTCGAACTGCTCTCGCCCTATCCGACCGACGAGGACGTGGTCGAGACCATGATGCGCCGCGCGCGTATCTCCGCCGAATCCCGCACCCAGCGCGACTTCGCCGGGCTGTGGCTCGAGGTGCTGGCCGAGACCGCGCGCAATCCGCGCATGGCGGCCGCGGTGAACGAGGCCGATCAGCGGGTGCGTGAGGCGCTCGGCGGGCAGGTCGAGTTCATCCGCCGTATGAGCGGCCTCGAGCCGACGCAGAACACCGATGCTATTGTCGAGGTGGTGTTCGCGCTCTTCGAAGGGCTGAGCAACCGCATGGTGATCAACCAGGCGTTCGATCTCGACAGCGTGTTCGAGGTGCTGCTGGTGGCGACCCGCGCGGCCATCGAAAGCTGAGGCGCTGCGTTCAGGCCGCGCGCCACACGGCGGGGTCGACCCGGAAGTAGCCGCGCAGCGTCTCGTACAGACGCGGATGCCGCGCGGCGAGCGCTGGACCGCGCTCAAAGAAGGCCTCGGTCGCGACCGCGAAGAACTCCGCCGGTGAGTGGCCGCCGTAGGCGTCCAGCACCACGTCCTCGACGTTGCGCGCGCGCAGCCTGAGCAAATCGAACTCGCGGCTCAGCACGTCTATCCACGCCGCCTGCTCGGCGTCGTCACGTAGCGCCGGCACGCCGTCCAGCGCGCCGTTCTCTTCGTCCAGCTTGTGCGCGAACTCGTGCAGCACGACGTTGAAGCCGTCGCCCGCGAGCGTCGTGCCGTGCACGATGTCTTCCCAGGACAGCACCACCGGTCCACGCTGCCACGACTCGCCGCTGCGCACTTCGTGCTCATGAGTCTCGAGCACACCGTCATGGCTCACCACCGGCACCACGAAACTTTGCGGATAGACGAGGATGCTGGTGAAGCCGGGAAAGCAATCGCCGGGGCGATTCAGCAGCAGCAGGCAGGCCTGCGCGGCGATGGTGAGCCGCATGTCCTCGGTGACTTCGAGTCCGTCGCAGCCGACGAATTGCTTCTCGGCAAGGAACACCTGCATGTGGCCGTGCAGTTCGGCGCGCAATGCATCCGGCAGGGCGCGATAGAGCGGCACGCGCGCCGCGAGGCGCGCCGGCCAGTCGGTGGGTGCGGGCGCCGCGAAGCGCCGCGCGCGACGACGACGACGCAGCGGCGCGGGCAGCAGCAGCGCGGCCAGCACCAGCATGACCGCGAGCGCGAGGATCAACATCGGCATGGTGCGCGCAGTGTAGCGCAGGCCGCGCGACGGGCTGGCGAGCGTCACGACTTTCGGAGTAGCTTACTGGCGCCTTTTCGCACCCCAAGTCACAGAGGAATTTTCCATGCGTGAACTCACCCTTGCCGAGATCGACGTGCTGTTGAAGGAAGGCATCGCCTACGC
>JAIEQK010000196.1 GCA_019747795.1 Gammaproteobacteria bacterium | reverse complement strand
CGGCGAGGCCGATGGGCCCCGCGCCCATCACCAGCACGCGCTCGCCGGGCGCGATGCGCGCGGCATGCACGCCGTGCAGACCCACCGCCAGCGGCTCGACCAGCGCGCCGAGGCGATAGTCCACACCGGGCGGCAGGCGCAGCGCCTCGGCCGCGCCGACGCGCAGGAACTCGGCGTAGGCGCCCGGCAGATCGCCGAGCCCGGAGTAACGGACCTTGTCGCAGCGATAGCCGATGCCGTTCAGACAGGGCTGGCATTGACCGCAGGCGATGTAGGGCAGCGCGGTCACGCGATCGCCCGGCTGCCAGCGGCCGCGGACCTCGGGTCCGACCTCGACCACTTCGCCGCAGAACTCGTGGCCCATCACCGTGCCGGCGGGCAGCGGCTTCATACCGCCGTCCGGCGTGTGCACGTCGGCCATATGCAGATCCGAGCCGCAGATCCCGCAGCTCTTGACCGCGATCACGAGATCCGCGCCCTGGGCGCGCGGCTCGGGGACCTGTTCGATGCTGAGCGCCGACGCGGCGCGATGAAAGACGGCGGCGCGCATGGCTCGCACTCCCCTGGTAGGACAGGCGCCCGGTTGTACCAAGCGTGTGGCGGTCACACAAGCCGCGCGACGCGCCGGGCATGCGCGAAGCAGGTAGACTCGCGGATCGCAGGCCAACCCTGGGGAGATGCACGTGGACCTGTCCTTCGATCCGCGCTACGAACGCTTTCGCGCCGAGCTGCGCGCGTTTCTCGATACCCATGGGCACGAAGCGCCGCGCGGCGCGGTGGATCTGCGCGCTTCTGCCACGCTGGCGTGGCAGAAGCGCCTGCTCGCGGCGGGCTACGCCGGCCGCACCATCCCACGCGAATACGGCGGCTACGGCGCCGCGCCCGACATCCTCGAGGCGCGCATCATCGCCGAGGAGTTCGCCAGCGCGCAGGTGTTCGCCGGCCTCGCCGGCCAGGGCATCAAGATGCTGATCCCGACCTTGCTGCGCTTCGGCACCGAAGAACAACGTCAGCGCTTCATTCGGCCGACGCTGGAAGGCGAGATGATCTGGTGCCAGGGCTATTCCGAGCCCAACGCCGGCAGCGATCTCGCGAGCCTGCGCACGCGCGCGGTGCTGGACGGCGACCACTGGGTGGTGAACGGGCAGAAGATCTGGACCTCGACCGCGCATCTCGCCGACTGGATGTTCTGCCTGGTGCGCACCGAGCCCGAGGCGCCCAAGCACAAGGGCATCAGCTTCCTGCTGTTCCCGATGACCACACCCGGCATCGAGATCCGTCCGCTCACCACCATGACCGGCGACGCGAGCTTCAACGAAGTGTTCTTCACCGACGTGCGCGTGCCGCGCGACTCGATGATCGGCGGGCGCGGCGACGGCTGGAAGGTGGCCAACACCCTGCTCGGCTTCGAGCGCGGCATGCTGGGCGATCCCAACGTGACGCTGATGCGCTTCAACGCGCTCGTCGAGCTCATGAAGCACGAGACGGTGGATGGACGGCGCCTGATCGATTCGCCGGTCTATCGCGAGCGCCTGATGAAGATTCAAGGGCGCATGCTCGCGCTCCGCGCGAACGATCTGCGGCTGCTCTCGGCCGGCTTGAACGACAAGCCCGCGCCGCTCGCCGGCCTGGTGGTGAAACTGGTCGGCACCGAGCTGCGACACGAACTCGAGGCGCTCGCGATCGATGCGCTCGGCGAACTCGGCGTGCTCTACCGCGGCAGTCCGTTGCTGCGCGACGCGGGCATGTGGCAACAGCACTACATGTACTTCCTGGGCCTCATCATCGGTGGCGGCACCGCGCAGATCCAGAAGAACATCATCGCGGAACGCGGGCTCGGCATGCCGCGCGAACCGCAACTGGCCTGAGGCGCGCGTCATGGATTTCGGATTGTCTGAAGAACAGGTCCTGCTGACCGACAGCGTGTCCCGCCTGCTGACGGAGTGCGCGCCGCTGGAACGCACGCGGCGCTTCGCCGAGCGCCTCGAACCACGCGCGGACGACGTGTGGCGAGCACTGGTCGACCAGGGCGTGCCCGGTCTCGTGATCGACGAGACGCAGGGCGGCAGCGGCCTCGGCCTGCTCGACGCGGCGCTGGTCGCCGAAGTACTGGGCAGGCATGTCGCGCCGGTGCCGTTCGTCGCTTCATGCGTGCTCGCGCCCCACGCGCTGGCCCACGCCGGCAGTCCCGCGCAGCAGAACGAGTGGCTGCCGCGCCTCGCCAGCGGGGAGCGCGTGGTCGGCGTGGCGCAGAGCGAGCACTGCGGCGCGCGCGAAGACGCCGGTGTGACCGCCCACGGCGGTCGGCTCGAGGGCCGTGCGCTGTTCGTGCTCGACTTCGAGGCCGACGCCTACCTGGTCGCGAGCCGCGACGGCGCGCTGCACCTGGTGAGCGCCGATGCGGCCGGTCTCGAACGCACGCCGCTCGTCACCATCGACCGCAGCCGGCGCGTGGGTGAGCTGCGCTTCACCGCCGTCCCGGCAGACACCTTGCCGGGCAGCGCCGATGGGCACGTGCTCGCGGAGCTCATCGCCCGAGGCCGTGTGATGCATGCCGCCGACACGCTCGGCGCCGCGCAGCACATGCTCGACCAGGCGGTCGCCTACGCCGGCACGCGCGAACAGTTCGGGCGCAAGATCGCGTCCTTCCAGGCGGTCAAGCACCTGTGCGCCGACATGGCGTCGCAGCTCGAGCCCTGTCGCGCGCTCCTGTGGTACGCAGCCTACGCGCAGGACGCGCTGCCCGACGAAGCCGCGCTCTACGCCTGTCATGCCAAGGCGCATCTCGCCGAGGTCGGCAGCTTCGTCGCACGCACCGCGACCGAAGTCCACGGCGGCATGGGCTTCACCGATCTGCTCGGCCTGCACTACTGGTTCAAGCGCATCGGGCTCAATCGCCAGCTGCTCGGCAGTCCGGAGCGGGCAAGAGAAGACGCGGCGCGGCTGCAGGGGTTGTGATTCGGCTGCCGGCAGATGCTCGCTGTAGGGCCGATTTCAATCGGCCGTGCACTGCCTCGGGTTGAAGGCCGTGCATGGCGGGTTGAAACCCGCCCTACATGTTTCGTGAGGGCCGCGTAACGATCGACACCAGCAGTTCGCGGAACCAGGCGTGGGCCGGGTGCTCACCCAGGCGCTTGTGCCACAGCAGGTGGATCTGCGAGAAGCTCGGGGGGATCGCCACGGGCGAAGGACGGATGACGAGCCCGTAGCGCGCGGCGTAGGGCTCGGCGATGCGTCGCGGCAGCGTCACGATCAGATCGGTCTCGGCGATGATCGGTGGCACCACGGTGAAATGGTTGACGGTCAGCGCGATGCGGCGCTTGAGCCCGTGCTCGGCCAGCGCCTGGTCGACGAAGCCCTGCGGATCACCGCGCGGCGTGATCAAGAGGTGCGGCACCGCCGCGAAACGCTCCAGGTCGAGCTTGCCGCGCGCCAGGGGATGGCCGGCGCGCATCATGCAACTGAACTTGTTGTCGTCGATCAGCGCGTGGCCGAAGCGTTCGGGCAGATCGCCGAAGGCGCCGAGCGCGAAGTCTGCGTCGCCGGCGTCGAGCCGTTCGAAGGCCTTGCCCGCGGCCGGCAGCACTCGCACGTCGATGAAGGGCGCGCTCTCCGCCAGGCGACGCATCAGCGGCGGAATGACCGCGCTGACCATGTAGTCGTTGGTGTCGATGGTGAACGTGCGCTCGGCAGTCGCCGGGTCGAAGGCCAGGGGATCGAGCGCCTGCTCGAGCGCGGCCAACGCTGAATGTACCTGGGGCGCGAGCTCCAGCGCGCGTGGCGTGGGCAGCATGCCATCAGGCCCGCGTACGAAGAGCTCGTCCTTCAAGTAGTGCCGCAGCCGTGACAGCGCGTTGCTGACCGCCGGCTGGGACAGCGCGACCCGTCGGGCGGCGCGCGTCACGTTCCGCTCCGTCATGAGCGCGTCGAAGATCACCAGCAGATTGAGATCCAGTCTTCGAAGATTCACGAAACGAATATAGAACGTTCATAAAATCCATTTCAATAATTAATATTTGCACTGCACAATTCGCTCCGTGCTGCAGCTGCCGCGTGTCGCGACGGCGAGGACAGCCCGAGGAAACGACCATGCTGAACCTCCTGAACCAACTCCTGCTCGTGAACGGTGGCGACGAACTCGACACCTGCCTCAAGGCCAATGCCCATCTGGGCGCCGGCGAGGCCTTCGACGCCTGCCACGAGAAGCGCCGCGCGCTGTTGAAGGAGCGCATGCTGCGTGAACTGATGGGCGTGGCCGGCCTCGCGCTCGGCGCCCTGTTGGTGGTGGCCATCGCGACCGGCTCGATCTGACACGCAGGCCGCGGACCCCGATCTCTCGCCTCGATCGCCGCCCCCTCTCCCCCCTGACGGGCTGCGATCTCTCCTGGCGCCGGCGCGATCTCCCCTCGCGCCGGCGCCCTTCTAAGTACCCTCCTCGCCCTGTGTGAATCCGCCGCCATCCGGCAGCGAACCGAGGCCCGAACGAATCGGTTACATTAGCCCCCGCACCGCGGGAGTGCGTGGGCTAATCGAGGGCAACTCCATGATTTTTATGCGCATCGGCGCGCACTTCGGCCGCCGCGCGATCCACCGCGCGCGGCGCGCGGCGGTCCTTCTCGCGCTGCTCACGAGCCTGCTGCCGGGCGCCACCTGGGCCCACGCGCTGGTGGTGGCGAGCACGCCCAAGGCCAACAGTGAAGTGGACGGCGGGGAGGTCGCTTTCGATCTGCAGTTCAACAGCCGACTCGACCAGAAGCGCGCGCGCCTGCGCCTCGTGCCGACCGAAGGCGAACCGCGCGAGGTGCCGCTCGCGGCCAGCGACGACCCCGCCCACCTGCGCGGCTCCGCCGCGGCGCTGGCACCCGGCGCCTGGCGCATCGAGTGGTACGTATTGAGTCCGGACGGTCACGTGACCCGCGGCTACGTGCCGTTCAAGGTTCGCAGCCCCTGAGCGCCTGACCGTGGAACTGCTGCTCGGCCTGTTTGGCTTCCTGTCCGTCATGCTGCGCTGCCTGTGCCTGGTCGGCGCAGCGCTGGTGGTGGGCGGCGTGGTGTTCCGCCACGTCATCGTGCTGCCGGTTGCGGACCGCGCGCTCGGCCCGACCCGCGAGGTGCTCGGCCGCCTGAACCGCCTGCTGCATGGCAGCGCGTGGCTGCTGGCGGCCACGGCTGTCGCCACCCTGCTGCTCGACACCCTGGTCATGATCGGCTCGCTCGGCATGGCGCCGCTGCTCGCCTTCACCGCGCCCGCCTCGCTGGCCTTCGCCACCATCGCGGGCGGCGCCCTGATGGTGGCGCGTGACGACGGCGAGGCCGGCTGGCGCGCGCCGGCCGCCGCGCTGCTCATCCTCGGCGGCATGATCTGCACCACCCACTCGGTGAGCCGCCTGGAGCACACCGCGCTGCTGGTCGCGACTTCCACCCTGCACCAGGTCGGCGCCTATTGCTGGCTGGGCGGTCTACCCTATTTCCTCGTGGTGCTGAACCGGGCGACCACCGCCGATCGCGCGCGGCTGGCGCTTCGCTACTCCCACCTGTGCGCATTCAGCGTCGTGCTGCTGCTGATCTCAGCCTCTATCAAGACGGTGTTCTACATCGGCAGCGTGGAAGCGGTGTACGGCAGCCAGTACGGCGCGATGAGCAGCATGAAGCTCACGCTGTTCGCGACCCTGCTGTGCTTCGGCGCCGGCAACTTCCTCGCGACGCGGCGGCTGGCCGCGGAGACCGCGCTGGTCACCCGGGTCAGGCGCTTCGTCGAAGTGGAGATGTTCGTCGGCCTGACGCTCATGTTCGTCGCCGGCGCGATGACCTCGCTGCCGCCGGCGGTCGATCTGGGCGACAACCTCGCGCCGTGGGCGATGGTGAAAGAGCGCGTGTTCACGCCGCGCGCGCCGCGCTTGACCAGTCCGGATCCGAGCCAGCTTGCCATTCCGCTGGAGCAGGCGCGCCTCGACGCGCTGGCCGCCGAACAGAACAAGCGTCCTCTCGCCGCCTATGTGCCGGGCACCGGCATCGGCCTGCCGGACACGCCGGCGGATCTCATGTGGTCGGAGTACAACCACAACTGGTCGGGCATCTTCCTGCTCGCCATCGGCGTGCTGGCGCTGCTCGCCCAGGCCGGCTGGAAGCCCGGGCAGAACTGGCCGCTGATGTTCTTCGTGCTGGGTTTCTTCGTGCTGATCCGCTCCGACCCGGAATCCTGGCCGACCGGCGACATCAACTTCTTCGCCGCCATGCGCGCGCCCGAGGTGGTGCAGCACCGCCTGGCGGTGCTGGTGACCTTCATCTTCGCGGTCTTCGAGTGGCGGGTACGCAAGGGCACGCTGGCGGGGACCCGCGCGGAATACGTGTTCCCGGCCATGAACGTCGCGGGCGGCATCCTGCTGCTCGCCCACACCCACGATCTGAACAACCCGCAGGAGGCGCTGCTCATGGAGTGGAGCCACCTGTTCGCCGGGCTGTTCGCGCTCTCGGCCGGCTGCGGCCGCTGGCTCGAGATCCGCGCCACGGGCCACACCCAGCGCATCGCCGGCTGGGTGTGGCCGTGGAGCTTCGTCGGCATGGGGCTGGTGATGATGTTCTACCGGGAGAGCTGAGGCGGCCGGCACCGCGACCGCCTATCGGTGGATGGGCGGCGCTCGCCCCATGCCCTATGCTTGCGCGCCACCGACAGGCCGTGAGGGCGCGCCATGGCACTCGAGTTCACATCACTGCACCCCCTGTTCGCCGCCGAGGCGCGCGACGTGGATCTGCGCACCGTCGAGGACCGCGCCACGCTGGACGAGATCCGCGCCGGCATGGATACGTACGGCGTGCTGGTGTTCCGCAACCAGCCGCTGACCGACGCCGAGCAGCTCGCCTTCGCAGAGCGCTTCGACGGCACCTTGCACACCAAGACCGGCGTCGCGGCGCTGACCAAGAACCGCTTCGGCAACGAGGCGCTGACCGACATCTCCAACGTCGACGAGACCGGCGCGCTGCTGCCGGCCGACGACCGCCGCCGGCACTACGGGCTCGCCAACCGTCTGTGGCACACCGACGCTTCGTTCGAGAATCCGCGCGGTCGCTACTCGCTGCTCTCGACCCGCGTACTGCCACCGGCCGGCGCCAACACCGAGTTCGCCGACATGCGCGCGGCGTGGGACGCCCTGCCGGCGGCGATGCAGGACGAGCTGCTCGGCTACACCGTCCACCATTCGATCGCCTACTCGCGCCAGACCTTGGGTTTCGACTTCTCCGCCGAGGAGCTCGACAAGCTGCGTGGCGCGGTGCACCCGCTGGTGAACCTGAATCCCGTCACCGGCCGGCGTTCGCTGTACCTCGCCTCCCACGCCTCGCGCATCAACGAACTCTCGCTGCCGGAAGGACGCCTGCTGCTGCGCGAACTCATGGAGCACGCCACCCAGGCGCGCTTCGTCTTCAGCCACACGTGGGCCGACGGCGACCTCGTGATCTGGGACAACCGCGCGACCATGCATCGCGCGCGGCCCTTCGAAGACTACAAGCACCGGCGCGAACTGCGTCGCGTGACCACCCTGGACATCCACTGAGCGCCGCACCGCGGCAGGTAAGGAATCCCGCATGACCGCCACCCCGCGCCTGGGCATCGTGCTCTCCACCGTCACCGAGGGCCCGCCCCAGGAATTCGTCGACATCGGCCAGCTGGCCGAGCGCCACGGCTGGGAAGCGGTGCTGGTGAACGAGGGTCGCGGCGACGCGCTGGCCTGCGCCCAGGCCATCGCCTGCGCAACCAGCTCGCTCACCGTCGGCACGAACATCGCGAACATCTATTTCCGCCATCCGTTTCTCGCCGCCAGTACCTTGAGGACCATAGCCGATCTCGCCGGCGGTCGGCTGCGCGTCGGTTTCGGCATGAGCCATCGCGGCCTCCTGGGTTCGCTCGGCATCGACATGGGCGACGCGCGAGCGCACCTGCGCGACTACGTGGCGGCGGTCAAGGCGGGGCTCGCCGGCGAGGCCGGCAGCGGGTTCCTGAAGCACTCGCCGTCGCGCCACGCGGTGCCGGTGTACGTCGCGGCCAACACGGTGGAGAGCGCGGCCGTGGCGGGCGAGGTGGGCGACGGCCTCATGCCCTTCCTGACGCCGCGTTCCTTTCTGCCACAGCTGGTCGCCGCGGCGCGCACCAGCGCCGCGCGCCATGATCGCCTGCTGGACGAATGCCCCTGCATCCTGAGCATTCCGACCTTCGTGTCCGACGACCCGGCCGCCGCGCGCTCGGCGGCGCGGTACAACCTGGCGTTCTTCGCGCTGCTGCCCAACTACCGTCGCCAGTGGCGGCGCGCGGGCTACGGCGCGGCGATGGACGCCATTCGCGCGCTGGGAAAAGGCGCGAACCGCGCCGCCATCGCGCCGCTCATTCCCGATGCGCTGGTCGACGACGTGTGCGTGTTCGGCACCGCGGCCGAATGCCGCGCGCAGCTCGAGGCGTTCCGCGCCGCCGGCGCGGACATGCCGGTCATCGCCGTCAGCCCGGTCAACGAAGAACGGCTCGCGGCGACGCGCAAGGCCATCGTCGCGCTCGCGCCCGGGGCCTGAGCGCCGTCACACCATCGACATCACCAGAGGGGAGAACCAGCCATGGCCCACACGCCCAAATTCGCCCACGCCGTGCTCATGACCAATCGCCGCGACGCGATGCGCGACTGGTATTGCGCGGTGCTCGATGCGCACGTGGTGTACGAAGATCCGATGATCTGCTTCATCACCTACGACGAGGAGCATCATCGGCTCGCGTTCCTGTCTCCCCCGCCCGGCCAGCCCTTTGCCGAACGCGCGCCGCACAGCGCAGGGCTCATGCACACCGCCTATACCTTCAGCGACCTCGGTGGCCTGCTCGCGCGCTACGAGTCGCTGAAGGCGCGCGGCATCGAACCGCGCGTGCCGATACAGCACGGCGTCACCACCTCGCTCTACTACCGCGATCCCGACGGTCAGTTCGTGGAGATGCAGGTCGACAACTTCGCCAGCGCGGAGGATGCGAACGACTACATGCGCGGCTCCGAGTTCGCCGCCGATCCGGTCGGTCCGGTGTACGACCCCGCGTTGATGCTGGCGGACTTCAAGCGCGGCGTGCCGGCCGCGACCCTGCAGACTCGCGGCTGGGCGCTGGGCGGGCCGCCGCAGCCGCACGCCATGGCCCTGTTCGCTGCGCCCTGAGCGTCGGCAAATCGCAATTCTCACGAGGGAGCAACGCGGTGAGTGCATCCGCATACGAAGTACCAGTGCTGATCGTCGGCGGTGGCGGTTGTGGTCTGACCCTGTCCCTGCTGCTGTCCGACTTAGGCGTCGAGCACCTGCTGGTCGAGCGTCATCCCGGCACCTCCATCCTGCCCAAGGCGCACTACCTCAACCAGCGCACCATGGAAGTGTTCCGCCAGCACGGCGTGGCTGAGTCGATCTACGCCGTCGGCACGCCGCAGAAGCACATGAGCAAGGTGCGCTGGTGCACCTCGCTCGGCGGCGACGGCCCGCTGGACGGCAAGACCTTCTACGCCATCGACGCCTTCGGCGGCGGCAAGACCGCGCCCATCTACGCGCAGGACAGTCCCTGCCCGTCCTCGAACTATCCGCAGATCCGCCTCGAGCCGCTGCTGCGCGAGCACGCCGAGACGCGCGCGCCGGGCAGGCTGCGCTACGGGAACGAACTGACGGCCTTCACCCAGGACGGCGACGGTGTCAGCGCGACCATCACTGAACTCGCGAGCGGCAAGCGCTACGCGGTGCGCGCGCAGTACATGGTGGCCGCCGACGGTGGCAAGACCGTCGGTCCCGCGCTCGGCATCGAGATGCAGGGCGTCGGCAACATCGCGCGCATCGTCAGTTCGCACGTCACGGCCGATCTCGCCCGCTGGTGGGACGACGAGGCGCTCATCACCTGGTTCATCAATCCGGATCAGAGCGGCACCTTCGGCAGCGGTGCGATGGTGCCCATGGGCCCCACCTGGGGCCCGCGCTCCGAAGAATGGGTGATCCATTTCAACTTCGATCCGAACGATCCCGAGCACATCGACGAAGTGACGGTGGTGCCGCGCCTGCGCGCGCTGCTGAAACTGCCGGACGTGGCGATGACCGTGCACAAGGTCAGCCACTGGACGCTGGAGGCGGTGCTGGCGGAGCGCTACCAGGAAGGGCGCATCTTCCTCGCCGGCGACGCCGCGCACCGGCATCCGCCGACGACGGGGCTCGGCCTCAACACCGCCGTGCAGGACGCGCACAACCTGGCGTGGAAACTCGCCGCGGTGCTGCGCGGGCAGGCCGGGGAAGGCCTCCTCACCAGCTATGCGTCCGAGCGCCACGCCATCGGCCGGCGCAACGTCGACTGGGCGATGTTCACGGCGCTGAACCACGCGGTGCTCGACGCCGGCATGGGCTTTCACCCCGGCCAGCCGCAGGAACTGCGGCGCATGAACTTCGAGGCCTTTTTCGCCGACACGCCGATGGGCGCGACACGGCGCGCGCGCGCCGCGGAAGTGTTCGAGACCCAGCGCACCGAGTTCCAGGCCCACGACCTCGAGATCGGCTTCGCCTACACCGAGGGGGCGCTCGTGCTGGACGACAGCGCACCGCACGTTCCCGATCCCATGGGGCATCGCTACCAGCCCACCACGCGTCCCGGCCATCGCCTGCCGCACGCGTGGCTGCGCTGCGGCGGCGAGCGCCTCTCGACGCTCGATCTCGCCGGCCGCGCGGGCGGCTGGGTGCTGCTGACGGGTGACGGCGATGCGTGGCGCGACGCGGCCGAGCGCGCGGCCGTCAAGTACGGCGTGGCGCTGTCCGTCGCCGCAATCGGTGCCGGCCAGGCCTGCGCGGACGACGAAGGTCGCTGGTCGCGGCTGCGTGAGACCGGCGAAGCCGGCGCGCTGCTCGTGCGCCCCGACAACCACGTCGCGTGGCGCTGCCAGGGCATGCCCGGCGATGGCGCGGCGCCGACCCTGGACGGCGTGTTTCGGGCGCTGCTGGCGCGCGCCTGAACTTGCTCAGTCGCGCGTGTTCCAGCCGTCGCCGCCGACGGGCGCCACGCGGTGGCGGTCGAACACCGTGAGCATCTCGGCGTAGAGCGCCTCGAGCGCCACGACGAAGGCCTCGGTGAAACCGGTGGTGAGATCGACCTGGCGCAGGCGCGCGAGCTTGTCGTCGAAGTAGATGGCGTCCCGCACCTGGTGGCACAGCGTGCCCGGCGCGATGTGGGTGAGGTCGGCCTTCGCCGGCGCGATGCAGGCGAAGCGCATCTCGGCCATCGCCCACGGCGCGCGCATGCGCGTGGTGATCACATGGATGGCCTCCATCACCGCGAGCGAGGAACGCAGGTCGATGGACTCGACCAGCGACAGCCCGCTCTCGGCCGACGCGAGCGCGCTCGCGTGATGCTCGAACAGCGCGTCCAGCGCCTGCACGATGCGCGCCTGCATGTTGCCTTCCACGCGAGCGCGCGCGGCGTTCAGTTCCATGAGGAAGGAGCTCAGCTTCTTGTGCTCGGTCGCCACCTGGGTGACGGCCTTCAAGCCCTGCAGATGACCGATGACGCCCTCGACGTAGCTGCTCGCAAGCCCGGCCGCGTGGCGCGCCAGCACCGCGGCGAGATCGCGCCGCACGTTGGCCGGCGAGTAGCCCGTGGCGGGCACCTCGGGGCGCGCCTTGGGCGGGCGGCGGCCGGCCACCGCGAGCAGGTGGTTCAGTGCCTTGACCTGTTCCTCCTCCAGGCCCACCAACCGCGCGACCACGCCGTGCGCCTCGCGCTGGCGCAGGCGGGCGAAGACCGACAGGCGGCGGCGCTGCTCGTCCACCATGGAAACGAAGAACACCAGCAGGCCGGCGTCCGGCGTCGCCCAGCGTTCGTCGGGCGCGATGGTCGGGTCCTCGAACTCGAGCGTGATGCCATCGCGGGCGATGTCGCGAATGACCATGGGCAGGACCGCGGGGCCTAAGCCCGCGACCAGGGCGCGCACATTCAGCGCGTGGCGTGCAGGGGTGGCTTGTGAGCCTGGCGTGCCGGTCATGAGAGGGTGCTGGTACGGAGTCGACGTTGCGCTCAAGTATGCTGGCAGGGACCCGACGAAACCACCCAGAGTTCACGCGCGAATCGTCGCTCGCGCGGCGCGACCGCGCGGCATCGCATGGTCTATCCTTGCGCGGCGCGCCGCCCGCGCCTGCTGGAAGATTCGCCATGCTGCTACCCGACGGATTCGTGGCCATCGTCAAGCGCGATTGCCCCACCTGCACGCTGATCGAGCCGGTGCTCGCCGCGCTCGCCGCGAGCGGCCGCCCGCTGACCGTCTACAGCCAGGACGATCCCACGTTTCCGGCCACCGGCCACGTGGTGGACGATCGCGAGCTCGCCGTCTCCTATCGGCTCGCGATCGAGACCGTGCCCACCTTGCTGTTGGTCGAGGACGGGGTGGAGACCGGCCGGCTCGTCGGCTGGGAACGCGACGAGTGGCGCGCCTTCACCGGCCAGGACGGCCTCGGCGAGGGCCTGCCGGGCTATCGCCCGGGCTGCGGCTCGCGCTCGGTCGAGCCGGGCATCGCGGAGCGCCTCGCGGTGCGCCACGGCGAGTTCCACGTGCGTTCGCGCGCGCTCGACCTGCCGGAACTCGCCGACGACCAGGAGTACTGCTTCGAACGCGGCTGGAGCGACGGCCTGCCGGTGGTGCCGCCCACCGCCGAGCGTCTCTACCGCATGTTGAAAGGCACCAGCCGCGCGCCCGACGAAGTGCTGGGCCGCATGCCGCCGCTGCTGACCGAGGTGACGGTGGAGAAGGTCGCGATCAACGCCGTGCTGGCCGGCTGCAAGCCCGAGTACCTGCCGGCGGTGCTGGCCGCGGTCGAGGCCGCGCTCGATCCGGCCTTCTGCCTGCATGGCCTGCTTGCCACCACCTGGTTCTCCGGGCCGATGCTCATCGTCAACGGCCCCGTGCGACGCGCGCTCGGCATGAACTGGGCGGGCAACGTGCTCGGCCAGGGCAATCGCGCCAACGCGACCATCGGCCGCGCGCTGCAGCTCGCGGTGCGCAACATCGGCGGCGGCAAGCCGCAGGACACCGACATGTCCACCTTCGGCCACCCGGGCAAGCTCGGCTTCTGCTTCGCCGAGGACGAGGACACGCCGTGGACCACGCTCGCTGAGGATCGCGGCGTGCCGCGCGCTCGCTCGGCGGTGACGGTGTTCAGCGCCGACGGCCCCATCGGCTGCGTGGATCAGAAATCGCGCACGCCGGAAGATCTCATCTACTCGCTGGCCGGCTCGCTGCGCGCCATCGATCACATCGACATGGTCAACGCTGCCGACGTGGTGGTGGTGATCGGCCCGGAACATGGCCGAGTGTTCGACGAGGCCGGCTGGGACAAGGCGCGCGCTACGGCCGCGCTGCACGCCGCGACCCGCATCAAGGGCCGCGACCTCGGCATGGGCACCGCGCCCGGCGCGCGGCGCGAGAATGACGATGGCCTCAAGCCCAAGTTCCGCGCGGGCGGCTTGACGCTGGTGCGCGCCGGCGGCCCCGCCGGGCTCTTTTCCGCGCTCATTCCGGGCTGGCTCATGAAGGGCGAGCTCGGCACCGATCCAGTCACACGGGAGATACGTGCATGACCACCACCCTCTACGACCCGACCGGCGAGTTCGAGCCGCTGGCCCGCCAGCCGCTCGCCAAGCCGGCCACCCTGGCCGGGCTGACCCTCGGCCTGCTGGACATCTCGAAGTCGCGCGGCGACGTGTTCCTCGACCGGCTCGCGGCGCGCTTCGCCGCCGAGGGCGTGACGGTGAAGCGCTTCAAGAAGCCGACCTTCGCCAAGCCCGCGCCGGTCGACCTCTTGCAGGACATCGCCACGCAGTGCGACGTGGTGGTCGAAGGCCTGGCCGACTGAGGTTCCTGTACGTCGTGCAGTTTGCAGGACATACGGGAACTCGACGGGCGCGGCGTACCGGGCGGCTTCGTCGCCTCGGAGGCCTTCCGTCACGCGGCCACGGCGCAGAGCGAAGCCTGGGGCTTCGCCGCCGACAGCCTGTTCGTCGCCCATCCCATCCAGGACCGCAGTGACGCGGAACTGGAAGCGCTGGCCGACCAGGCCTTCACCGCGGTGAAGCGCATGGTGTGCGCCGCCTGAGGCCGACAAGGCGCGGTGGGACGCGGTTGTCCCGTGTCCGCCGCGCCGCTATCCTCGCGCCATGGGCATCCAAGTCAGCGGGCGTATCCACGCCATATTCGAGACCAAGCAGGTCAGCGAACGCTTCTCCAAGCGCGAGTTCGTGCTGGAGCTGAGCGACAACTCCCAGTACCCGCAGTTCGTGCTGTTCCAGCTGACCGGCAACCGCACGGGCGCGCTGGACGGCTTCAAGCCCGGCGACCAGGTGAAGGTGGACTTCAGCCTGCGCGGCCGCGAGTGGACCAGCCGGCAGGGCGAGGTGAAGTACTTCAACAGCCTCGATGTCTGGACGCTGGAAGCCGAGGGCGCCGGCGGTCGTGGCCGCGAGGAGGAGCCGCCGTTGCCGACCCACGAGCCGGTGTTCGACGACGACGTGCCGTTCTAGGCACAGGCCTCAGCCGCGCTCGCCGCCAGGCCGCCTCGCATAAGCTCAACTCGCAGTGTCGAATAAAGATCTCTGACTTAACTTGATACCCGCGTGCGGCCACCATAGCCGCAAACAAGGTGTGCGCCGCTCGCCGCGACAGCCGCCGATCATCCGCGGAGGTTAAGATGCTCAGAGCGCTGGTATTCGACGTGGACGGGACGCTCGCGGACACCGAGGAGGCGCACCGCTCCGCCTACAACGCCGCTTTCATAGAACATCAGCTGCCCTGGTACTGGACCCATCATCGCTATGCAGCGCTGCTCGCGGTGCGCGGCGGCCAGGACCGTCTGCGCCACTACATCCGCGGGCTGCGCGTGGGTGGCAAGGAACGCACTCGGCTGCTCAACCTGGTGCCCGCCCTCCATCGCAGCAAGACCCGGCTCTACGCCGAGTACGTGGCGGCCGGCCGCGTGCAGCTCCGGCCAGGCGTTGCGCGGCTGATCGGCGAGGCGCGCGCGGCGGGCCTGGAACTCGCACTGGTCTCCTCCACCACGCCGGCCAACATCGATGCGCTGCTCACCGCCAACCTCGGCGCGGACTCGCGCCAGTGGTTTCGCGTGATTGCCACCGGTGAGCAGGTGGCGCGCTACAAGCCTGCGCCGGACGTCTTCCGCCTCGCGCTCGAATGCCTGCAGCGCCGACCCACCGACTGCGTGGCCTTCGAGGACACGCCCGCGGGCGTGGCCGCCGCGAGCGCCGCCGGCCTCTACACCATCGGCCTGCCGACCGCCTGGAACGCCGGCCAGTCGATGCGCGGCGCACAACTGGTCCTCGAGCACCTTGGCGAACCGGGGGCGCCCCTGGCGCGTCCCGCCGCCAGCCAGGTGGGCGCGGACTACCTCGGCCTGCTGTCGCTCGCCCGCCTGCAGCAGGCCTGGCTGAAGCGCCGCCTCGCCACCTGCTGAACGCCGCTCAGGCGCCGAACTCGGCGCCGTGGCGGTCGAGGTAGCGCACGATGCGCGTCAAGGCCTCCCGCAAGCGCTCGGGCGATTGCGCGAAGCACAGGCGAAAGTGTTCGTCGCTGCCCGGGCCGAAGGTATAGCCCGGCGCCAGGCCCACGTCCTCCTCCGCCAGCACGCCCAGCGCGAACTCACGGCTGGAGCGCAGCCCCGGCACCCGCGGAAAGGCGTAGAACGCGCCAGCCGGCGCCGCAAGCTCGATGCGCGGATGCCCGCCGAGGATCTCCATCACCGTGTCGCGCCCCGCGCGATACTGCTCGCGCAGCGCATGGACCAGGTCTTCGCCCTGCTCGAGGGCGGCAACGCCAGCGCGCTGCACGAAGGACGGCGCGCCGGTGTTGAAGCACTCCGCCAGCACCGCCATCTGCGTCGCGTAGCGGCGCGGCGTCACCATCCAGCCGAGGCGCCAGCCGGTCATGGCGAAGGCCTTGGAGAAGCCGTTGACGACGATCAGTGGATCGTCGTCTGTCGCCACCTGCAGAAAGGACGGCGCGCATTCGCCACCATGGTAGACCATGCGGTGGTAGACCTCGTCGGCGATGATCACGATGCCGCGCTCGCGGCAGAAGGCCAGCAGTTCGCGCTGCTCGTCGCGACTCATCACCCAGCCGGTGGGATTGCACGGACTGTTCACGAACAGCGCGCGGGTGTTGGGCCGCGCCGCGGCACGCAGATCGTCCAGCGACAGGGTCCAGCCGCTCGCGCTCCAGCGCTGCCTGACGGTGCCGAAGCTCGCGCCGGTCACCTGGAAGGCGCGATCGATGTTCGGCCAGTGGGGCGTGACGATGAGTCCGTGGTCGCCGCTCGACAGGCACATCTGCGCGGCCATGGTGATGGCGAGCATCGACGAACCCGGCACGGTGACGCGTTCGACGTCGACCTCGACGCCGTAGAGACGCGCCAGGTAGGCGACGATGGCCGCGCGCAGCTCTGGTCGGCCGCGCGGGTTGGAATAGAAGGTGTAGCCCTCGTCCAGTGCCTGCTTGGCCGCGGCGCGGATGAATTCGGGCGTGACGAGATCGCCCTCGCCGAACCACAGCGGAATGACCTTGGGATCGCCGAGCCGCGTGAGGGCGACGCCGGTGATGCCGTTCTGCTCGAGCGCCTCGATTTCGGCGCGCAACATGCTCATGGCGGTGCCCTCGTGGGGAGAACGAAGGCCGGCAATCTAGCGAGTCGCCGGACCGCCCTCAAGCGAAGGCGCGCTCAGGCGCGGGCGTGGCCCTGCACGAGCTGGGCGAGCGCTTCCACGCTCGCGATGCGCAGACCGAGACCCGCGGTGTCGTGATCCTGGCTGTGGCCGCTCCAGCACACCTCGCCGGTGAGGTCGATCTCGCGGCCCGCCACGCGACAGCGCAGCTCGATGCTGTCGCCGCGCAGGAAGGATTCGCTCGGCGCCCAGCCCGGCTTCAGGAACAGTCCCTGCGCTGACGCGTCGAGGATTTCGCCCTGGCGCACGCGGCGCCCGTCGCTCCACGCGGCGGTCAGCCGCACGCCGACGCGCGGATGCACGCGACGATCGTTCAAGACCGAGGTATCGAGGCTGGCCATGACTGCGCTCCGAAGGTTCAGCGGCAGTCTTAGCGGCAGGGAGAAGGAGTCCTGTAGGGCCGATTTCAATCGGCCATGCACAGCCTTTGACCAGAGGCCTTACATGGCGGGTTGAAACCCGCCCTACAACGACCTTCAGAGGGCGTGTTTCGAACGCGCCTACTTCTTCGCCGCCAGCGGATTGACGAACTCGGTCTTGAAGCCGAGCTTGCGCATGCCGGCCAGGCAGGTCTCGCAGTCTTCTTCGATGGTGCCGCCGCTGGCGCCGATGCCGCCGATCACGTCGCCGGCCTCGTCGAAGATCGGATAGCCGCCGCCCACCATGCAGATGCGCTCGTCGGTGTGTTGCAGACCGTAGCCGAAGGCGCCCGGCAGCATCACGTCGCGCACCATGTCGGTCGGCCGCTGAAAGGCCACCGCCGTCCAGGCCTTCTTGACCGCGATCTCGATGTTCGCGATGCGTCCCTTCTCCGGGCGCAGCGCGCCGCGCAGGTTGCCGCCCATGTCGACGATGCCGACCGAGGACGGCCGCCCCTGGGACTGGGCGTAGGCGATGCCTTCCTTCAACAGCACGTCGATCTCGGCAAGGGTGAGTTCACGCATGGAAAATTCCTCTGTGAC
>JAIEQK010000217.1 GCA_019747795.1 Gammaproteobacteria bacterium | reverse complement strand
CTCGCGAGCGGCGCGAGCCAGGCCGTGCTCGACAGCGTGCGCGCGCTGCTCGGCGCGCTCGCCGCGCCGGTGGTGGCGAGCGCGACGCTGCTGCAGGATCTGCTGGTGTGCCGCCTGCTCGCCCCCCACGTCGCGCCGCTGCGCGCCGCCTGCGAACGCCTGTGGGCCGAACTGCGACCCACGCTCCTCGAACGCGCCGCGCACGCGCCGCGCATCTGGGCCACCTGAACAAGACGGAACGCCGCCATGGACCTGTTACCGCGCGAACGCGACAAACTGCTGCTCTTCACCGCCGCCCTGCTCGCCGAGCGACGCAAGGCGCGGGGCCTGAAGCTCAACCATCCCGAGGCGGTCGCGCTGATCAGCGCCGCGATCCTCGAAGGCGCGCGCGATGGCAAGAGCGTAGCCGAGCTGATGGCGCTCGGCCGCACCGTGCTCACCGCCGACGACGTGATGGAGGGCGTGCCCGCCATGATCCACGACGTGCAGGTCGAAGCGACCTTTCCGGACGGCACCAAGCTCGTGACCGTCCACGACCCCATCGTCTGAGCGCAGGGAGCTGAATGCCATGAGTGACCAGGAGCTGATCCCCGGCGAGATCCTGCCCGCCGACGGCGAGATCGAACTGAACGCGGGCCGGCCGACCGTGACGGTCGAGGTCGCCAACACCGGCGACCGGCCGATACAGGTGGGCTCGCACTACCATTTCTTCGAGACCAATCCGGCGCTCAGCTTCGACCGCGCCGCGACCCGCGGCTTCCGTCTCGACATTCCGGCCGGCACCGCGGTGCGCTTCGAACCCGGCCAGACGCGCAGCGTGAGCCTGGTCGCCTACGGCGGCGAGCGGCGCGTGTACGGCTTCCAAGGGGCCGTGATGGGCCCGCTGGAGGCCGCGCCATGAGCCGCCTCGATCGCCGCGCCTACGCGGAACTCTACGGCCCCACCACCGGCGACCGCGTGCGCCTCGCCGACACCGCGCTCATCATCGAGGTCGAACGCGATCACACCGTGTACGGCGAGGAAGTGACCTTCGGCGGCGGCAAGGTGATTCGCGACGGCATGGGTCAGAGCCAGTACGGCAACGACCGCGCGGTCGACCTGGTCATCACCAACGCGCTGATCGTCGATCACTGGGGCATCGTCAAGGCCGACATCGGTGTGCGCCACGGTCGCATCGTCGGCATCGGCAAGGCCGGCAACCCGGACGTGCAGCCCGGCGTCGACATCATCATCGGGCCGGGCACCGAGATCATCGCGGGCGAAGGTCAGATCGCCACGCCGGGTGCGATCGACAGCCACATCCACTTCATCTGCCCGCAGCAGGTGGACGAAGCGCTGATGTCCGGCGTGACCACCATGGTGGGCGGCGGCACGGGGCCGGCGACCGGCACCAATGCCACCACCTGCACGCCCGGCCCCTGGTACATGGCCCGCATGCTGGAAGCGGCCGAGGGCCTGCCGATCAATCTCGGCTTTCTCGGCAAGGGCAACGCGAGCCTGCCCGGGAGCCTCACCGAACAGATCGCCGCCGGCGCCATCGGCCTCAAGCTCCACGAGGATTGGGGCACCACGCCGGCCGCCATCGACTGCTGCCTGACGGTCGCGGACGAACAAGACGTGCAGGTCGCCATCCATACCGACACCTTGAACGAATCGGGCTTCGTCGAGCACACCGTGGCCGCGTTCAAGGGCCGCGCGATCCACACCTACCACACCGAGGGCGCGGGCGGCGGCCACGCGCCGGACATCATCAAGGTCTGCGCCGAGGCGAACGTGCTGCCGTCCAGCACCAACCCGACGCGGCCCTACACGGTCAACACCATCGACGAGCATCTCGACATGCTGATGGTCTGCCATCACCTGTCGCCGTCCATCGCCGAGGACGTGGCCTTCGCCGAATCGCGCATCCGCCGCGAAACCATCGCCGCCGAAGACATCTTCCACGACCTCGGCGCGTTCTCGATGATCTCCTCGGACTCGCAGGCCATGGGCCGGGTGGGCGAAGTGATCACGCGCACTTGGCAGACCGCGCACAAGATGAAGGTGCAGCGCGGCAGCCTGGCCGGCGATCCGGCCCGCCACGACAACGGACGCGTGAAGCGCTACATCGCCAAGATCTGCATCAACCCGGCCATCACCCACGGCATCGCCCACGAGGTCGGCAGCATCGAGGTCGGCAAGCTGGCCGACATCGTGCTGTGGAAGCCGGCCTTCTTCGGCGCCAAGCCGAGCATGATCGTGAAGGGCGGCATGATCGTCGCCGCGCCGATGGGCGATCCCAATGCGTCCATTCCGACGCCTCAGCCGGTGCACTACCGGCCGATGTTCGGCGCCCACGGTCGCGCGCTGTCCTCGACCTGCATGACCTTCCTGTCGCGCGCGGCGGCGGACGCCGGTGTCGCCGACACGCTCGGCCTCAAGCGCCTGGTCGGCGTGGTGCGCAACACGCGCAGCATCGGCAAGGCCGACATGATCCACAACGCCGCGCGCCCGCACGTGGAGGTCGATTCCCAGACCTACGAGGTGCGCGCCGACGGCGTGCTGCTCACCTGCGAACCCGCGCGCGTGCTGCCGCTCGCGCAGCGCTATTTCCTGTTCTGAGGCCGCGTCCGTCATGCAACGCCTGATCGAGAAGTTCACCGGCCGCGAGGCCTCGGTCCACGATTCCCTCACCCTGGCCTTCGAGCAGCGCCAGAAGAGTCGCCAACGCGTGGTGCTGGACAGCGGCCGCGAAGCCGCGCTGGTGCTGCCGCCGGGCACGGTGCTGCGCGACGGCGACCTGCTGCGCGCCGAGGACGCGAGCGTCGTACGGGTACAGGCCGCGCCCGAGCCGGTGGTCACGGCACGCACCGCCGATCCGCTGCGCCTGGCGCGCGCCTGTTACCACCTCGGCAACCGCCACGTCGCCATCGCCATCGGGCCGGGCTGGGTAAGGTGCCTGCACGATCACGTGCTGGCCGACATGCTTCAGCAGCTCGGCCTGACGGTGCACGAGGAGACGGTGGTATTCGAGCCCGAGGGTGGCGCCTACGCCGGCGCGCCCGGCGGCGCGCATCACCACGGGCATGGCCACGGCCACGGCCACGGACACGCCCATTGAGCGAGCGCTCCAGAGCCACGCTGCTGCGCTGCCTGCAGCTCGCGAGTCCCAGCCTGCCGATAGGCGCCTACGCCTATTCGCAGGGCCTGGAGATGGCCATCGAGCTCGGCTGGGTGCGCGACGTGGCGACGTTGTCCGCCTGGCTCGGCGACCAGGTGGAGCATTCGCTCACCCACGTCGACCTGCCGCTCTACGCGCGCCTGCACGACGCGCTCGCGGCAGGCGACACGGCGCGCTTCGAGCACTGGCAGGCCGAACTGGTCGCGCAGCGCGAGACGCGCGAACTGCGCGCCGACGACTGCGATCGCGGCCAGGCGCTGGCGCGCCTGCTGCGCGACCTGGACGTGCCGGGGGCTGCCGCGCTGCGCGCGCCGCTGCCGCTGGCGGCGGCCTTCGCCTGCGCGGCGCTCGCCTGGAGCATTCCGCGCGACGCCGCCGCCGAGGCCTACGCCTTCGCGTGGCTTGAAGGCCAGGTGCTCGCCGGCGTCAAACTGATCCCGCTCGGCCAGGTCGCGGGTCAGCGCCTGTTAGGCAGCCTGCTCGAGCCGCTGGACAGGGCGCTCGCGCGCGGCCTGGCGTTGGAGGACGAAGACATCGGCGCCAGCCTTCCGGCGCTCGCCATGGCGAGCGCCCTGCACGAAACCCAGTACACGCGCCTGTTCCGCTCCTGAGCGGACAGCGCGCCGGACAAGAGGAGTAACAACATGCTGAACCAGGAGAGCCGCGCACGCCCGGTGCTGCGCGTCGGCATCGGCGGCCCGGTGGGCTCGGGCAAGACCGCGCTGATGGACGCGCTGTGCAAGCGACTGCGCGATCACTACCAGATCGCCGCCGTGACCAACGACATTTATACCCGCGAGGACGCCGAGTTCCTGATCCGGAGCGAGGCGCTCACACCTGACCGCATCGTCGGCGTCGAGACCGGCGGCTGCCCGCACACCGCGATCCGCGAGGACGCGTCGATGAACCTCGCGGCCATCGAAGACCTCTGCCAGCGCTTTCCCGATCTCGATCTCGTGCTGGTGGAGAGTGGCGGCGACAATCTGGCCGCGACCTTCAGTCCCGAACTCGCCGATCTCACCATCTACGTCATCGACGTCTCCGAGGGCGAGAAGATCCCGCGCAAGGGTGGCCCGGGCATCACCCGCTCCGACCTGCTGGTGATCAACAAGACCGACCTCGCGCCCTACGTCGGCGCGTCGCTGGAAGTCATGGACCGCGACACCCGCCGCATGCGCGGCGAACGGCCCTACGTGTTCACCAACCTGCGGGCGGGCGACGGTCTGGAGACCATCGCCCAGTTCGTGATCCGCGAAGGGATACTGAATTGAACGGCGCCACTCCATTGCTCCGCGCGAGCTTGCTCGCCGCGGCCGTCGGCATCGCCCTCACCACGGCCGGCTGCGGCGAAGTGATGTTCAAGCGCGGCGCCGGACCGGGCGACATGTCGAACGCCCAGGCCGACTGCCGCAAGAACGCCAAGGACGAGGACGCCTACGCGAGCTGCATGCGCGCGGCGGGCTACGTGTACGAGAAGCCGACCGGCGACAGCGTGCTGTTCGTCGCGCCCACCCCGGTCGAGGCCGAGCCTGCAACCGCGGGCGTGGCTGCCGCCAGTGCCGAAGCGAACGCGCCGGCCGTCGCGACGGGCGCCGCGCCCGCATCTGTGCCCGCGACCGGTCAGCTGACCGCGACCGTGGAACCGGCCGCGCGCGCGGGCGAGAGCGTGGCGAAGGCGAAACCGGCACCCAAGCTGCCCGCCGATCCGCTGGCCCAGGTCAACGTCGCGAGCTGGTGGAAACTCGGCGGCAGCGCCGGCGGCCTCGATGCCGACCAGGCGAGCTGCGCGGAGAAGCTCGGCGAGGCGCACAAGGCCGCGCCGAACGCGAAGCGCGTGACGGTCGGCATGGTGACCTGCCTGCGCGGCAAGGGCTGGTTCGCGGTCGGGCAGTGACCCGTCGGCCACGGGCCGCGCGCGCAAGCCGCCGCGGTCCGTCGCCGAACTCCTCCCTCTAGTCGTCCTCCATGTCCTCCAGCGGCACGCTCGGCCACACGGCCGCGTGACGCCGCACGAAGGCCGCGAGTCCGTAGTAGCAGAGATTGCCGACCGCCGGGTCGCAGACGATGGCACCGTCCTGCAGCCGGCCGGGGGGCCTGCCGAGATGCCGACCGAACTTGCGTCGCGCCCAGTCGAGCAGCACCTCGCCTTCGCTGGCGTCCCGCACCGGAAGGCGCTCGCCACCGAGCACGTCGGCCGCGAGCGCGAGCCCCGCGTCCAGCGTCGGCTTGTCCGTGGCCGGGCCCACGTCCTCGATCCACCACTGACCGGCGCGCAGGCGGCCACGCAGCCACAGGCTGCCGGCCTCGAGCGGCGCGTTACCCAGCACGGCGAGCCCCTGGGTGCGGACCTCGAGCAGGGTCTCGGCCGGGGCGGCGCCCAGCCACGGCGCGAGTGCGGCCAGACCCGCGAGCCGTTCGTCGTGACCGGCGTCGGCGCTGAACAGGACGCGCAGCGTATCGCCTTCGGCCACCACCACCACGCCGTCAGGCCACTCACCGTCGGCAGCGAGCGACGCGCCCGCCGGGGCCCGCAGGCACAGCGCCATGGCCCCGTGGCGCGCGCCGAACCAGGACAGCTGCGCGACGCGTGCGAGCGCATCGACGCCGCACACCAGTGGACCATCGCGCAGCGGCGCGGGTGCCTGGTCCGCTGCGCCCGGCGCGATCTCGCGCACGTACAGCCATTCGCCCAGGGGGCCGACCGGCCGGCGCAGCACGTCCTGCGCCACCGGCCCGAGCGGGCAGCGCGCAGGCAGGCGGGCCTGTTCCTCATCGCCGTACCAGCCGTCGTCCGGCAGGCGCGAGAGCCCCGTGGTCGGCGCCGCATCCACGGGTTCGAGGTGGAGCAGGAAGTCGACGAAGGTGGTGGTTTCCGCATCGGGCAGCGTCTCGCCCGGGCGGGTACGCGCGCACCATGCCTCCACCGCTTCCGCCCGGCCGTGGCCGCCCGCGAGCCGGTCCAGCACCGCGCCGCCGTTGATGCCATGGGCCAGGGTGTACAAGGTCGCGCGGTAGCGCCCTTTGGGCAGGGGCAACTCGATCACGAACTGCTCGTGGTAGGCCTCGTCGGCGTCGTAGTCCTCCTGGCTGAAGCCGGCCCCGCCGGTGATGCACAGGCGGCCGTCGGCCAGGTTGAGATGCGCGTCGACGCGCGCCACCCAGGCATCCTGCTCCTCGGCGTCGAGCGCGGCGCCGGCCACCACCCGCACCACGATGGAGTCGTCCTGGACCAGGGACACGGGCAGCAGGTCACCCCGTGCGACGGCCTTTCTCCACGCGGCCGAGCCCTCCGCCAGCGGCTTGCCCGCCATGCGTCGCGAGGTGACGACGAAGCCGGTAGCCTCGTTGTAGACGCCGAGATCGCGGCGCAGCGGCAGCGTGGGCTTCTTCGGCGCGGGCGCCGCGCTGCCCGCCAGGGCGCGCGCCTCGTCGTCCTCGGCCACCATCCCCGCACGAACCAGCGCCTGCACCTCGTCGCGCAGCGACGCCTCGGCGCGCGCGGCATCGGCACAGCGGCGAAACCCGGGCAGGCGGGGCATGTCACCGTCGCTGCGCTGCTCGCGCAGCACCGCGCCGTGGCGCGAGAGTTCGATCACTTCCCTGCGCGCACCCTTGCCGCGCACGAGCTTCGCCATGTCGTGGTCCTCCCTGGGTTGCGCAGGGAGGATAGAACACGGACGAGCAGGCGCAAAAGACAAAGGGGACCTTCCCCAGGGCCGGCATCGTCGGCTCTGGGGAAGGTCCCCTTTGTCGTGATCAGCCCTGCAGCGCCTTCAGCACGCTGTCCAGGCTCTGCTTCGCGTCGCCGAACAGCATGCGCGTGTTCTCCTTGAAGAACAGCGGATTGTCGACGCCGGCGTAGCCGCTCGCCATGGAGCGCTTCATGACGATCGCGGTCTGCGCCTTCCACACCTCCAGCACCGGCATGCCGGCGATGGGGCTGTTGGGCTCGTCCTGGGCGGACGGGTTCACGATGTCGTTCGCGCCGATCACCAGCACCACGTCGGTGTCCGGGAAGTCCTGGTTGATCTCGTCCATCTCGAGCACGATGTCGTAGGGCACGCGCGCCTCGGCCAGGAGCACGTTCATGTGGCCGGGCATGCGGCCCGCGACCGGATGGATGGCGAAGCGCACGTTCTTGCCGCGCTCACGCAGGTTGCGCGTGATCTCGTAGACCGTGTTCTGCGCCTGCGCCACCGCCATGCCGTAGCCCGGCACGATCACCACGCTGCTCGCTTCCTTCAGCTGCTCGGCCGTCTCCTCCGGGCTCAAGGGCTGCACCTCGCCTTCGATGGCCGCGACCGCGCCGCCGCCCGAGGTGCCGAAGCCGCCGGCGATGACCGAAATGAAATTGCGGTTCATCGCGCGGCACATGATGTAGGAGAGGATAGCGCCGCTCGAACCGACCAGCGCGCCGGTGACGATCAGCAGATCGTTCGACAGCATGAAGCCGGTCGCCGCCGCCGCCCAGCCGGAATAGCTGTTCAGCATCGACACCACCACCGGCATGTCGGCGCCGCCGATGGCCATCACCATGTGCACGCCGAAGCCGAAGGCGATCAGCGTCATGATGAACAGCGTACCGGCGCCGCCGTCGCCCAGGAAGTACTTGCCGAGCAGCAGGCACAGCACGCCGAGGCCGAGGTTCAGCCAGTGGCGGCCGGGCAGCAGCACCGGCTTGCCGTCGATCTTGCCGCGCAGCTTGCCGAAGGCGATCACCGAGCCGGTGAAGGTCACGGCGCCGATCAGGATGCCGAGATAGATCTCGACCTCGTGGATGGTGCGCTCGGCGCCCATCAGGTGACCTTCGTCGCTCCAGTAGGTCGCGTAGCCGATCAGCACCGCGGCCAGGCCGACGAAGCTGTGCAGGATGGCGACCAGTTCCGGCATCTCGGTCATCTGCACGCGCTTGGCGGCATAGAAGCCGATGGCGCCGCCGATGGCCATCACCACCACCAGCACGAAATGGTCGGTGACCAGTTCACTGAAGATGGTCGCGATGATCGCGATGGCCATGCCGGCAATGCCGTAGGCGTTGCCGCGACGCGCGGTTTCCGGATGACTCAAGCCGCCGAGGCTCAGGATGAAGAGCACGGCGGCGATGATGTAACTCGCTGTGACGATACCCGCGGACATGACTCTTCCTTACTTCTGGAACATGCGCAGCATGCGCTGGGTGACCAGGAACCCGCCGGCGATGTTGATCGTCGCGAGCAGGATCGCGAGCGCCGCCAGCAGGGTGATCAGGAACGACGAGGTCGAGATCTTGAGCAACGCGCCGATCACGATGATGCCGCTGATGGCGTTGGTCACGCTCATGAGCGGCGTGTGCAGCGCCGGGGTCACGTTCCAGATCACCTGGTAGCCGACGAACACCGCCAGCACGAACACCGTGAAGTGCGACATGAACTCGGCTGGCGCGACCGAGCCCACACCCCACAGCGCCAGCGCCCCGGCGATGAGGACGCCGATGGTGGACTTGGCGCTGCCGCCCGGCTTCGCGCCATGGCCGTGTCCATGGGCCACAGGCGGCGGCGCGGTCGCCGCGGCCGGCTTGGGCGGCGCCGCGGAGAGCTTCGGCGGCGGCGGCGGCCAGGTGACGTCGCCTTCCTTGATCACCGTCGCGCCGCGAATGACCTCGTCTTCCATGTTGACGACGATGTTGCCGTCCTTGCCCGGGGTGAGGTCGGTCAGCAGGTGGCGCAGGTTGGTGGCGTAGAGCTGGCTCGACTGGGTGGCGAGACGGCTCGGGAGATCGGTGTAGCCGATGATCGACACGCCGTGCACGACCGCCACTTCGCCGGGCCTGGTGAGTTCGCAGTTGCCGCCCTGCTCGGACGCGAGGTCGACGATCACCGAGCCGTTGCGCATGCTCGCGACCATCTCGGCGGTGATGAGTTTCGGCGCCGGCTTGCCGGGAATCAGCGCGGTGGTGACGATGATGTCGACTTCCTTCGCCTGCTCGGCGAACAGCGCCATCTCCGCCTCGATGAACTCCTTGCTCATGGTCTTGGCGTAGCCGCCGGTACCCGAGCCCTCCTCCTTGAAGTCGAGCATCAGGAACTCGGCGTCCATGCTCTCGACCTGCTCCTTGACCTCGGGGCGGGTGTCGAAGGCGCGCACGATGGCGCCCATGCTCTTGGCCGCGCCGATGGCGGCCAGACCGGCGACGCCGGCGCCGATGATCAGCACCTTGGCCGGCGGCACCTTGCCGGCGGCGGTGATCTGGCCGGTGAAAAAGCGGCCGAACTGGCCGGCGGCCTCGACGATGGCGCGATAGCCCGCGATGTTGGCCATCGACGAGAGCGCGTCCATCTTCTGCGCGCGCGAGATGCGCGGCACGCTGTCCATGGCCATGACCGTGGCGCCGGTCTTGGCCAGGCGCTCCAGCAGCTCGGGGTTCTGCCCGGCCCAGATGAAGGCCACCAGGGTCTGGCCGGCGCGCAGCAGGTCGGCCTCGTGGCAGGCGAGCGTCGGATGCTGCTCGGGCGCGCGCACCTTTAGGATGATGTCGGCCTCGCTCCACAGCGCGCGTACGTCGCTGACGAGGGTCGCGCCGGCCTCGGCGTAGACCTCGTCGGCGAAGTTCGCCGCGGCCCCTGCGCCAGCCTCGACCGACACTTCGAAGCCCAGCTTGATTATCTGCTTGACGACCTCTGGCGTGGTCGCCACACGGCGTTCACCCGCGTGCACCTCGCGCGGCACGGCGATCTTCATTCGCGCTCTCCTCCTGCTAAGGCGTGGGACACCGCGCGCCGCGACTCAGGGTCGAGGCGACGGACGTCGGGCCGGATGTTTCGTTCTTCGTATAGTGTGCACTGCAAAAGGGAGATGGAGCTAGGCTTGTCCCGACCTCGGCGGCGACTACGCTATAGTCGCCGCTGCCCCAGACGCGCCGAGGAGCCGCCCATGTCCCAATTGCCGGAAGTCGCCATTACGTCCGCTGAAGAGCTTCGGATCTTGATCGGATCGCCCATGGACCTCGCGGTCCGCAAGGCCATCCCGCGGCTGGACAAGCACTGCCGCGCCTTCATCGCGCGCTCGCCCTTCCTGACCATCGGCACCGCCTCGGCCGATGGCCGCGCCGACGTCTCGCCGCGCGGCGATGCGCCGGGCTTCGTGCAGGTGCTGGACGACAACACCCTGTTCATTCCGGACCGTCCCGGCAACAACCGCATGGACACCATGCTGAACATCATCGAGAACCCGAACGTCGGCCTTCTGTTCCTGGTGCCGGGCTTCGAAGACCTGCTGCGCGTCAACGGCCGCGCGACCATCGTGCGCGACCCGGCCTTGCTGGGCGCCGCCGCGGTCAACGGCAAGACGCCGCAGGTCGGCATTCACGTGGCGGTGGACGAGGCCTACCTGCATTGCGCCAAGGCGGTGAAGCGCTCGCGCCTGTGGCACGAGGAGAGCAAGCAGGACCGCAAGGCGCTGCCCTCGCTCGGCAAGATCATCCTCGAGCAGACCGCCGACACGCCGCCGCCGGCCGAAGTCGTGGCGCAGGTCGATGAGTTGATCGAGGAGAATTACCGGTCGGCGTTGTATTGAGCGCGCGACGGTGCAGGATTCCGTTGTAGGTCGGACGTCAGTCCGACATTGCAATCGCAGAACGTAAACCAACGCCCCGAATGGAATGTCGGGCTGAAGCCCGACCTACAAGAGGAATCAGAGACCTTCGAAGCTTCCGTGGCGGCCCTTGCCGCCGCTGAAGCGCGCCGCGCCCGAGAGGCCCTCGGCCTTGACCACGTCCTTGCTGGTCCACCACTCCGACCGCAAGGCCGCCTGCTCGGACAGGCCCTGCTGCAGGTAGACCGAGCGCCGGTCGGCGCGCACGCAGGCCTGCGGAAAGGCGGCGATCTCCGCGGCCAGCGCTTCGGCCGCCGCGCGCGAGGTGCCGTCGGGCACCACGCGCTCGCAGGCGCCGATGCTCAGCGCCTCGTCGGCCGGCAGCTTGCGGCCGGTGAGGATCAGGTCCAGCGCGCGGCCCTCGCCCACCAGGCGCGGCAGGCGCACCGTGCCGCCGTCGATCAGCGGCACGCCCCAGCGTCGGCAGTACACGCCGAAGTAGGCGCTCTCCTCCATCACGCGCAGATCGCACCACAGCGCGAGTTCGAAGCCGCCCGCCACCGCCGGCCCCGCCACCGCGGCGATCACCGGCTTGCCTAGCGCGAGCCGACTGGGCCCCATGGGGCCGCGCGGCACGGGCCCGTCGCCGGCGGGAAAGTCCAGGTTCGCGAGCGGATCGGCCAGGCCCGCGAGTTCGCCGGCCTGCTTCAGATCCCAGCCGGCGCAGAACGCCCCGCCCTCGCCCCAGAACACCGCGACGCTCGCGTCCGGATCGGCGTCGAAGGCGAGAAAGGCCGCGGTCAGCGCGTCGGCGCTCTCGGCGTCCATCGCGTTGCGCGCCCCCGGGCGGGAATGGATGACCGTGGTCACCGGCCCGTTGCGTTCGACTCTCACGGTCATGGGCTTGGGTTCCTCGAGGATAGGGGCGTCGCCCGCGGACAGCCGCCGGCGCCGGACAGGCGCCGCCAGTCGATCTCCTGCCAGCGACGCAGTGTGAAGTCGTAACAGGGACGACCGAAAGGCGGCACTTCCACGTAGCCGAGGCGCGCGCCGTTACCCTCGCGTTCGTAGAGGAAATCTTCGAAGGCCAGCGCGTACTTGGCGCGCGGCACGGCGGAAAGGTAGCGCGGCACCAGCGCGTCCAGCGACAGCGGGTAGCGACCGTGCACGCCACGATAGGTGTCGACCGCCTCGACCACGTCCATCGCGCGGTCGCGCGCCAGCCGATTGTTGCCGCTGATGGTCAGCATGATGGCGAACGCGGTGAGTGTGAAGAGCAACGCGCGCCTGACCACCGCCCAGCCGTCCCGCCGCAGCTTGAACATCAGCAGGGCCTTGGGCAGCAGCAGTCCGCCGACCAGCATCAGCAGCAGCGCCGCCACCAGGCCCTGGCCGAGCAGCAGCGCGTCGAGCACGAAGAGCGCCAGGGCGAGCAGCGGTGCCGGTCGCCGCCACCAGCGACGCGCGGGCGGCGCCGTCGCCGTCAGCGTCAGTTCGCGGGCGCGAGCCACCGAGTGCTCAGCGGGCCGCGGCGCGGGCGTTCCCCGCCACCTTGAAGCTGCGGCTGAACTGGCGCCCCTTGGAGTCGGTCATGTCCGCGACCAGGGTCCCGCCGTCACGCGGCTTGAAGAAGAAGCGGAAGCTCGGGTCCTCGCTGATCGAGATGTCGGTCTCGGCGCTCAGGATGTGTTCGCCGTTGAAACTGAGCGCGACCTTGGTCACGTACTCGGCGGGCAGGTAGGCGCGGGTCCTCTGGTCGAGCTGCATGCCGGTGATGTTCGGATGGCTGATCAGCAGCTGGCCGAGCGCCACGTCGCTCTCGTCGCTGGCCGCCTGGCTGTGGAATTTCATCTCGCCGATGCGCTCGCGGGCTTCCTTCAGGGTCAGGAAGGGCGGCGGTGCGGAACAGCCGCCGCTCGCCCGGGTGTAGCCCTGGTCCATGTGCAGCTGGCCGTCGTTGGTCTCCGCCACCACCCGCACGTCGGTGAACTGGTTGATGCGCAGGCGCATGGCGAGATCCGCCTGCCCCATGGCCGGGGTCAGGTCGAAGCGCCCCGCGAGGGGTCGCGGGTTGTTGTCGATGAATACCCACAGGGTGCGGATGTAGCGCTCTGGCGTCTGCGGGATCTTGGCGTTGATGCTCACCGGCACCACGCCGGCATCCTCGGCGCGCAGCGGCACGCGCAGCTCGACCACCTCCTTGCCGGTCTGGATGGCGCGCTCGCCGAAGTATTGCGGCCTGAGCAACGTGGCCCAGACATCGACCGCGGACTCGTCCGCGGCCAGGGCTGTCGCCACCCACAGCCAGGCCAGGCACATCCAGGCGCCACGCAGTCTCATGGTCGAAGTCCTCACATTCGGGCCGGCCGGCATTGTAACCGTCAGGTCGAGGGCCGCCAGTTGAGCAGCAGCGCCTTGACCTGGCTCGCGGCCTCGGTGGCCGGCGACCACAGGCGCCGCGACAGCCGCAGCGCGGCCTCGCGCCCCTCGTAGTAGCCGGGCAGCAACTGGCCCTCGCGGTAGCCCAGTTGGCGGTAGAAGGCGCGGGCGCCCTCGTTGCCGGCCCGCACCTCGAGGCGAATGGTGCCGACGCCCGCCACCCGCGCCGTGTCCTCGAGCCAGGTGACCAGGGCGCGACCCACCCCTGAGCGACGCTGGGCCGGGGTGACCGCCAGCAGCAGCAGGTGGGCCTCGGCGTCGAGGTAGTGCATCAGCGCGAAGCCCAGGATGCGGCCGCCGGCAACGGCGACGATGCCGTTCGTGGCGCGGTCCTTCAGGCAGCGCAGCACCCGTTCGGCGCTCCAGCGCCAGGGCAGGTCGTACTCGATCAGATCGCGTGACAGGCGCGCGAGCTGTGCGGCCTCGGCGGAGCGCGCCAGCCGAATGGAAAAGCTCACCGGGGCACTCCTGCCTTGACCATCGGGCGACTCTGAGCGAGCCCGTCGAGGGGTGTCAAGCCGGCGCTGGGCTCCTCGCCGGCGCTGCGGCTGACCTGCATTCATGCAAATTCGAGCTTTGGGGAAGTTAAATCAATCAAATCATGTGATTAGCCGGTCATTCTAGAAATTAGATAAAAAATACAAGGGCTTAGCCCCCCAATTTCGGGGGAGCTTTCGGCCGGCATCTGGGCTACTCTGTGTCCAGGCTGTATTGACCCGAGGCGCTCGTCGCCGAGGTAAGCAATCCGCCACGACGGTCCCCAACGCAACACACACACCCGTCGGATAGAAGCCCGGCTGCCCAGCCGGGCTTTTTTTTGTCCGCGCTTCACGTCGTCTTCGGATCACGCTTGGCTATACTCGCCGCGAACAGGGGAGTGACGTTCATGCTGCAGTCCGAAAGGCCGGCGCTCGCGCGCCGCCCGCTCGATTACATCGACACGCAGAGCACGGCGATGGCTGCCGAGCTCTACAGGCAGCCGGTCAGCGAGTACACGAGTCCCACGATCGCCGCGCGCGAACAGGAAGCCTTGTTCCGCTCTCTGCCCTTGTGCATCGGACTGTCCGGCATGCTGCCGACCGCGGGCAGTTACTTCACGCACGATCACACCGGACTGCCGTTGCTGCTCACGCGCGACGATGACGGCGAAGTGCATGCGCTGATGAACGTGTGTCGCCATCGCGGCGCGCGCCTGGTCGATGGCTGCGGCGAAGCGCGCATGCTGCGCTGTCCCTACCATGCCTGGGCCTACGCGCACGATGGCCGCCTCGCCGCGCGTCCAGCCGACGAAGCCTTCGAAGGCATGCCGCGCACGACGCACGGTCTGCGTCGCCTCGCCGTCGAGGAACGCGATGGCCTCTTGTGGATCATGCCCCGTCTCGGCGCACCGTTGGCGCTCGAGCGCCACCTCGGTGCGGTCGGCGAACAGATCGCGAGCTTCGGACTCGCGGGCTTCCATCACTTCGCCACGCGCGTGCTGGCGCGGCGCATGAACTGGAAGCTCGCGCTCGACACCTTCCTTGAGTCCTACCACTTCTGCGTGCTGCATCGGAACTCGATCTGCAACACCTTCTACGACAACCTCGGCGCATTCGACACCTGGGGACCGCACTTCCGCCTGGTCAGTCCGCGCAAGACGCTGGCCGAGGCGCGCGACACGAGCGCGCCCGGCTGGAGCCTGCTGCCGCACGTGGTCGGCATCTACGTGCTATTCCCGAACACCGTGCTGGTGTGGCAGCTCGATCACCTGGAACTGTTCCACATCTACCCCGGCCCCACGCCCGACGAGTCCATCACGACCATCTCGGTCTACATCCCGGAGCCCCCGCGCAGCGAGTCGGCGCGCGCGCACTGGCAGCGCAATTTCGACATCGTGGTGGGCGTGGTCGAACGCGAGGACTTCCCGGTGGGCGAAGGGATCCAGCGCAGCTTCCACAGTGGCGCCCAGGACCACATCGTGTTCGGGCGCAACGAGCCGGCGCTGGGCTACTTCCACCGCGCCGTCAGCGACGCGGTCGCCGGCTGAGCCTCAGGCGGCGCGCGCGGCCGCGGGCCGCGGCACGGCGATACCCACCTCCAGCGCCTCGAACCAATCGAGGAAGCGCTTGACGTCGTCACCGCGGAACAGCCTACCGTGCTGCGGCGCGAGGATGTCGATGTCGAGCCTGCGCACCCGCGCCACCCAGTCGTTCTTCGCCGCGTTGGACGGCATCCAGCGCTGGTGGAACATGGTCATCTTCGGCACGTGCGCGGCGAAGTCGTCGACGAACATCGGCGCGTCCGCCGGCTCGAGCGCCGCGCCCACGTCGCCGCTCATGAGAATGCGCGACTCGGCGTCGTACACGTGAAAGTTGCCTGACGAGTGCAGGTAGTGGGCCGGCACGAATTCCAGCGCGACCTCGTTCAGCAGCAGCTTGCCGCCCTCGTCGGGGATGCTCACGTACTCGATGTTGTGGCAGCCGAAGTGCTTGATGAAGCCTTCCCACATCCATGGCGCGTGCAGCCGCGCGTGGGGCGTGGCGCGGTCCCACAGGCCAAGCGAAGAGATGATGTCGGGGTCCTGGTGCGAGGCGAAGATGTCGGTGATGTGGGCGATGTCGGTGAAGCCCGCCACGGCCGACAGCATCGCCGAGAAGGTCTCGATGCCACCCGGGTCGAGCAGCAGGCTGCGATTGCCGGCGCGCACCAGGTACTGGTTGGTGTCGATGATGTCCGGCGACTTGTCAGGATCCCGACCGAACACCAGCCACTGGTGCTTGCCGGCGTAGAGCGTGGTGCTGCGCATGGTCTGTTCGCTCGCTTCAGGCGGCGCTGCGAAGCTCGCCTTCGCAGCGCGTGATGATGGTACGGATGGTGGTGGCCGAACGTTCGACGGTGTCGGCCACCAGCTGCAGGCCGCGCTCGTATTCGCCGGCCTGGGTGGCCTCGACCCGCGCGCGCGTCGAGATCACCGCCGCGGCGCGCATGCGCTGGTTGATGTCGCCGAGCAGCTGGTAGAGCCGCCGCAGACCGCGCGTGATGTCCTGCCGATTGGCCGCCAGTTCCTCTTCCACGGCGACGAGCAGTGCCGCCACCGCAGTCTCCTCGGGCGGCATGGCGGCGCGCGCCCGGTGCAGGCGCTCGTTGGCGTCCACCAGGCGCACCTCGTCGACCGCGCGCCGCGCGATGGCGAGCGCGGTAGCGTCGATCTGGGCCACCAGCCGCGAGGTATCGCGGCCCATTTCGTCGATGTAGTCGGTCAGGGGTTTGAAACCGACCGCGCGGGTGCCGGCGCGGTAGGCGATGGCCTTGGCGTTCTTGGCGGCCAGGGACAGTTCGATGGCGGTCTGCTGGACGCTGCACAGCGCGCCCACGCAGGCGGCCGTGCTGACGAAGAATTCTGTATGCATGCCACTCCCCCGGCTCTGACGACTCCCTGCGGGTGAGTAGCGGCGCCCGTCCGCCCCGGTTGAGACGGACGAGGCGCTCACTTGACCGTGATCAAGTTTCGCCCTTGGCGACCTTCTCCATGTACTGCTCGATGGTCAGCAGGCCACCCTCGGCCTCGACCTTGCCCTGGTCGCGCGGACGCAGCACGTCGCTGAAGCCCTCGATGCGCTTCCAGGTGCAGAACGGCGTCTCGCGCTCGACGCGCGGTACATAGCGCGACTGCTCGACCTTCTGATAGCGATGGATGTAGCGCGGGCAGTTGACCCAGGTCTGGGTGATGGCGACTCGCACCACCAGATCCGCCTCCTTGTACTCGGCGAGCAGCGGATCGTTCGCCATGATGCTCGCGCGGCCCTGCAGGCGCATGCGGTTCGGCTTCTCGAAGTCGATGAACAGCATGCCGACCTCGGGATTGCCCGCCAGGTTGCCCATCGAGTAGTACATGCCGTTGCCGTCGTAGCTCGGGAAGGCGATGGTGCGGCTGTCCACTATCTTGATGAAGCCGGCGTCGCCGCCCTTGTAGGACACCGTCGGACGGCCGCGGTGGTCGAGCGTCGACAGGAAGAACATGTCGCGGGTCTGCACGAACTGCCGATCCATGTCGTCCAGCTCGGTCTTGAAGATCGCCTGTTCCATGAGATCCGCCATGCGGCGGGTCTCGAACTGGTCCTGGAAGGCGCGGTGCTCGTCGCCGTAGAAGTCGCTCATCGTCGGTGCTCTCCCCAGAGTGTGTCGGCCGCGCCATGCTAAGGCCTCTGGCCGAAATTATCTCTACATTCGGCCGCACCTGGACGGCCGTGGCTGCGTTGCGATTCTTGGCAATAGC
>JAIEQK010000032.1 GCA_019747795.1 Gammaproteobacteria bacterium | reverse complement strand
GTATGGTGGTTGCCGACCAGGCGCGTGCGCTGGCCGCGCGGGGCGAAGCCGAGCTCGAGGCGGGCCCGCCAGGCGCTGGCCTGTCCGGCCGCGAGGGGCGCGTTCATCAGCCCGCCGCGAGCAACCAGGCGCCGGCGAGCGCGCTCGCGTTCAGGGCCACGCGCAGCGCGCGCGTCGCGCCCCGGCGTTCGACCTGCCGCGCCAGCGCGAAACCGAGCGCATGCAGCAGCAGCGAGCCGAGCAGGAAGGCCGGCAGCACTTGGCCCGCCACACCGAGTTCGAGGCCGTGCGCCTGGCCGTGGACCAGGCCCGCCAACGCGCCGCAGGCGAGGGTGAGGGCGGCAGGGAGGCCAGCAGCGCGCGCGGCGAGAGGACCGAGCAGCAGGAGACTCAAGGCAATGGCTGCTTCGCCACCCGGCAGCGCGAAGCCGCGCACGGCGAGCACCGCGCCGGCGGCGAGGCCGAGCAGGAAAGCGACCGGCGCCTGCCAGCGCGCGCCGGCGGCGCTCTGTCCCGCCCACAGACCGATCAGCACCATCGCCAGCAGGTGATCGACGCCGCCGAAAGGATGCAGGAAGGCCTGCATTGCCCCGGTATGCGCGGCAAGCGGGTGGGCCTCGGCGAGGGGCGCGAAGGCCAGGAGCGGAAAGACAAGGGCGGCGGCGCCGAGCAGCGGCAGGCGATCGAAAGGCTTCATCGTCAGGGGTCCTCCTCGTGGCAGACGGGGCTCAGACCGTAAGGTACTGGCGCACCAGCTCGTCGCTCAATTGGTCCATGCGGTCGGTGGCGACCACCCGACCCTTGTCCATCACGCAGAAGGTGGACGCCACGCGCCGCGCGAAGGGCAGTTTCTGTTCGACCAGCATCACCGTGAGTCCGAGCTCGCGGTTGAGCCGGATGATGAGATCGCCGATCTCCTGCACGATGTTCGGCTGGATGCCTTCGCAGGGCTCGTCGAGGATCAGGAGCTTGGGCTCCAGCACCAGCGCGCGGCCGATGGCGAGCTGCTGTTGCTGGCCGCCGGAGAGATCGCCACCGCGTCGCCGCAGCATCTTCTTAAGGACGGGGAACATCTCGTAGACCCGCGCCAGCGCCTCGCGGCCGCGTCCGCCGCGGGTGGTGATGCCGAGGTGCAGGTTCTCCTCCACCGTGAGGCGCGGAAAGATCTCGCGGCCCTGCGGCACGTAGCCCACGCCGTGGCGCGCGCGCGCCTCGGCCGGCTGTTCGCCGAGCGCCACGTCGCCGAGGCGGATGCTGCCCTCGCGCGGCGTCTCCAGGCCCATGATGCACTTCAGGAGCGTGGTCTTGCCCACGCCGTTGCGCCCCATGACGCACACGCAGGCGCCTTCCGGCACCTCGAGCGAGAGATCCCACAGGGTGTGGCTCTCGCCGTAGAAATGATTGAGTTGCTTGACCGACAGCATCACGCCCCCAGATAGACCTGGCGCACGCGCGGGTCGTCCTGCACCTGCGCCATGCTGCCCTCGGCGAGCACGCTGCCCTCGTGCAGCACCGTCACGCGCTTGGCGATGGAGCGCACGAACTCCATGTCGTGCTCGACCACCACCACCGAGCGCTGGCCGGCCAGCGCCACCAGCAGTTCGGCGGTGCGCTCGGTCTCCTGGTGGGTCATGCCCGCCACCGGCTCGTCGATCAGGAGCAGCTGCGGCTCCTGCATCAGCAGCATGCCGATCTCGAGCCACTGCTTCTGGCCGTGGGACAGCGCGCCCGCGCGCATGTCGCGCTGTTCGGCGAGACCGACCAGCACCAGGATCTCCTCGATGCGATCGCGCGCCTCGCCGGACAGGCGCGCCACGAGGCTGCGCCACACGCCCTTCGGCGCGCGCATCGCGAGTTCGAGGTTGGTGAACACCGGCAGGTGCTCGAACACCGTCGGCTTCTGGAACTTGCGGCCGATGCCGGCCTCGGCAATCTCCGGTTCGCTCATCTTGAGCAGGTTCAACTGCGAGCCGAACCAGGCCTGCCCGCGATCGGGCCGCGTCTTGCCGGTGATGACGTCCATCATGGTGCTCTTGCCGGCACCGTTCGGACCGATGATGCAGCGCAGTTCGCCGGTCTCGATGTAGAGCGTGAGTTCGTTCAGCGCGCGAAAGCCGTCGAAGCTCACCGTCACGTTCTCGATATAGAGGATGTTGCCCTGGTGCAGGCGCGCCGCGGCGGTGTTGGGCGAGCTGCCCGCGGTTGTGAACTCATCCCACCAGGTCGGCGCGCTGACCGGGGTGCGTGGCGCGTTCATGCGCGGGCCTCGCGATTGAAGTAGCCGGCGATGCCCTGTGGAATCAGCAGCGTCACCAGCACGAAGACCGCACCCAGCACGAACAGCCACAGCTCGGGCAGCGCGCCGGTGAAGAAGGTCTTGGCGAAGTTCACCACGAAGGCGCCGAGCAGGGCGCCGTACAGCGTGCCGCGGCCGCCGACCGCCACCCAGATGACGAGTTCGATGGAGTTCAGGGGCGAGAACTCGCCGGGATTGATGATGCCGACCTGCGGCACGTACAGCGCGCCCGCGACGCCGGCCAGCATGGCCGAGAAGGTCCAGGCCCACAGCTTGTAGTTCTCCACCCGGTAGCCGATGAAGCGCGCGCGGTTCTCGGCATCGCGAACCGCCACCAGCACGCGGCCGAACTTGGAGTCGATGAGCGCGCGACAGCCGGCGTAGCCGCCCGCCAGCGCGAGCACCGACAGCACGAACAGGGTCGCGCGCGTGCTGTCCGCCTGCAGGTCGTAGCCGAGGATGTCCTTGAAGTCGGTGAGCCCGTTGTTGCCGCCGAAGCCCATCTCGTTGCGGAAGAAGGCGAGCAGCAGCGCGTAGGTCAGCGCCTGGGTGATGATCGAGAGATACACGCCCGTGACCCGCGAGCGGAACGCGAACCAGCCGAACACGAACGCGAGCAGGCCGGGCACCAGCACCACCATCAGCATCGCGAACGGAAAGCTGTCGAAGCCGTACCAGGTCCACGGCAGCTCCTTCCAGTTCAGGAACACCATGAAGTCCGGGAGCTCCGCGTTGCCGTACACGCCGCGCGTGCCGATCTGCCGCATCAGGTGCATGCCCATCGCGTAGCCACCGAGGGCGAAGAACGCGCCGTGGCCGAGCGACAGGATGCCGCCGAAGCCCCACACGAGATCCACCGACAGCGCCAGCAGCGCATAGCACAGGTACTTGCCCACCAGCGTCATGGTGTAGGTGGACACATGCAGCGCCGAGCTCTCGCCGACGCCGAGATTGAGCGCCGGCACCGCCACGGCGAGCGCCAGCAGCACCCCGTAGACGACCTGATCGGCACGCTTGTTCGCGGTGACCGCCATGGCTCAGGCCTCCGCCGAGCGGCCGCGCTGCGGGAACAGCCCGCGCGGCCACTTCTGGATGAACAGGATGATGAACACCAGCACCAGGATCTTGGCCAGCACCGCGCCGGCGAAGGGTTCGAGGAACTTGTTCGCGATGCCGAGCGAGAGGCCGGCGACCAGGGTGCCCCACAGGTTGCCGACCCCGCCGAACACCACCACCATGAACGAATCGATGATGTAGGACTGGCCGAGGTTGGGGCCGACGTTGGTGAGCTGGCTGAGCGCCACGCCCGCGAGGCCCGCGACGCCGGAGCCTAAGCCGAAGGTCAGCGCGTCCACCCAGCCGGCGCGCACGCCCATGGCGCGCGCCATGGCGCGGTTCTGTGACACCGCGCGCACCTGCAGGCCGAGCGCGGTGAAGCGCAGGAGCGCCAGCAGGGCGGCGAACACGAGCGCGCTGAAGATGATGATGTAGAGGCGGTTCCAGGTCAGCGCGAGCGCGTCGCCGACCATCAGCTGGCCGCTCATCCACTGCGGCGTGGCGACCGCGCGGTTCAGGGGCGAGAAGATCGAACGCACCACCTGCTGCAGGAAGAGGCTCACGCCGAAGGTCGCGAGCAGGGTCTCGAGCGGTCGACCGTAGAGGAAGCGCACGATGCCGCGCTCGATCACGATGCCGACCAGGCCGGCGACCAGGAAGGCGGCGGGAATGGCGATGAAGATCGAGGCTTCGATGTGGTTGGGCAGCGCCTGCTGCACGACGTAGGTGGTATAGGCGCCCAGCATCATCATCTCGCCGTGCGCCATGTTGATGACGCCCATCACGCCGAAGGTGATGGCGAGCCCGGTGGCGGCCAGCACCAGCACGAAGCCGAGGCTGAGCCCGAAGAACACCGTCTGGATGAGTTCGTAGCGCGCGCGTCGCTGATCGATGGCGCGCAGCGCCGCGCCCGCGGCGATGCGCACGTCCATGGACGGCTCGAGCGGCTCGCCGGCCGGGTTCCGCGCGACGAGCTGGGTCAGGCGGTTGTGGACTTCTCCGAGCATGCTGCCGGTGACGGCCTGGACTCCTTCGAGGCGCTTCGCGGGATCGGCGTCGCCGATCTGGGCCAGCCCGATGACCACCTGCATGGCGCGCGCGACGTCCTCGTCCTGTTCCTTGGGCGCCGCCTCGACCAGGGACGCGATCACTGCGGGCGTCGGATCGGCGGCCAGGGCTTCGACCGCCGCGCGTCGCGCGTGCGGGTCTGGATTGGCGAGCTGCATGCGGGCGAGTTCCGCGCGCAGCTGCAGTCGGAGCTGATTGTTGATGACGATTTTCTTCAGCCCGGCAAGCGGTTCGCTGCCGAGCGCGCTGCCATCCAGCGCGTCTGTCAGGGTGGCCGGATCCTCGGCCGCGGCGATGATTACGAAGCGCTGATCGGACTTGCGCAGCATCAGGCGGCCGTCGGTGAGCGCGTTCAGGATGGCCTCGGCCCGCGGCGAGCCGCTGTCGGCGATCGCCGAGATGGCCGCGGCCTTGGCCTTGAAGTCCAGGCCCTGGAGGGCGGCGAGTGGCAGCTCGGTCTCGGCCAGCGCGATGCGCGCGGCGCAGAGCAGCGCCAACAGCATGGCCAGGCTTCGAAGCAGGCGAAAGGCGTAGGGGAGGCTCATGACTCTCGTGGGTGCGTATCGGGTGCCTGTGGGCATTCCCCGCGGCGCGTGCCTGCACGCGCCGCGGGAAACGGGAACGGAACTCTTTAGAAGTTCTGTCCCGAGCACTTCTTGGTGACGGTGTTGTAGTTGCCGCAGTTCAGCGCATCGGTCCAGTCGGCCTCGATGATCTTGCTCTCCGGCAGGAAGTCCGACCAGGCGTCGCCCGGCACCAGTCCTTCGGTCTTCCACACGGTCTCGAACTGGCCGTTGGCCTGAATCTCACCAATCAGCACGGGCTTCGTGATGTGGTGATTCGGCAGCATCTTGGACATGCCGCCGGTCAGGTTGGGCGACTCCACGCCGATGATGGCCTTCTGCACCGCCGTCGGGTCCGTGCTCTTGGCCTTCTCGACTGCCTTCACCCACATGTTGAAGCCGATGACATGGGCTTCCATGGGGTCGTTGAAGGTGCGCTTGTCGTTCTTGATGAACGTGTGCCAGCTCTTGATCGCCTCGGCGTTGGCCGGGGCGTCGACGCTCATGAAGTAGTTCCATGCAGCGAGATGGCCCACCAGCGGCTTGGTGTCGATACCGGACAGCTCTTCCTCGCCGACCGAGAACGCGACCACCGGGATGTCCGCAGCGGACACGCCCTGGTTGCCGAGTTCCTTGTAGAACGGCACGTTGGCATCACCGTTGATGGTCGAAACCACCGCGGTCTTCTTGCCGGCCGAGCCGAACTTCTTGATGTCGGAGACGATGCTCTGCCAGTCGGAGTGACCGAAGGGCGTGTAGTTGATCATGATGTCCTCGGCGGCCACCCCCTTGTCCTTGAGGTAGGCCTCGAGGATCTTGTTGGTGGTACGCGGATAGACGTAGTCCGTACCGGCCAGCACCCAGCGCTTCACGCCCACCTCGTTCATGAGGTAGTCGACGGCCGGAATGGCCTGCTGGTTCGGCGCCGCGCCGGTGTAGAACACGTTCTTCGAGGACTCTTCACCCTCGTACTGCACGGGGTAGAAGAGCAGACCGTTCAGCTCTTCGAACACCGGCAGCACCGACTTGCGGGACACCGAGGTCCAGCAGCCGAACACCGCGGCGACCTTGTCCTTGGCGAGCAGCTCGCGCGCCTTTTCGGCGAACAGCGGCCAGTTGGAGGCCGGGTCGACCACCACCGCTTCGAGCTTCTTGCCCAGCAGGCCACCCTTCTTGTTCTGCTCGTCGATGAGCATGAGCATGGTGTCCTTGAGCGTCGTCTCGCTGATGGCCATGGTGCCGGACAGCGAGTGGAGGACGCCGACCTTGATGGTGTCTTCGGCCCGGACAGGCGTCGTCGACACCACCAAGGCGGCGACCATGGAGGTCACGAGCGTCTTGAAGGTTCTTTTCATTGAGTTCTTCCCTTGTGTGGATGAGTGGGGAGATCAGATCTGGAGCTGCACCGCGAGCCGGATCGCATCGACCTCGGCGCCAGCGGCGGTCGGCGAGTAGTTCAGACCCTTGGTGATGATGTCGCCGTGCTGGTAGAACAGCGATGCGCGCGCGTTGTGACCGTCGATGATGTAGTTGATGCCGGCTTCGAACTCGTCACGATCGGCGCTGTCGTCCGCCATGATGTCCGTCCAGCGGACATAGGGCTGGACCTTGCCCACGAAGACCTGGTCGGGGAACATGTACAACGCCGCGACCGAGTAGGACTGACCGTCGAAGGTGCAGAAGCAGTCCGGGTCCGCGAACGCCGCGGAGTCGTAGTCGGAGTTGAAGTTCTTGTACTCACCGTTGAAGGTGAACACGCCCTTGTTCGGCAGGATCTTCTCGAACAGAAGGTCGACGGACACGTTCAGGTGGTCACCCGGGTTCAGGAAGGAGCCCGAGCCGTCTTCCTGGTACTGCGCGACGATACCGAGCGTCAGGATGTCGCCGCCGGTGCCGTAGTAGGTGCCGCTGGTGTAGTAGCCCGGGTTCTTCTCGACCGAGAGGAAGTTGTAGGCCACGCGACCCGCGTACAGCAGGTTGTCGTCCTGGTTCGGGCCGAAGCCGGCAGCCGATTCCAGGCCGTTGAACACGCCGAACACGTACTGCAACGCGCCGCCAGGGCCCGCCGCGCCGAACACGTTGACGCCGTGGTCGCGACCATAGACGCCGGCGCCGCCGGTGCCGAAGGTGGTGCTGAAGTCAGACGACTCGAACGGCGTGCGATAGGCGTCGTAGGTGGTCGAATAGAAGGGACCGTTCAGTTCCTGGCGCTCGGCCGGCACCAGCAGGCGGCCCGCCCACACGTTGAAATACTGGTTCCACTCGAACTTGGCGATGGCGTCCAGCAGGTGGAATTCTTCCAGCGCGCTGTTGCCGCAGAAGATGCATTCCGTGTTCAGTTCGAACTTGACGTACTGGTTGACCTGCCCGTTCACATAGATACGAGCGTTGTCGGCATTGAAGTCCGACGACCAGTCGCCATTGCCGGCCTGGTCTTCGATGGTGGAAAAGGAACCGCGCGCGCCGGCGCCGATGCTGATCCACTTGGTATCGTCGATGGCGATCTTGCCACCCGCCTGTGCGCCGACAGCGGACAGCAACAGCCCACCGGCCAACAAGACCATTCCAGGCCCTTTGCACTTGGTCATTGAGAATCTCCTTCAGGGGTCATCAGTGCTTACTCAGCCTGTCCGGGCATGCGGGGGCGAGTGCGAATCCCGTGCCAAGCACCGCTTGCAATGAAAATCATTCGCTTAGGTCTGTCAGCGCCGCGCGCGATCGACGCAACTGCACCGTGAGGGAACAGAGCGCGAGGCGATGCACGCTTTTGGGGATTTCGCGGTGTCAGGTCATGCGAGCTGTCGTGGCAAACGCAACTTTCACGCACACGCCAGCGGCACCAGTGCCCTCGCGAGCGCTGTGTCCGGCGCTGCCCATTGCGCGTCACGGCGGGGATAACTCCGTGCGCGTACGCGATTTCGCGCCGTGGCGCCGCGGGGATCCGCGCCGCGGCTCAGGTCGCGCATGCCTGGGCGAACATGGTGCGCGCTCGCGATGCTAAACTGCCACAGGCCCACTCCAGCGGAGATGCAACCGTGTCCCAAGTGAACACGCAGCCGTTCACGCTCGACGCCGCCCAGCTCGCGGCGCTGTCGACGCGCGCGGTCACCAAGAGCTTCCCCCGTCAGACGGTGGTCGTGAGCGAAGGCGATGCGACTGATGCCATCTACATCATCCAGGAGGGCCGCGTGCGCATCTTCCTCGCCGATCACAAGGGCAAGGAGGTCACGCTGAATGTGCAGGGACCCGGTGAGTACTTCGGTGAGATGACCCTGGACGGCGGGCCGCGGTCGGCCTCGGTGATGACGCTCGAGCCGTGCCGCTTCACCATCATTCCGCGCGAGTCACTGGAGAGCTTCTTCGCCACGCATCCCGAATTCGCCATGCACCTCGTGCACAAGCTCATCCACCGGGTGCGGGTGCTGACCGACCGGGTCAAGAGTCTCGCGCTGCAGGATGTCTATGGCCGCTTTCGCGGCATGCTGGAAGAACTGTCGGTGGAGAAGGACGGCGTGCGGGTGCTGGAGGGGCGCATGACCCAGTCGGACATCGCGAGCCGCATCGGCGCGTCGCGCGAGATGGTGAGTCGCATCCTGTCGGATCTGAAAGCCGGGGGCTACGTCAGCCAGGCGCGCCATTGCCTGATCATCCACAAGAAGTTGCCGCCGGAGTATTGAAGCGCCGCCGCTGCGCGGCCGGTGATGCCCCCCCATGATTGCCCTCGAGAATCTCGCCGTGCGGCGCGGCGGCCGCGTGCTGTTCGCCGGCGCCTCGCTCGCCATCCATCCAGGCCAGCATGTCGGCATCACCGGCGGCAACGGCACGGGCAAGACCACCCTGTTCAAGCTCCTGCTGGGCGAGCTGGGACCCGACGAGGGCAACCTGCGCATGCCGACGGGCTGGCGCATCGCGCACATGGCGCAGGAGACCCGCGCCAGCGCACGCACGGCGCTCGAGCACGTCATCGACGGCGACCGCGCGCTGCGCGACATCGAACGGCGCCTCGCGACGGCCGAGGCGGCGGGCGACGACGCGGCGCTGGCGGCGGCGCATGCCGAGCTCGACGCCTGTGACGGCTACAACGCGCACTACCGCGCGGAACAGCTGCTGCACGGCCTCGGCTTCAGCCAGGCCGAGGTGTCCCGCCCGGTGTCGGAGTTCTCGGGCGGCTGGCGCATCCGGCTGAATCTCGCCCAGGCGCTGATGTGCCCGAGCGACCTGCTATTGCTGGACGAGCCCACCAATCATCTCGACCTGGATGCGACCCAGTGGCTGGAAGATTGGCTCGAGCGCTATCCAGGAACCCTGCTGCTGATCTCCCACGACCGGGATTTCCTCGACGCGGTGGTCACCCACATCGTGCACATCGAACAGCAGGAGATGCGGCTCTATCGCGGCAACTACTCGGCCTTCGAGGTCCAGCGCGCCGAGCGTCTCGCCCAGCAACAGGCGCTCTACCAGCGCCAGCAGACGCGCATCAAGGAGATCGAGTCCTTCGTGCGGCGCTTTCGCGCCAAGGCCACCAAGGCGCGCCAGGCGCAGAGCCGTCTGAAGGAGCTCGAGCGCATGCAGACCGTGGCGGCGGCACACGTGGATTCGCCCTTCGACTTCCGCATTCGCGAGGCGCCCAAGGTCTCGGACCCGCTCCTGACGCTCCTGGACGCCGACCTGGGCTACGGCGAGCGGCGCGTGCTCGCCGGCGTACGACTGTCGCTGCATCCGGGTTCGCGTGTCGGCCTGCTCGGCGCGAACGGCGCGGGCAAGTCGACCTTGATCAAGGCGCTGCTCGGCGAGCTGGCGCCGCTCGCCGGGCAACGCACCGCCGGCACCCACCTGCGCATCGGCTACTACGCTCAGCAGCAGCTCGAAGTGCTGGACCTGGACGCGAGCGCCAGCCTGCACGTGCAGCGGCTGTCACCCGAGGTGTCCGAACAGGTGATTCGCGACTTCATCGGCGGTTTCGATTTTCGCGGCGACGCGGCGCTCACGCCCATCCGCCCCTTCAGCGGCGGAGAGAAGGCCCGGCTCGCGCTCGCGCTGGTCGCCTGGCAGCAGCCCAACCTGCTGTTGCTGGACGAGCCGACCAACCATCTCGATCTCGAGATGCGCCAGGCCCTGACGCTGGCGCTGCAGGAGTTCGGTGGCGCGCTGGTGCTGGTCTCCCATGACCGCTACCTGCTGCGCAACTGCGTCGACGAGTTCCACCTGGTCGAGGATGGGCGCCTGGTGCCCTTCGATGGCGATCTCGACGATTATCATCGCCATCAGCAGAGCCGCGAGCGGGCGGCCCAGGCCAGTGCCGCCACGCCGGTCGAGGACGGCGCGCGGGGCGCGCGCGGCAAGGAGGCGCGACAGCAGGCGGCGGCGAAGCGCGCCCAGGTCGCGCCGGCGCGGAACGCGGTGAAGAAGCTGGAGACGCAGATGGAGAAGCTCGGCGCCGAACTCGCGGCGCTCGAGTCGCGACTCGCCGACCAGGGTCTCTACGAGGTCGCGCGCAAGACCGAATTGAGTGCGGTCCAGCAACAGCTCGGCGAATGCCGCCGCCGGCTGGAGACGCTGGAGACCGAGTGGCTCGAAGCCCAGGAAAGCCTGGAACAATTGGAGCGCGAGGTGGGCCTGTAGGTCGGACTTCAGTCCGACATTCCATTTCAGGACATCGATACGAATGTCGGGTGTAAGTCCGACCTACGCGGAGCAGTGCATGACATCAGCTCAAGACACCATCCCCACCCGGGGCCCCGACTCGCTTTCCAAGCGCTGCCTCGACATCGGCTACTTCACCAACCGGCCGCGCGAGGTGCTCGGCTTCTGGCGGGACGAACTGGGCCTCGCGGTCGAGCAGGCCGTGCCGTACAACGACGGGCTGGTGCAGTACCGGCACGCGCTCGGTGACAGCATCCTCAAGGTCAACATCTCGCGGCGGGACCTGCCCGCGGACGTGCCGGGCGGCTACGGCGAGCTGCTGATCGCGCGGCCCGACGTCGCTTCGCCGCGCGCGCTGCGCGATCCCGACGGTAACGCCGTGACCCTGATGCCGCCCGGGTATCTCGGCATCACCGGGCTCGGTCTCAAGCTCGCCGTCGCCGACCTCGCGCGGGCGCGGCTTTTCTATCGCGACACCATGGGGTACGTCGAACTCGCCCCCGGGCACTATCTCGCCGGCGACAGCGTGCTGCTGCTCGAGCACGACCCCGCCGCGCGTCCCGCCGGTCACTGGGTGAATCTGGGGCTGCGCTATGTCACGCTGCACGTGAAGCGGGTGGACCGCGCCTGGCAGGCCTTCGTCGCCGCGGGCGCCGCGCCCGGCGAAGCGCCCTACGACATCGGCCGCATCGCGCGCATCTCCTTCGTGCGCGATCCGGAAGGGCAATGGATAGAAGTCGCGCAGCGCGCCGCGCTGGCCGGGCCATGGTGGACCGACTGAGCGCACGCCAGCAGATCAACTCGAGGACGACAGCGCATGAAATTCGGCTTGATGAGCGGCGCCGGCATGACCGGCATCACGGTGGACAGTATCGTGGCGCTGGCGCGCCGCGCCGAGGCGGCGGGCTTCGCCACGCTGTGGATGGCGCACATTCGCACCATCGACGCCATCTCGGCGCTGGGCGTCGCCGGTCGTGACACCACCCGCATCGAACTTGGGACGGCGGTCACGCCCACCTATCCGCGCCACCCGATGGCCATGGCGCAGCAGGCGCTGACCACCGCGCAGATGAGCGGCAACCGCTTCGTGCTCGGCATCGGGCTGTCGCACAAGCTCGTGATCGAGGACATGCTCGGCCTGTCCTACGCGCAGCCCGCGCGTCACATGCGCGAGTATCTCAAGGTGCTGCGGCCGCTCCTGCGCGGCGAGGTGGTGAACTTCGACGGCGAGGAGTTCCGCATCGCCAACCTGCAGATCGAGGTGCCCGGTGTGCCCGACGTGCCGGTGGTGGTGGCCGCGCTCGGCGAGCACATGCTGCGCCTGACCGGTCGCCTGGCCGATGGCACCAGCACCTGGATGACCGGGCCCAAGACCATCGCCGAACACATCGTCCCGCACCTCGCGCGCGGCGCGAGCGATGCTGGACGTCCCGCGCCGCGCGTGATCGGCGGCTATCCCATCGTGCTCACCACCGCCGTCGACGCGGCTCGCGAGACCATTGGCAAGACGCTCGCGATTTACGGCCAGCTGCCGAGCTACCGCGCGATGCTCGACCGCGAAGGCTATCGCGGGCCGGCGGACGCCGCCCTGGTCGGCGACGAGGCGACGCTGCGCGCCGAGTTCGCCCGTCGTCGCGACGCCGGCGTGACCGACTTCAACGCCGCCATCGCCGACGTGGAACCGGGCGCCTTCGATCGCACCTTCGAGTTCCTGGCCGCGGTGCAGGGCGAGTTCGCCTGACGCGACGAAGCGGGGAGGGCCCCTGATGCAACTCTTCTCCGGTCAACCGATGTACGACGTGTTCTGCCGCATGCAGGACTTCGTGGCGACGCGCACGCTGCCGCCTTCCGCGCGGCCGCAGCCGTTCCCGAACGGCGAGCCGCTGAACCTGCCCACCACCTTCGAGGTCGCGGGTCAGCGGCGCAGCCTGCACGCGCTGCTCGGCGCCACGCATACCGCCGCGCTGCTGGTGCTGCAGGACGGGCGGGTGCGCTTCGAGCAGTACTGGCTCTCGGGTGGACCGGAGGTGCCGTGGATGTCGTTCTCGGTCGGCAAGAGTTTCACCTCGGCGCTGATCGGGTTCGCGCTCGCCGAGGGCGCCATCGGCAGCCTCGCCGACAAGGTCACCGACTACGTGCCGGCGCTGGCCGGCACCGCCTACGACGGCGTCAGCATCGAGCAGGTGCTGCAGATGTCGTCCGGCGTGCGCTTCTACGAGGACTACAGCCATCCCGAGGACATCGGGCGGCTGGTCGCGCCGATGGGCGGCGAGGGCGAGTTCGATGCCGTGGTGGCGAGCCTCACCCGCGAGCGTCCGCCGGGTGAACTGTGCCGCTACTCGTCCTGCGAGACCCAGGCGCTCGGCATGGTCTTGAGCGCCGCCACCGGTGCCACGCTCGCGGACTACCTCGACCGCCGCCTGCGCCAGCCGCTGGGCGCGACCTCGCCGGGCTACGTCATCCACGATCGCGCCGGACGGGACATGGCCTTCGGCGGTCTTTTGTTCACCGCGCGTGACTTCGCCCGGCTCGGCGAACTCTATCGCAACGACGGCGTGTGGCAGGGCGAGCGACTGCTGTCGGCCGACTTCGTGCGCGCCTCCACCCGTGTCATGGCGCCCCATCTCGCGCCCGGCGCGCCGCTGCTCGCCGGCCACCAGATGCCGTTGGGCTACGGCTACCAGTGGTGGCTGCCGGAGGGCGAGCGCGGCGAGTTCACCGCCATCGGCGTGTACAACCAGTTCATCTACGTCGATCCGAGTCGCCGCAGCGTGGTGGTGAAGCTCTCGGCCAACCCGGCCTATGGCCTCGGTGACGATGAAGCCTTGAACAAGGACCTGGAGAACCTGGCGGCAATTCGCGCGATCAACGCCTGCCTCGACTGAGCGCCCGCCTCACCAGTGCGTGTGACCGGTGCGGAAATCGTTTTGTCCGCTGCGGTCCACGCCGCGCACCAGCCAGATCGGCCGCTGCTTGAATTCCACCGGCGCGCTCGCCGAGCCGCCGCCCATGGCGAGCGTGCGGTCGTAGAGCGAGGTCGAGGGCATGTAGCGCACCGCGTAGCCGGCGCGGCGGCGGCCGGAGGTGTTGGGCTGAGAGCCGTGCACGAGATCGACGTCGTGCAGCGAGAACTGCCCGGCGGCGAGTTCGATGTCGCGCACGCGCGTCAGGTCGAGACGTGGATCGGTCAGCACGTTGTTCAGCACCAGGTCTTCGCGATCGCTCACTTCGTGGCTGAACTCGCCGAGACGATGCGAGCCCGGGATGACCCGCATGCAGCCGTTGTCCACACCGACGTCGTCGAGCGCAATCCACATCGTGACCGTGGCGCGCGGACGAATCGGCCAGTACTGGCCGTCCTGGTGCCAGGGGACTTCGAGACCGGTGGCCGCCGGCTTGCAGAACACCGCCGAGGCCCACAGCACGATGTCGGGACCAATCACCTGCTCGACGCAGTCGAGCAGCCGGCTGTCGGTGACGATGGCGAAGAATTCGCGCGCGAGTTCGACCCCGTCGGGGCCGTCCCAGGGCACGTGGGGCAGGGCGATGAAGTCCGGCCGGACATCGGCGCGCGCCTCCAGCAGCCGCTCCAGCGCGGCGCGAAGGCGCTCGTACAGATCGACCGGCAGGCGCCAGGCCGGCGTGACCTGCCCGTCCTCCTGGTAACGGGCAAGCTCGTCCGCGCTGAGCGGGCCTTGCATGCCGCTCAGGCGGGCGCGACTTCGCGCAGGTTGCCTTCCTCGTCAAGGATCAGGCCGGCGGCGCGCGCCGCGTCCTTCATCGACGCCGGCCAGCCGACGCGGCCCGGATCGTTGCCGCCGACCACCGCCAGCATCATCGCGGTCTCGCTTCCGGCATTGCGGAAGCCGCGCATCACGTGCAGCGGCACGGAGATCACATCGTAGGGCTCGAGGATCACTTCCTTCTCGCCGTTCGGACCCCAGAAGATCGCCCAGCGGCCGCTGAGCGGCATGAACACTTCCTGGGTCAGGTGCGAATGCAGCGCGGCGCCCTTGCCCGGCTCAGAGCGGATCATGGCCAGGTGGAAATCCTGCGCGGGGATCTGCGGACGCATGCTCGCGTCCTCCTGCACCCCGTTGCCGATGATGCTGAAGATCTCGCGCTCGTGCCCCGGGATGCGGGTGTCGATGAAGGCCTTGTCGGAACTCTTCTGGTCCTTGAAGCGCGCGACGTTGCGTTCCATCTCCTCGACGGTGAAGTCGAGATCGGTGATTTCTGCGTACTGGACCATGCGCCTCTCCCCTCGGCGATACGTGTACGGCCAGCCTAGCGCCGCGCGGCACGCGGAGGCAAGCCGCACAGGGCTGGGCGCGGCGCCACGCGCGCGACACAATGGACCGCCGCCAGCCTCATTCGGAGCGCCTTTCCATGTCCCCGTCCGCGACTCAGCCCCGCGAACCGCTGCGCTACGGCATCTTCATGCCGACCGTGAGCAACAGTCCGAACATCAGCCGCTACAAGTCCGACCAGACCGACTGGACCTTCGCCGCCAACCGCGACATCGCCCAGGCCGCCGAGGCGGCGGGCTTCGACTTCCTGTTCCCGGTCAGCCGCTGGCGCACCATCGGCGGCGACATCGACTACCACGGCAAGTCGCTGGAGACCATGACCTGGGCCGCGGCCATGCTGGCATCGACCACCCGCATCCAGGTGTTCTCCACCGTGCACGTGCCGGCCTTCAACCCGGTGGTGGCGGCCAAGATGGGCGCGAGCCTCGACCACATCGGCAATGGTCGCTGGGGCATCAACATCGTGAGCGGCTGGAACCGCGCCGAGTTCGACATGATGGGCATCGAGATGCTCGAGCACGGCAAGCGCTACCAGCGCTCGGCGGATTTCATCCGCATCCTGAAGGGCCTGTGGACCGAGCCGCCGGGCAGCTTCGACTTCGAGTCGGAGCACTACACGGTGCGCGGCGGCTACGTCATGCCGCAGCCCCAGGCGCGACCCCATCCGCCCATCGTCAACGCCGGGACGTCGAACGACGCGCGCGAGATGGTCGCGCGCCATTGCGACTGGGCCTTCGTCTGCCCGGTCGGCATGGACGACGCCCAAGCGCTGGCCGCGGACTTCAAGGCGCGCGCCGCGCGTCACGGCCGCGTGGTGCGCGTGGTCTGCATGGTGCTGCCGGTGTGGGCCGCGAGCCGCGCCGAGGCCGAAGCCGAGCGGCAGCGCGTGGTCGAACAGATGGACGTGGTCGCGGTGCGCAACTGGGCCGACGGCGTGGGGCTCGAGAGTGGTTCCTTCAGCCAGCAGACGCTGGAGACCTTCGCCTTCGGCGCGGGCTCGCTGCCACTGCTCGGTACGGCGGACGACATCGCCGACCAGCTCGCCGAACTGCACGAGCGCGGCATGGACGGCGTCTTGATGAGCTACATGGATTACCTCGGCGACACGCGACGCTTCGGCGTCGACATCGTGCCGCGCCTGCGCGCGCGCGGTGTTTTGTAGAACTTCGTCTCGCGGGAGCAGCGCCATGCAACTCGGCATGATCGGACTCGGGCGCATGGGCGCCAACATGGCGCGCCGTCTGCGCCGCGCGGGCATCGAGGTGGTGGGCCACGACCGCGACGCAGCGCTCGTCGCGGGCTTGGCGGCGGAATGTGGCGTGATACCCGTGAGCGATCTCGACGCGCTGGTCGCGGCCCTCACACCGCCGCGCAGCGTATGGGTGATGCTGCCGGCGGGCGAAATCACCACGCAGACCATCGCGGCGCTCGGCGCGCGGCTCGCGCCCGGTGATCTGCTGGTGGATGGCGCCAATGGGCACTACCAGGACGCGATGACGCGCCATGCCACGCTCGCCGCGCGCGGCATCGACTTCGTCGACGCCGGCGTGTCGGGGGGCGTGTGGGGCCTCGACAATGGCTACGGGCTGATGCTGGGCGGCGATGGCCTGGCGGTCGAGCGCCTGCGCCCGGTGATCGAGGCGCTCGCGCCCACGTCCACGAGCGGCTGGGTGCACTGCGGCCCGGCGGGCGCCGGCCACTACGTCAAGATGATCCACAACGGCATCGAGTACGGCCTCATGCAGGCCTACGCCGAAGGTTTCGCGCTGCTGCGCGCGAAGGGCGAGTTCAATCTCGACCTGGCGGAGATCGCCGAGTCCTGGCGTCACGGCAGCGTGGTGCGCAGCTGGCTGCTCGATCTGACCGCCGACGCGCTGGCCGCCAACCCGGCGCTGATTGGCATCGCGCCGGTCGTCGCCGATTCCGGCGAAGGCCGCTGGACCGCGATCGAAGCCATCGAGCGCGGCGTGCCCGCGCCGGTGATCGGCGCTGCGTTGAACGCGCGCTTCTCGAGCCAGGGCGCCGGCGACTTCGGCTCGCGCCTGCTCGCCGCCATGCGCCAGGCCTTCGGCGCCCACGCGGTGACGCGGGAAGCTGATTAATGGGGGATGTCCCGTCCTCTGTAGATACCGTCTTGCCTAGGTCTAGGCAAGCGTGTGATTAGGGTTAAAGGGTAGGCCGGATCTGAGCACAGCGC